>NZ_JBSFUR010000076.1:0-19246 GCF_053591895.1 Streptomyces sp. NPDC002867 | reverse complement strand
GCGCCGGGCACGGTGTGCAGGCCGATCAGACCGGGGCGTTCGGCCGCCAGCCGGCGCGAGTACTGCCAGGGGCCGCGCCATGGCCGTCCCGCCTGGTCGCGGGCGGTCAGGATCGCTCCCTCCGGGGCGCCGATCACGACCGTGACGAGGCCCCTGTCGATCAGGGGCCGATCACGAGATATCTTGATGTCGAGCAATGTTGCAGACGTGGAGAGCGGAGCACCCGGTGACTGACTCGACCATCATCTATACGCACACTGACGAGGCGCCCGCCCTGGCGACGTACTCGTTCCTGCCCGTGGTCCAGGCGTACGCCTCGACGGCCGGTGTCACCGTGGAGACCCGTGACATCTCGCTCGCGGGACGGATCATCTCCCAGTTCCCCGAGTACCTCGAAGAGGGACAGCGCGTCGACGACGCCCTCGCCGAGCTCGGCGAGCTGGCCAAGACGCCCAGTGCGAACATCATCAAGCTGCCGAACATCTCGGCCTCGATCCCGCAGCTGAAGGCCGCGGTCGCCGAGCTCCAGGAGCAGGGCTACGCGCTGCCGGACTACCCGGACGACCCGAAGACCGACGAGGAGCGCGACATCCGCGCCCGCTACGACAAGGTCAAGGGCAGCGCCGTCAACCCGGTCCTGCGCGAGGGCAACTCCGACCGCCGCGCCCCCGCCTCGGTCAAGAACTACGCCAAGGCGCACCCGCACCGCATGGGCGCGTGGACCTCCGACTCGAAGACGAACGTCGCCACCATGGGCGTCGACGACTTCCGCTCCACCGAGAAGTCCGCGGTCGTCGCCGAGGACGGCACCCTGCGCATCGAGCTCAAGGGTGACGACGGCTCCACCACCGTGCTGCGCGAGTCGGTCCCCGTCCTCGCGGGCGAGGTCATCGACGCGTCCGTCATGCGCGTGGCCGCCCTGCGTGAGTTCCTCACCGCCCAGGTCGCCCGTGCCAAGGCGGAGGGCGTGCTGTTCTCCGTGCACCTGAAGGCCACGATGATGAAGGTCTCCGACCCGATCGTCTTCGGCCACGTCGTACGCGCCTTCTTCCCGAAGACCTTCGCGCAGTACGGCGAGGCGCTCGCCAAGGCCGGCCTCACCCCGAACGACGGCCTCGGCGGCATCTTCAAGGGCCTCGAGGCCCTGCCCGAGGGCGCCGAGATCAAGGCGTCCTTCGACGCCGAGCTCGCCGAGGGCCCGGCCCTCGCCATGGTCGACTCCGACCGCGGCATCACCAACCTGCACGTTCCGAGCGACGTCATCGTCGACGCCTCCATGCCGGCCATGATCCGCACCTCCGGCCACATGTGGGGCCCCGACGGCCAGGAGGCCGACACCCTCGCCGTCCTCCCGGACAGCAGCTACGCGGGCGTCTACCAGGCCGTCATCGAGGACTGCCGCGCCAACGGCGCCTACGACCCGGCCACCATGGGCTCCGTGCCCAACGTCGGCCTGATGGCGCAGAAGGCCGAGGAGTACGGCAGCCACGACAAGACCTTCGAGATCCCCGCCACCGGCACCGTCCGTGTCGTCGACGCCGACGGCAACGCCGTGCTGGAGCAGGTCGTCGGGGCGGGCGACATCTTCCGCATGTGCCAGACCAAGGACGCTCCGATCAAGGACTGGGTGAAGCTCGCCGTCACCCGCGCCCGCGCCACCGGCGACCCGGCCGTCTTCTGGCTGGACGAGGGCCGCGCCCACGACGCGCAGCTGATCGAGAAGGTCAAGGCGTACCTGCAGGAGCACGACACCGAGGGTCTGGACATCAGGATCCTGTCCCCGGTCGAGGCGACCAAGTTCTCCGTCGAGCGCATCCGCCGTGGCGAGAACACCATCTCCGTCACCGGCAACGTGCTGCGCGACTACCTGACCGACCTCTTCCCGATCCTGGAGCTGGGGACCAGCGCCAAGATGCTGTCGGTCGTCCCGCTGATGAACGGCGGCGGCCTCTTCGAGACGGGCGCCGGCGGCTCCGCCCCGAAGCACGTCCAGCAGCTCGTCAAGGAGAACTACCTGCGCTGGGACAGCCTGGGCGAGTTCCTCGCGCTGGCGGTCAGCTTCGAGCACCTCGCGACGACCACGGGCAACGCGCGCGCCCAGGTCCTCGCCGACACGCTGGACCGCGCCACCGGCACCTTCCTCAACGAGGACAAGTCGCCCAGCCGCAAGCTCGGCGGCATCGACAACCGCGGCAGCCACTTCTACCTGGCCCTGTACTGGGCCCAGGAGCTGGCCCGGCAGACCGACGACGCGCAGCTCGCGGAGGCGTTCGGGCCCCTGGCCAAGACGCTGGGCGAGCAGGAGCGGACGATCGTCGACGAGCTGATCGCCGTCCAGGGCTCCCCGGCCGACATCGGCGGCTACTACCAGCCCGACCCGGCCAAGGCCGCGACCGTCATGCGTCCCTCGGCGACCTTCAACCAGGCGCTCGCCACCCTCGGCTGACGCCGACGCACCCCATCCGCCCCGGCCGGCGCCACGCCCGGCCGGGGCGGACCCGTTGCCGGGTGCGGGCGGCCGTGTGCCTGCGAAGCGGCCGGGGCTCCCCGCGCCGCGAAGCACGACCGCACGACGAAGGGGCGGCCGCCCGATGACCGGGTGGCCGCCCCTTCGTGACGTATGTCAGTAACGCTCGACGAGCGGCGCGCCGCCGTACTTCGAGCCGGACAGACCGAGCGTCGCGTCGTACGCCTTCTCGTGGTCGCCGTTGGCGTCGTGCTCCTCGATCGCGTCCGTCACCGCCTCGCGCAGCGCCGCGTCGTCCTTGTCCATACCGATGCCGTACGGCTCCTCGGTGAACGGGTTGCCGACGACCTTCAGTTTGTCCGGCGCCTGGGCCGCGTATCCCATCAGGATGGCGTCGTCCGTGGTCACGGCGTCGACGTCGCCGGCGAGCAGCCGCTCGACGCACTCGGCGTCCTTGTCGGCCGCGACCGTCCGCGTGTTGTACTCGGGCTTCTGGATCTCGCGCAGGGCCGTCGCGCCCTGCACCGCGCAGACCGTCTTGCCCTGCAAGGAGTACGGGCCGCCGATGGTGCCGTCGTCCTCGCGGACCAGCAGGTCGGCGCCGGCCATGTAGTACGGCCCCGCGAAGCCGACCTTCTTCTTGCGCTCGTCGTTGATCGTGTACGTGCCGACGTACAGGTCGACGTCGCCGTTGGCGATGGCCGCTTCACGGCTGCGGGTGTCGATCGTCTTGAACTGGATCAGCCGGGGCGCGAAGCCGAGGTCCGCGGCGACCATCTTGGCGATCTCGATGTCGAAACCCGACCGCTGGCCGTCCTTGTCCTGGTAGCCCAGGAAGGGCTGGTCGTCCGCGACCCCGATCACGAGCTTGCCCGCCTTCTGAGCCCTGGCCAGGGTCGGGGAGTCGAACGCGACGTCCGTCGCGACCTTGTAGGTGGGGAGCTCGGGCCGGTCCATAGAGCTCGGGCCGCCCGACGGGGCGTCACCGGCGGAACTCGACTCGCCGCTGCAGGAGGTGGCGGTGAGAGCGACCGCGATCACGGTGATCGCCGCGAACGTGGCCGACTTGCGGGACTTCATGGTGCGACATCCTCTGTTCCAACGATCCGGGGGAGCGGATGACGCCTGGGGACGGCGTTGCTCCCGCACCGAGACCGTGGTCCCCTGCTCCACCGTTCTCGATTGTGAGGACCCTAAGGAAGGGCGCGGCGGTTCGTCACCACATCTGAGCTGAACTTGAGGATCACGGTCCGGAAACGAAGAGGAGAAACCGGGGCGAACTGCGATGTCAACGGCGCGGTGATCCGGGTCAAGGACACGAGCCGCACCATCCGAGGAAAAGCGCTGGTCGGAAAGTGTGGGCGAGGGGTCGTTCCCCCGGTTGTGGTGTGGCGTGTTGCGGCGGCGACCGCCGGGCCCCTAAATGAGGCAAATCCCTAAAATTCCCCGGATCGGATGGCTCATGGTGCTCACCCACACGCTCGACCGTGGCGTACTGGTCGTCACGCTCCACGGCGACGTCATGATCAGTGACCGTGCCACGGTGACGCAGCAGCTCGCGGAGGTCGTCCGGTCCTATCTGCCGCGGGCCGTGGTGATCGAGCTCCGGACGTCGGTGGTGAGTGCGGCGGCGCTCAGCGCCGTGCTGCGGGTGCACCGGCAGTGCGGCCAGGCGGGTATGACGCTGTCGGCGGTGGCCACGGTGGCATCGGCCAGGCGCCTGCTCAAGGCCGGTACGGACGGCTCCGGCCTGCGGGTCTTCGCCCGCCGCGCGGACGCCGTCACAGCGGCGGTCACGCCCGCGGCGTCGTCGGTCGCCCCTCCCGCCTCGGTGGCGCCTCCGGCGGCCGCTGCCCCGGCCCCGGCCTGACGGTCGGGTGTCGTCTCCGAGGCCGCCCCGGGGGCCGGGGCCTGAAGCGTGTCGTGCGGCCGCCCGATGGCCGACGGCACCGCGTGCGCGTCCGTGGGCGTGCCGCCTCGGCCGCCGGGGCGCCGCGCGCCGGTCCCGGTCACACCACCGGGCTCCCCGGCGTCGGCGGGAGCAGCTGCTCCGTCCACACCGTCTTGCCCTCCCGCGCGTGCCGCGTTCCCCAGTGCTCCGTCAGCTGGGCGACGAGCAGCAGCCCGCGTCCGCCCTCGTCGGTGGAGCGGGCACGCCGCAGGTGCGGAGAGGTGCTGCTCGGGTCGGTGACCTCGCAGATCAGCCGGTGATGGTGGATCAGCCGCAGGGTCACCGGGCCCCCGGCGTAGCGGTACGCGTTGGTCACGAGCTCGCTGACGATCAGCTCGGTGGTGAACACCAGCTCGTCCAGCCCCCAAGCGGCCAGCTGTTCGGCCGTCAGCCGACGGGCCTTCGAGGGCGCGGTGGCCTCCGCGGTCAGCTCCCACGTGGCGACGAGTTCCGGCGCCAGCCTGCTCGTCCGTGCCAGCAGGAGCGCCACGTCGTCACTCGGCCGGGTGGGCAGGAGCGCGTCGACGACGTCCTCGGCCATCTCGTCCAGCTGCCGCGAACCGGACCCGCCGAGCACGGTGCACAGGCGGGCGATCCCGTCCTCCATGTCGTGCTCCTCGCCCTCGACGAGACCGTTGGTGTAGAGCGCGATCACGCTGCCCTCCGGCAGCGTCAGTTCCGCGGTCTCGAACGGCAGTCCGCCGAGGCCCAGGGGCGGCCCGGCGGGCAGGTCCGGGACGCTCACGACGCCGTCCGGGGTCACCACCGCGGGCGGCGGGTGCCCGGCCCGCGCGATGCAGCACTGCCGGGCCACCGGGTCGTACACCGCGTACAGGCAGGTCGCCCCCACCACCTGCTCGCCGGGGGTTCCCTCGTCGTCGGGCTCCTGCTCGCCGGCGAGACGGGTGACGAGGTCGTCGAGGTGGGAGAGGACCTCGTCCGGTTCGAGGTCCAGGTCGGCCAGGGTGTGCACCGCGGTGCGCAGACGCCCCATGGTCGCGGCCGCGTTGATGCCGTGCCCCACGACGTCGCCGATGACGAGGGCGACCCGGGCCCCGGACAGGGGGACCACGTCGAACCAGTCGCCGCCGACCCCCGCCGCACCGCCGGCCGGCAGGTAGCGATGGGCGACGAGGACCGCGGGATGCTCCGGCAGTTCCCGCGGCAGCAGCCTTCTCTGCAGCGCCAGCGCCGTCCTGCGCTGCTGCGTGAACCGCCGTGCGTTGTCGATGGACACGGCGGCCCGCGCGGCCAGTTCGCCCGCGAGCGTGAGGTCGTCCTCCTCGAACGGTTCGGGCAGCCGGGAGCGCCACAGGCTCATGCATCCCAGCACGAGACCGCGCGCGGTCAGGGGCACGACCATCAGCGAATGCACCCCCCGCAGTTCCGCGGCCTCCGCGCGGTCCAGACCCGCGAGCGCCTTCGGCAGGTCGACGAAGGGCTCGAGGACGGGACGCCGTCCGGACAGACAGCGCGCCTGCGGTGTGCCGGGAGCGAAGGTGGTGAGTGTGCCCACCGGGAACATGATCCGTTCGGATTCGAGTGCGATGCTGTGCATCGCCGTCCTGCGCACCGCGTCTCCCCTGCTGTCCGGAACCGGCTCCTCGCCCCGGCTGACCTGTTCCAGGAGGTCGACCGAGACGCAGTCGGCCAGTCCCGGCACGGCCGCCTCCGCGAGCTCGGAGGCGGTCGTCCCCACGTCCAGCGTCGTGCCGATCCCGGCGCCCGCGGCGCTGAGCAGTGCCAGCCTGCGCCGGGCCCGGTGCCGCTCGGTGACGTCCTCGACCAGCTGCGTCACTCCGAGCACCCGGCCGGTGGAGTCCTCCAGCCGGTACGCGGACACGTCGACGAACCGTTCCGTGGCGGGCGCGGCGAGCAGCCGGCAGGACTGCTCGGTGAAGATCAGCGGCTCCCCGGTGTCCAGCACCTCCCGCAGCCGGTCCTCCACGGTGTCCGCGTCCACCCGTACGAGGAAGTCACCGATCCGGAACCCGCGCGCCTGCTCCGCCTCGAAGCCACCGAGACGGGCGATCGCCCGGTTGACGCGCAGGATGCTCAGATCGGTGTCGTGGACAGCGAGCCCGATAGGGGACCTGCGGAACAGGCCGTCCATCACCGAGCGGTCGATCTCCCACTGGACGACCTCGGCCGCCGGGGCACCGACCAGGAACCACTCCGTCTCCCCGTCGTCCCGCGTCACGAGCCGGGCGCGGACCCCGAAACCGAGGGTGCGCCCCTGTTTGACGCGTACGGGCACCACCCCGAACCAGCCCCGGTCCCGCCCGCACGCCGCCGCGGCCTTCAGGACGACCCCCTCGTCCTGGGGGTCCACCAGCAGCTCGGTGGCCTTCCGGCCGAGGGCCTCGCGGGCCGAGTATCCGAGCAGCGCCGCCGCGCGCTCGCTCCAGCCGGTGACCCGCCCGTGCGGATCCAGCACCACGGAGACGGCCCGACCCAGCGAGAACGGGTCCTCCGGGCTCTCACTGATCAGCGTCACGGAACCGGTCATCGCTTCCATCCTCCGCCGGGACCCCGGGCCGCGCACTCGGTGGCCCTCCGGGAAAGTCCGGAGGCGGGCGGCGATGAATTCCGGACGGCCGGGCGGTCTGAACCGGCAGAGACCCGTCCGCCCCACCAGGTCAGGAGAACGACATGCCCAGGATCACGCCCAATCTCTGGTTCGACACGCAGGGCAAGGAGGCCGCCGAGTTCTACGTCTCGGTCTTCCCCAACTCCAAGATCACCAACGTCTCCTACTACGGCGAGGCGGGCCCGCGCCCGGCCGGGACCGTGCTGACCGTGGACTTCGTGCTCGACGGCCAGCCCTACACCGCGATCAACGGCGGACCCGAGTTCACCTTCGACGAGGCGGTGTCCTTCCTCATCGACTGCGCCGACCAGGAGGAGGTCGACTACTACTGGAGCAAGCTGTCCGAGGGCGGGCAGGAGGGCCCGTGCGGATGGCTCAAGGACAAGTACGGACTGTCGTGGCAGGTGGTGCCTGCCGTGCTGGAGGAGCTGCTGAAGGACCCCGACGCCGGGCGCGCCCAGCGCGCGATGAAGGCCATGCTCGGGATGGGCAAGCTGGACGTGGCGGCACTGCGCGCGGCGGCCGACGGAGCCTGACCGCGTCGGTGGTGGCCGGGCGTGCCCCCCGCCCAACGCCCTTTGACACAATGGGCGTTCAGAACGATGTGCGACGCCGCCGCCGACCTGGGGGGACCATGACCACCACTGCCGCACGGGTACCCGGTCCGGCGGGGCTGCCGCTGCTCGGGTCGATGCTCGACCTCAAGCGGGACTCCCTCGGCACCTTCCTCGCGGCCCGGCGCGAGCACGGGGACGTCGTCCGCCTCACCGCGGGGCCGCCCGGACTGCGGGCAGAGCTGTACGCCGTGTTCTCCGCCGAGGGCGCGCAGCAGGTGCTCGCCACCGACGCGGCCAACTTCCGCAAGGACAACGCCTTCTACCAGGAGGTCCGCGAGTCCTTCGGCAACGGCCTGCTGACCAGCCAGGACGCCGACTACCTGCGCCAGCGCCGTCTGGTGCAGCCGCTGTTCACCCGGCACCGCGTCGACGGCTACGCCGAGGCCGTCACCGCCGAGACGGCGTCGATGCTCGCCGCCTGGCGCGGCGCCCCGGCCCGGACCGTGGACGTCGTCGCCGAGATGACGGGCCTGACCCTGCGCGCGGTCGCGCGCATCCTCTTCGGCACGGACGTCGAGTCGGCCGTCGCCGTCGTCGAGCGCTGCTTCCCCGTCATCGGCGACTACGTCCTGCGCCGGGGCTACTCGCCCGTCAACGTCCCGCGCGACTGGCCCACTCCGGGCAACCGCCGCGCCGCGGCCGCGACCGACGAGCTGTACGCGGTGTGCGACCGCATCATCGAGAAGCGGCGCGCGGAGGGGGACGCGGCGACCGGCGACGACCTGCTCACGCTGCTCGCGGCGGCGCAGAGCGAGGAGGACGGCAGCTTCGACGCCGCCGAGATCCGCGACCAGGTGCTGATCTTCCTGCTCGCGGGCCACGAGACGACGGCGACCTCGCTCGGCTTCGCGCTGCATCTGCTCGCCCGTCACCCCGAGCAGCAGGAGCGGGCCAGGGCCGAGGCGGCGAGCGTCCTCGCCGGTCGCGTACCGGGCGCGGCGGACCTCGACTCCCTGCCGTACGTGACCAAGGTGCTCAAGGAGACCATGCGGCTCTACCCGGCGGGCCCGGTCATCGGCCGCCGCGCCGTCGCCGCCACCGAGATCGGCGGTCACACCGTCCCGGCGGGCGCCGACGTGCTCGTCGCCCCCTGGGTGACGCACCGCCACCCGCGGTACTGGGAGGAGCCCGAGCGCTTCGACCCCGAGCGCTTCACGCCCGAGCGGGAGAAGGAACGGCCCCGCTACGCCTGGTTCCCGTTCGGCGGCGGGCCGCGCGCCTGCATCGGCCAGCACTTCTCCATGCTGGAGTCCGTGCTCGCGCTCGCGATGATCCTCGGGGAGTACGAACTGACTGCGAAGGACGAGACGGTGCCCGTCGGCACCGGGATCACCCTGCGCGCCGCCGGGCCGGCCCGCTGCGTCCTGCGCCCCCTCTCCTGACGGCGACGGCCGAGGCCGCGTGGAGCGGTATCGGGTGGACCGCGACCCGTCCGCCCGGGATACGGTCCCGGCATGTCCCCTTCAGCCGAGAACAGGGCCCCCTCCGCCGTGACGGCGGACGAGGTCGACCGCGCCGTGTGTCTCTGCCTCGATCTCCTGGGCTCCGCGCCGCCCGGCGCCGCGTGGGACGCGGGGGCGGGGACTCTCGAGTGGGACTGCTGGGAGACCGTCGAGCACCTCGCCGACGACCTGTTCGCCTACGCCGTCCAACTCGGCCCGCGCCATCCCTCCCCGGACCGCGTCGTGCCCTTCGTCCACGACAGCCGCAGGCCGGGCGGCCCCCGCAACACCGTGCACGTGGACCGCGGGGAGGGAGCGGCGGGGCTGCTGGAGGTCCTGGAGTCGTGCGGGGCCCTGCTCACCGCCATGGTGCGCACGGCGCCGCCCGGACTCCGCTCGCACCACGTCTTCGGGAACTCCGACGCCGAGGGCTTCGCCGCCATGGGCGTCGTCGAGACCCTGGTCCACACGCACGACGTGGCGCTGGGGCTCGGGCTGCGCTGGGCGCCGCCGGACGGACTGTGCGCGGGGGTGCTGACGCGGCCGTTCCCCGACGTGCCGGGCGGCGCGGAGCCCTGGCCCACGCTGCTGTGGGCCACCGGGCGCGGCGATCTCCCGGGGCGGCGGCGCCGCACCGCATGGCGCTGGTACGGCGAACCGAGGTCGTGAGCCATCCTGGTCACGGGCCCTCCCCGCCGAGTGCCGGGGCGACGGGCCGCAAGGAGGACCGTGGACCTGGAAGGCATCCTCGACGAGCTGTACGGGCTGCGCCCGCAGGACTTCACCGCTGCGCGCAACGCGCGCGCGGCCGAGGCCCGCAGAGCGGGGGACCCCGGCCTCGCGGAGCGCGTCAAGGCACTGCGGCGCCCCACCGTATCGGCGTGGGCGGGCAACCTCCTCGTGCGCCGCGCCCCGGAACGGGTCCGGCCGCTGCTGGCCCTCGGCGAAGGTCTGCGCAGTGCCCACCGCGGCCTCGACGGCGAGCAGCTGCGCGAGCTGAGCCGGCAGCAGCACCTCCTGGTCTCCGCACTCGCGCGCGAGGCACGCGACCTGGCCGCGGCGGAGGGGCAGCAGGTGGGGGAGACCGCCCTGCGGGAGATCGAGGGCACCCTGCACGCCGTGCTCGCCGACCCGGCGGCGGCCGAGGAGTGGGCGGCGGGCCACCTCGACCGGCCGCTGACCCCTCCCGTGGGGTTCACGGCTGCGGTGGCGGACCCCGGCGTCGTGGCGGGTCGCACCCCCGCGTCCCGGCCGGGCGGGAGGCCACAGGCCGAGGGCCCGGAACGCGCGGCGGGCCAACGTGGACGAGAGCGGCGCGCGGAGCGGGACGAGGCCCGCCGGGCGGAGCAGGAGCAGGCCCGCCGCAAGGAGCGGGAGCAGGCCCGGCGGGCGGCCGCATCGGCCGAGGAGGAGGCACGCGACCGCGAGGCGGAGCACGCCCGGGCCGCCGAGGAGAGCGAGCGCGCCGACGCGCGGGCCGACGAGGCCGCCGAACGGGTCGACGCGCTGACCGAAGAGCTGAAAGAGGCCAGGTCTGACCTGCGTGCCGCCGAGAAGGAGGCCCGCCGGGCCCGCGACCGCGCCCGTGCCGCGGACCTCGCGGCTTCGTCGGCGCGCCACCGGGCCCGCCAGGCGTTGCAGGACGTGGGGCGTCCGACGGCGGGCAGGGAGTGAGCCCGGCCGCCCGGGCCCGCCCCCTGCCGGCTCGCCGTCCGCCTCAGCGCTCGCGCATACGCCGGGAGCCGGGGCCGCCGGCGCCTTCGGACCCGCCGACGCCCTCGGACCCGCCGGGCTGGGCGTCGTCCGCACCCGGCTCCGGGTCGTTCGCCTGCTCGATGCGTGTGTGCTGCTGCCGGGACCGCAGGTAGTCCTGCACCTCGTGCTTCATCTCGTCGTCCTTGCGCGGGCTCACGCGGTTGCTGCCACGCTCCATGGAGAGCGCACCTCCTTAACGTGCCTTCGTTCTCTGCCCGGCCCATACCCGTGGGCGACAAACCCACACGAAACACCCTGCCGTATCTGGCGGGCGCGCCGCAGCCGGGAGCAGTGCGCAGTACCCGCCGGGACGCCGGTCATGCGCGGTATGCCGCGGAGCTTCGACGCATTGATCGCCGAGGCCGGGCCGCCGCCCGTGGCGGCCGCTCTCCGGACGTCGGGGCACGCGTGCGCCCGGGCAGCGAGGCTGCTGGCCGAACCGGACGGTCCGGTCCGGGGCTGTCAGGTGCTGTGCGCCGCTCCCGCCGCCCGTGTGCGGCGCACCAGCGCCGAGCCGGTCAGGAGCGCCGCTGCCACCGCGCTGAGCACGGACGCGGCCCTCGCCGAGGTGAACGACTCGCCGAGGCTGCTGTGCAGCAGGTCGACCGCGCCCGCACTCGCCAGAGCGTGGAGCGCGACGACGCCCACGGCCAGTCCCGCCGCCGCGGCCGAGACGACCACTGTGTCCCGCATGGCGAGCCATACGGCGCACACCAGGCAGAGCACCATGACGGCCACGGACAGTGTCTCCGCGTAGCCGCCCGACCGCAGTCCCGCGAGGTCGGTCGGCAGATGGAGGAGGCCGCAGACGAACAGCAGGACCGCCGCGGGCCAGCGCAGCGCAGAACGCAGCGCGGGGGAGACGGTGTGACTGCTCGGCCCCGCCGCGAGCGCGGTGTCCAGCGCCGCCGTCGGCCACGTCGAGGGCTCCGGCGACTCCTTCCGCTCCCGCGGCCGCTTCGACCGTTTCGGCCGCTCGGCCTGTACGGCGAGGACGGCCGGGGATTCCTTCCCGCCCTCGGCGAGTTCGTCCGGGCTCCGCACGGCCCGCGCCGCCGGCGCGGGCCGTGCGGGCTGGTTCATGCGGTCGGCCGGATCCGGGGTGAAGGCGTCGGGGGGCATGGCGCGGGCTCCGTTCGTGGAACAACCGGTAGGCGTCCACCGTGTCTGTCTCGTGCTGCCTTGTGCTCATGAGCGGGCGCGTCCTCATGACGGGGCGCGCACTTGTTACATCTAGTGCGCAGTTCCCCGCACTGCGCCATCGGGGGTCGGCCCCCGATGGGCCGTCGGGGCGAACGGGTCCCGGATCCTCGGGCAGCGGGGCGGCGTAAAGGGGCGGGGACACGGTCCCCGCCCCTGTCGGAGCACTACGCGATCCCTGCGGGCCGCCGGCCCGCGGGCTCAGCTCCCGCCGCTCCCGTACGGCCGGGTGATGACCTCCATGCCGTGCCCTGCCGGATCGTGGAAGTACATGCCCCGCCCGCCGTCGTTGCGGTTGATCTCACCCGGCCGCTTGCCGTGCGGATCGGCGAAGTACGTGACGCCCGCTTCCTCGATGCGCCGGAAGATCCCGTCGAACTCGTCCTCCGAGACCAGGAACGCGTAGTGCTGCAGGGGGACTTCGTCACCGAGCGTCGCGAAGTCGAGGGTGACGCCGTTGCTGAGGGCGAGGGGGATGAACGGGCCCCACTCCTGCCCGACTTCGAGCCCGAGGACATGGGCGAGGAACGCGGCCGACTCGCGGTTGTCCTTGGCGAACACGATGGTGTGGTTGAACTCTACTGACACCGTGGATTGCCTCCGTCGGGCAAACTCACGGGCACCTCCATGCCTCACCCGGTCGGTGACCGACACGCGATGCCGTACACATGAGCGTAAATCGGCTCCCGGGCCCCTGTCACGCCGCTTTTCTGCCGCGCTCGGCGCCCCATGTGGTGCTCCGCCGAGGCGAGTTGGCGTCACGTGACGCGGCGCAGGGCCGACCGAGGGCCCGGTCGGTGCCGGCCCGTTCACCGGTTCGCCGAGCGGCAGCGGGCCCGGTGGAGTTCAATGAGAGGCGCGGGGGCCGAGCGCACAGCCGTCGCCGGACGCCGGCGGGACGGGACACCGGCCGATGCCGGGCGCGGACCGGCGCCGGGCAGGGACCGACGGATCACGGGAGCGCCCCCTGGGAGTGATCGACGAGTGAGCACCAGCGGCCATGTTCCCGGCAGCGGTCCGGACCGCCCGGAGGACGGCGCCCTCCTCGTGCTCGACGACGCCGGTACGGTGCTCGCCTGCACCGGAGCCGCCGCCGAGCTGCTCGGAGCCCCCGCCGCCGGGATCGGCGGTCGCGACGTCGGCGCGCTCTTCGCCGAACCCGGCGACTGGCCACGGCTGCGGGGCCTCGCGCCCGACGACCGTCCTCGCTCGCTGCGCGCATCGCTGCGCGGGCCCGGCGGTCCGGTGCCCGTGCAGCTGGATCTGCTGCCGATCGACGGCACGCTGCCCGCGCGGTTCCTGCTGCGGATCACGGCCGCGGAACACGTCGACCGGCGGGAGGAGAACGAGGCCCTCGTCGGCGCGCTGTTCTCGCAGACGGGCATCGGGCTCGCCATCCACGACCCGGAGCTGCGCCTGACGCGCATCAATCCGCTGCCCGGGGACGTGCGCCCCGGGGCGGCGCGGCGCGACCCCTCCGGCGGTGCCCTCGGGCTGCGGATCGGGGAGCTGCTGGTCCCCGAGGACGCGGCGGTCGTCGAGGCCCGGCTTCGCCGTGTCGCCACGACGGGCGAGCCGCTCATCGACTTCGTCACCCCGGCACGGCTCGCCAGGGCCCCCGAACGCGAGCGGGTCATCTCGCTGTCCGCGCTCCGGCTGTCGGGCGCCAAGGGAGCCGTACGCGGTGTCGCCGTGACGTTCACCGACGTGACCGAGCACGAACGCTCCCGCAGGCGCGCGGCACTCGTCGGCACGGCGGCCTCCGCGCTCGGCCGGTCCCTGGAGGTCTCGCGCAACGCGCAGGTGCTGGCCGACCTGCTGGTCCCGGCGTTCGCCGACCTGGCCGCCGTGGACCTCACGGAAGCCGTGCTGGTGGGCGACGAACCGGGCGCCTTCGCGACGGGGGCGCCGCTGCGCCGGGTCTCGGCCGTCGCGGCCGACGGCGGGTGGCCCGACGAGCTGTACCCGCCCGGCTCCGTCATCCGCGTACGGGGCTACGAGAGCGACCGGCTGCGGCTCGGGTCGGCCGTCATCGTCGCCGACCTGGACGAGCTGCGGCCCAGGATCGCCGACGACCCCGACCGGGTGCGTCTCGTGCTGACCGACCGCGCCGCCTCGTACATGGTCGTGCCGCTGCAGGCCCGCGGGCACGTCCTCGGAGCGGTCTCGGTGTGGCGGAGCGGCGACCGGGCCCCGTTCGACGCGCAGGACGCCGCCGTCGCGGAGGACATCGGCTCCAGGGCCGCGCTCGCCGTCGACAACGCCCGCCGGTACACCCGTGAACGGCGCACCGCGGAGACCCTGCAGCGCAGTCTGCTGCCGCGCCCTCTGCTGAAGGTGACCGCGGCGGAGACGGCGGGGATCTACGTGCCCGGCAGGACGCTCGCGGGCACCGGCGGCAGCTGGTTCGACGTGATCACGCTCTCGTCGTCGCGGGTCGCCTTCGTCGCCGGCCATGTGCGCGGGCACGGTCTCAACGCGGCCGCCGCGATGGGCAGTCTGCGGACCGCCGTGCGCACGCTCAGCGATCTCGACCCGCCGCCGGACGAGCTGCTGACCCACCTCGACGATCTCGTGGTGCGGCTCGCGGAGGACGAACAGCCGGGCGGCGCCGAGGGCACGGTCCGCGGGGCGAGCTGTGTGTACGCCGTCTACGACCCGGTCAGCGCACGGTGCAGGATGGCCAGCGCCGGTCACGCACCGCCCGTGCTGGCCCGGGCCGCCGGAGGCGCCGCGCCGGTCGTGCTGCCGGCCGGCCCCGCTCTGGGCAGGGAGGGCGCGCCCTTCGAACCGGTGGAGGTGGAGCTCCGGCCGGGCGACCTGCTGGCGTTCACCGCCGGATCGCTGTCCGCCGAGGCGGGTGGCGCGGGCCGTGTGACCACGTATCTGGGCGAGGAGGCCGTCGGCGGCGGGGCCCGGCCGGTCCCCGAGATCGGCCGGGAGATGCTCGTGCCGTTCCTGGCCGAGCCTCCGGACCACGACGCCGCGCTGCTGCTGGCCCGGGTGGCCGTCACGCCCGAAGAAGCGGTCGCCACCTGGGAGTTCCCGGCGGACGTGAAGATCGTGGCGGACGCGCGGGCCGAGGTCGCCCGCCGGCTGACCGGGTGGGGGCTCGACGACCTCGTGTTCACCACCGAACTGATCGTCAGCGAGCTGCTCACCAACGCCATCCGGTACGCGGGCGGGCCGGTCGGTGTCCGGCTCATCAGGGACCAGCGGCTGGTGTGCGAGGTGTCCGACCCCAGCCAGACACAGCCGCATCTGCGCCGGGCGCGCCTCACCGACGAGGGCGGCCGCGGCCTCTTCCTGATCGCCCAGCTCGCGCACCGGTGGGGGAGCAGGTACACCGCGTCCGGCAAGACGCTGTGGACGGAGCAGCTGCTGCCGCCGCACCTGCGCCCGTGAGCGGACGGGACACTGATAGTAGCCATGTACAGTGCCCGGTATGAGCAAGGCATCCACGGGTCCGACGCCCGGCTTCCTGGTGTGGCGGCTGTCGATGAAGTGGCGCGTCGCCGTCGACCGGGCGCTCGCGCCGGTGGGCCTGACCCACGCCCAGTACTCGCTGATGGCGACCCTGCACGGCCTCGACCGGTCCGGCGTACGCCCGAGCCAGCGCGAACTCGCCGACCACACCGGCCTCGAAGCGCTCTACGTGTCCAAGCTCGCCCGCGCCCTGGAGGCCGACGGGCTGATCGAGCGGGTCCGGGACACCGCCGACAGCCGCGCCGTACGCCTCTCGCTCACCGAACGCGGACGGGACGTCACCGGCCGCGCCCTCGTGGTCGTCCAGGACCTGATCGGCAAGCTCCTCGCCCCGCTCGGCGGCCCGGACAGCGACCGCACGGCCGCCTTCGTCCGCGACCTCACCGCTCTGCTCGACGCCCCGCTCGACCCGCCCGGCGGTCCGTAGCGCGGGCGCACCGAGGCCCATGCGGCCGGCGTCAGGCGGGGGCGGCCGCGCGAGCGGTGATCATCCGGTGCAGGCGTTCCGCCGTCGCCCGGCCGAAGAACGCGTCGTTGATGTCCGCGTCGATGTCGGTCACCGTGACCGCGCTGCCCCGCAGTCCCTCCCGCAGCGCGTCGAACAGGGCCGCGTCCGCCGCCGGGTCGTGGTACGGGCCGCCCGGGACGCCCAGCGTCGACAGGCCGCGCAACGGTACGCACACCTCGGCCGGGCCCGTGGCCGCACGCAGCTTCGCGGCGATCCGCCGGCCCAGTTCGGCGCACTCCTCCGCCGTCGTGCGCACCACCGTGATCGACGGATTGTGCACCAGGACGTGACGGCCCCGCATCGCGGCCGGGAGCGTGTCCGGCGGGCCGAACTTCAGCATGTCCAGCGCCCCCAGGCTCACCACCTGCGGCACACCGTGGCGCCCCGCGGCGGTGAGCCGGTCCGGTCCCGCCGACAGGATGCCGCCGGCCAGGTCGTCCGCGACTTCGCTCAGCGTCAGGTCGAGCACGCCGGCGAACAGTCCCTGCCCGGCCAGCGACTCCAGGGTCCGCCCACCCGGCCCGCTGACGTGGAACACCAGGACCTCGTAGCCCAGTTCGGTCAGCCGGGCCCGGGCCGCGTCGACGCCGGCCGTCGTCACGCCCGCCATGCTCGTCGCCACCAGCGGCCGCTCGCCCGCGGCCAGATCGGTGGGGCGCAGCGCCCGGCGCCCGGCCGCGAAGCCCTTCGCCATGCCCGCCGCCGCGTCGGCCGCGTTCGCGAGGACCGGGGCGGAGACGGAGTTGATCCCGGCGATGTCGACGACGCTGTGCATCATCGTGATGTCCGTGGACCCCACGTACGGCGACACGTCGCCCGCCGCCATCGAGGAGACCATCAACTTCGGTACGCCCAGCGGGAGCCCGCGCATCGCACGGGTCGCGATGGAGGTGCCGCCGCTGCCGCCCATCGCCAGGACGCAGTGCAGCCGGCCCTCCCCGTACAGCCGCGCGACGGCCTCGGCCGCCCCGCGGGCCATCGCCGTCACCGCCGTGCCCCGGTCCCCCTGCGCGCGGAGTTCGGCCAGGTCCGTCCCGGCGCCGCGCGCCACCTCCTCGCGGGGGACGTCCGCGGTGAAGTGCGGCTGACCGATCACTCCGGTGTCGACCACCACCACGTCGACCCCGCCGCCGAGCAGCCGCTCGCGCAGCCAGCCGTACTCCTCACCCTTGGTGTCCAGGGTCCCCACCAGCACAACTGTCGCCATGGGACGTACTGTTCGGTACAACCGGGCCCAGGCACAAGAGCGCCGTGGCGGGCGGGCGGGCGGGGTCGGTGGCCCGGTGCGGACGGCGCGCCGCGTCTGCCGCCGTTCGGGCCGCACGGGAATGGATCGACGCGTCGCCGCGCTGATGTGGCCGCACAAGATCGAGTGAGATGCGATCCTCGGAACGGACGCACTCGAAGCCGTTCGCTCAAGGAGGCCTGACCCTCATGTCAGAGAACAGCGGCTGGGCGAATCCGCTGCGGGACCCGCTCGACCGGCGGCTGCCCCGTATCGCCGGGCCCTCCGGACTCGTGATCTTCGGAGTCACCGGGGACCTGTCCCGCAAGAAGCTGATGCCCGCCCTCTACGACCTCGCCAACCGGGGGCTGCTGCCGCCGGGCTTCTCGCTCATCGGCTTCGCCCGGCGGGACTGGGCCGACCAGGACTTCGCGCAGGAGGTCCACGACGCCGTCATGGAGCACGCGCGCACACCGTTCCGCGAGGAGGTGTGGCAGCAGCTGGCCGAAGGAATGCGGTTCGTCCAGGGAGACTTCGACGACGACGCCGCCTTCGAGCGGCTGAGGGCGGCGGTCGAGGACCTGGACAAGGCGCAGGGCACGGGCGGCAACTTCGCCTTCTACCTCTCGGTGCCGCCGAAGTTCTTCCCCAAGGTCGTCCAGCAGCTCAAGGACCACGGGCTCTCCGATGCGCCCCACGGCTCCTGGCGGCGCGCCGTCATCGAGAAGCCCTTCGGCCACGACCTCGCCAGCGCACGCGAGCTCAACACCATCGTGCACGAGGTGTTCGCCCCGGACGAGGTCTTCCGGATCGACCACTACCTGGGCAAGGAGACCGTCCAGAACATCCTGGCACTGCGCTTCGCCAACACCCTCTTCGAGCCCGTCTGGAACCGGTCCTTCGTCGACCACGTGCAGATCACGATGGCCGAGGACATCGGCATCGGCGGCCGCGCCGGCTACTACGACGGCATCGGCGCCGCCCGTGACGTGATCCAGAACCACCTGCTCCAGCTGCTCGCGCTGACCGCGATGGAGGAGCCCGTCTCCTTCGACGCCGCTTCCCTGGTCACCGAGAAGCTGAAGGTCTTCAAGGCCGTCAAGGTGCCCGACGACCTGGGCCGGCACACCGTGCGCGCCCAGTACACGGCCGGCTGGCAGGGCGGGGCGAAGGCCGTCGGCTACCTCCAGGAGGAGGGCATCGACCCCGCGTCGAAGACCGACACGTACGCCGCGATCAGACTGGAGATCGACAACCGCCGCTGGGCGGGCGTCCCGTTCTACCTGCGCACCGGCAAGCGGCTGGGCCGCCGGGTCACCGAGATCGCGGTCGTCTTCCAGCGCGCCCCGCACTCGCCGTTCGACTCCACGGCCACGGAGGAGCTGGGCCAGAACGCCCTGGTCATCCGCGTGCAGCCGGACGAGGGCGTGACCATGCGGTTCGGCTCGAAGGTGCCCGGCACCTCGATGGAACTGCGCGATGTGACGATGGACTTCGCGTACGGCGAGTCGTTCACCGAGTCCAGCCCCGAGGCGTACGAGCGCCTGATCCTCGACGTCCTGCTCGGCGACGCCAACCTCTTCCCGCGTGTGGAGGAGGTCGAGGAGTCCTGGAAGATCCTCGACCCGATCGAGCGGTTCTGGGACACGAACGGCTCCCCGGCCCAGTACCCCGCGGGCACCTGGGGGCCGAAGGAAGCGGACGAGATGCTCGCACGAGACGGACGGAGCTGGCGCAGGCCATGAAGATCGACCTCACGGACACCACGGCCAGCAAGATCAACAAGGCGTTGGTGCAGGGGCGCCGGGCCATCGGCACCCCCGCCGTCGGCATGGTGCTCACCCTCGTCATCGTCACCGACGAGGAGAACGCCTACGACGCGCTCAAGGCCGCCGGCGACGCCTCGCGCGAGCACCCCTCGCGCACCCTCGTCGTCATCAAGCGCGTCTCGCGCTCCCCGCGCGACCGCCACGACACGCGCCTCGACGCCGAGGTCCGCGTCGGC
>NZ_JBSFUR010000075.1:0-19701 GCF_053591895.1 Streptomyces sp. NPDC002867 | reverse complement strand
CCTACCCCACGCTCTCCCGATCTCTGGCGGCCGTGGGAGGGACCCCCAGCGCCTCAAGCGCCGGCGGGGCTGGATTTCGCGGAGCGAAATCAGCCCGTCGGCGCTTGAGGACACCGCGCGAAGCGCGGTACGGGGTCCGGGGCTTGCCCCGGTTACGGGGAAGGGGCGGGGTGGGGAAAGGAACCCTCCGAAAGGACCCCATGACCACCACCCTCGTCACCAACATCTCCACCCTCGTCACCAACGACCCCGCCCTCGGCGACGGGCCCCTCGGGCTCGTCGAGAACGGCGCGCTCGTCATCGACGGCGACCGCGTCGCCTGGGCCGGCGCCGCCGAGGACGCGCCCGACGCCGACCTGCGGCACGACGCCCGGGGCCGCGCCTGCATCCCCGGCTTCGTGGACTCCCACTCGCACCTCGTCTTCGCGGGCGACCGCACCCAGGAGTTCAACGCCCGTATGTCCGGCCGGGCCTACTCCGCCGGTGGCATCCGCACCACCGTCGCCGCCACCCGTGCCGCGAGCGACGACGAGCTCGAGGCCAACCTCACGCGGTATCTCGAGGAGGCCCTGCGCCAGGGCACGACCACGTTCGAGACGAAGTCCGGGTACGGGCTGACCGTCGAGGACGAGGCCAGGGCGTTGCGGATCGCCGCCCGGCACACCGACGAGGTGACGTACCTCGGCGCGCACGTCGTCTCCCCGGACTACGCCGACGACCCGGCGGCCTACGTCGCCCTCGTCACCGGCGAGATGCTGGACGCCTGCGCGCCGCACGCCCGCTGGGTCGACGTGTTCTGCGAGAAGGGCGCGTTCGACGGGGACCAGGCGCGTGCGGTGCTGACCGCGGGCAAGGCGAAGGGCCTCCTGCCGCGCGTGCACGCCAACCAGCTCGGCTACGGCCCGGGCGTGCAGCTCGCCGTCGAGCTGGACGCCGCGTCCGCCGACCACTGCACCCACCTCACGGACGCGGACGTCGACGCCCTCGCCAACAGCGCGACCGTCGCGACCCTGCTGCCGGGCGCGGAGTTCTCCACCCGCGCCGAGTGGCCCGACGCGCGCCGTCTGATCGACGCGGGTACCACCGTCGCGCTGTCGACGGACTGCAACCCGGGCTCGTCGTTCACGTCCTCGATGCCGTTCTGCATCGCGCTCGCGGTGCGCGACATGGGGATGACACCCGACGAGGCGCTGTGGTCCGCCACGGCGGGCGGCGCCGCGGCCCTGCGCCGTACGGACGTCGGCCGCCTCACGCCCGGGTCCCGCGCGGACCTCGCCCTGCTGGACGCCCCGAGCCATGTCCACCTCGCCTACCGGCCGGGCGTGCCGCTGGTGCGCGAGGTCTGGCGGGCCGGCAAGCGCGTCTAGGCGTCCGGTCCGGGAAGGGCTACGGCAGCAGGTGCGCGTAGCTGCGCGGGTGCTCGGCCAGGTACTCGCGCAGCGACTGCGCCGGGTGCCCCGTCAGCCGCGGCACCGCGTCCGAGACCGCGGCCATCTCGCCGGCGCCCATCGCCTCGTACGACGTGACCCAGCCCGTCACCTCCCACTCCTCGGCGCCGTAGCCGGCACGGGAGGCGTAGGCCTCGTCCTCGGACTCGGGGACGTAGCGCACGGTGCGGCCGGTGGCGCGGGTCAGTTCGGCCGCGGCCTCCGCGAGGGAGAACGCGGTGGGACCGGTCAGGTCGTACACCGCGCGGTCGTGCGGACCGGGTCCGTCGAGGAGCACGGCCGCCGCCGCGTCGGCGATGTCGTCGTGGGCGACGGCGGCCACCCGGCCCTGTCCGGCCGGGCCGCGCAGCACCCCGTCAGTGCCGGTCATCGCCGGGAACGCGGCCAGGTAGAAGTTGTCCCGCAGGAAGGTGTGGTGCACTCGGCAGGCCCGGATGTACTCCTCCGTGTGGAAGTGGTCGCGGGCGAAGGTGAACGTCGCGTCCGGTGCGGCGCCCACGAACGACAGGTACACGATCCGCCCGACGCCCGCGGCGAGTGCCGCGTCCACGGCCGTGTGGTGCTCCTGGACCCGGCCGGGCGCCTCGTGCGCCGAGACGAGGAACAGCGTGTCCGCGCCGTCCAGGGCCCGCCGCATCGCCTCGCCGTCGCCGTGGGAGGCGGGGGGCGCGGCGACCGCGCCGGGCAGCTCGGGCAGCCGGGCCGGATCGCGGCCCACCAGCCGGGTCGCGACGCCCGCCGCCGAGAGCCTGGCCGCCACCCGGCCGCCGACGCGTCCGCTCGCTCCGGTGACGGCGATGACAGGGGGCATGACGGGTGTCCTCTCGTACGGCCGGGCTGTGCGGACCAGTGTCACCGGCGGCCGCATCCGCCCGGGCCGCGACATGCGACAGTGGCCCGATGCGAACCATCGGACTGATCGGCGGCATGAGCTGGGAATCCAGCGCGGAGTACTACCGGCTCCTCAACGAGCTCGTACGGGAACGCCTCGGCGGACTCCACTCCGCCAAGTGCGTCCTGCATTCCGTGGACTTCGCCGAGATCGAGGAACTGCAGGTCGCCGGCGAGTGGCAGCGGGCCGGCGACGTCCTCGCCGAGGCCGCGAAGGGTCTGGAGGCGGCGGGCGCGGACCTGCTGCTGATCTGCACCAACACCATGCACAAGGTCGCCGGCCAGGTGCAGGACGCGGTCGGTGTGCCGCTGCTGCACCTCGCGGACGCCACCGCCGCGGCCGTGCGGGCGCAGGGTCTTGCCACCGTGGGCCTGCTGGGCACCGCCTTCACCATGGAGCAGGACTTCTACCGGGACCGGCTGGCCTCCCACGGCCTGACGGTCCTCACTCCGGACGCCGCCGGGCGCGCCCTCGTCCACCGGGTGATCTACGAGGAGTTGTGCCTCGGAGTCGTCCGCGAGGAGTCCCGGGCCGCCGACCGGCGGGTCATCGGCGAGCTCGTCGCGGAGGGCGCGCAGGGCGTCGTCCTCGGCTGCACGGAGATCGAGCTGCTGATCGGGGCGGACGACAGCCCGGTGCCGGTGTTCCCGACGACGCGGCTGCACGCGGAGGCGGCGGTGACGGCCGCGCTGCAACCGCCCGCCGCCCCCTGACGGGCCCTGACAGCCCCTGACGGGCTCCACGACGGGGAAGGGCCCGTTCCTGACGGAGCGGGCCCTTCCGGAGGCAGTGGGAGCGGTCGGCTCACTCCTCCAGCGTGAGCCCCCTGCGCAGCTTCACCAGCGTCTTCGTCAGCAGCCTGGACACGTGCATCTGCGAGATGCCGAGCTCCTCGCCGATCTCCGACTGCGTCATGTTCGCCACGAACCGCAGGCTGAGGATCGTGCGGTCCCGCGGCGGGAGCCCCGCGATCATCGGCTTGAGCGACTCGACGTACTCGATGCCCTCGAGGCCGTGGTCCTCGTACCCGATGCGGTCGGCGAGCGCGCTCTCGGTGTCGTCCTCCTCGGGCTGGGCGTCCAGCGAGCTCGCGGTGTACGCGTTGCTCGCCGCCATGCCCTCGACGACCTCGTCCCGGCCGATGCCGAGGCGTTCGGCGAGTTCGCCGACGGTGGGCGTGCGGTCCAGCTGCTGGGAGAGCTCGTCACCGGCCTTCGCGAGCTCGAGCCGCAGTTCCTGCAGCCGCCGCGGCACCCGCACCGACCAGGACGTGTCCCGGAAGAAGCGCTTGATCTCGCCGATGATGGTCGGCATCGCGAACGTGGGGAACTCGACGCCCCGGCTGAGCTCGAACCGGTCGATCGCCTTGATCAGGCCGATGGTGCCGACCTGGACGATGTCCTCCATCGGCTCGCTGCGCGTCCGGAACCGTGAGGCGGCGAACTTGACCAGGGCCAGGTTGAGTTCGATCAGCGTGTTGCGGACGTAGGCGTACTCGTGCGTGCCCTCTTCGAGGATCGTGAGCCGCTCGAAGAGTGTCTTCGACAGCGCTCGCGCGTCCAGCGAGTCCACCTCGTCGAAAGGCGGAATCGCCGGCAGATCCGGAAGGTCCTCCAGGACCGCGGACGGCTGTCCGGTGGCCGCGGCCTCGGTCACGGCGGCTTCGGCCGCCGCGTCGCACGCTGCGGTTGCCTGGGGCGCCGCGTCGGTCGCGGCGGCACCGGGACCGGTCGTCTCGGCGGGGTCGTGGGCCGTCGTACGGGCGGGGTGTGCCGACGGCGCGGTGGGGGTACGCGGTACGTCGAGCCGGGGTGACATGGTGTCCTCCATCGTTCTCGGCATATGGCTGCCGATGCCATGCATGCTGCTGCGGTGAGCGGCGCCTCCAAAGCCGGCCGTGTCGGGTGTGTCCTTACTAGCCCTACCGGCTCGGCAGGGCCGATCGCAAGTGGCGCATGTCATGTATGTCCCAATTGGGGGGTAGTTCGGGTACCGGTCGACGCGGGGAAGGCGTAGGGTTCGACGGGCGTCCGGCGCCGCCCGAATGGCGGCGTGTGACGTGTGGCACGAAACGGCGGACGACGCAGCGAACGACACGGCGAAGAGGGACGGCATGGACCGCGAGACGGTCGGCAGTGTGAGCCGGGGCCGGCTTCAGGTCGAGGTTCGGACCGAGGGCCGCAGCGAGATTGTGCAACCGGCGGGTGAGCTGGATCACCACACCGCCGAACTGCTGCGCGCGCCCCTGGACGAGGCGATCGACCGAGGCCGTGTGCGCCTGGTGATCGACTGTTCACGCCTCGATTTCTGCGACTCCACCGGGCTCAATGTCCTGCTGGGTGCCCGGCTGAAGGCGGAGGCCGGTGGGGGAGGGGTCCATTTGGCCGGGATGCAGCCCCTGGTGGCGAGGGTCTTCGAGATCACCGGAGCCGAGGCGGTCTTCACCGTGCACGACTCCCTCGAAGCGGCCCTGTCCGACTGAGTCGAGGCCCGTCGTGCCGCCCTGTAGTCGGCGTCACGTGTGCCGTGCCGACCTAGTGGGTGTTGTCACGATTCGGTCGGGCAGGAGTACCCCCGCAGAACGTTGAACGTCCAATACTCTGCGTACTGAATCCATGGCGAACTGGTGAACCGGTGAATCGGTGAGGTGAAGCGCTGATGAGCACCACCCGGCAGCAACAGCCGGGCGATCTCGGCCCCGAGCCGGGAGCCGCCGCCGCGGCGCCGACCGTGCCCGTATCCGCCGCACCGGTCGGTGGCGCGGTGCGCAGGCTCTCGCTCGGCAGCGCCAGCGGGATCGTTCCGCTCGCTCGCGACTTCACCAGGCAGGCGCTCCACGACTGGGGCTGGCTGCCCGCCGGGACGGCGGACCGCAGGGCGGCGGCCGAGGACGTGCTGCTGGTCGTCTCCGAACTGGTCACCAACGCCTGTCTGCACGCCGAGGGCCCCGAGGAACTGCGCATCGGCTGCGACGGGAAGGTCCTGCGTCTGGAGGTCACCGACCGCGGCACGGGCCAGCCCGCGCCGCGCACCCCGCACCGCGCGGGACGGCCCGGTGGCCACGGCATGTTCATCGTCCAACGCCTCTGCCTGGACTGGGGAGTCGTGCGGACATCCGGCTCGCCGGGGAAGACGGTGTGGGCCGAACTCGCCGCCCCCGCGTGAGCGTTTCGCAGGCCGTTGCCGGATCTCTTGCGGAGCACGCCGATACGGCGTGCTCTTTGTCTTCCCTCCCCAGGGCCCCCGGCGTACCGTGAGCCCCCGATCTGATGCGCCGTCAGTAACGCCGTCAGTCCATGCGCGCACGAGGGGAACCGAGGTGTCGTACCGGAACCGCAAGCGGACAGCTCTCGCGGCGGCAGCGGCCGTGGCGGCCTCGGCGGTGCTGATCGCCGCCCCCGCCGCGCAGGCCGCCGTCGTCGACGTCGACTACCAGTGCCGGACCCCCATCGGCCCCAAGGGGGCGGTCTCGCCGATCGACATCAGGGCCGAGAGGAGCGGCAGCGCCTACCGGCTCACGATGTCGTTCCGCAAGGGCGTCTCGTCCAGCCCTGTCGAGCTGGGCAAGGGCGCCATGAACCCGAGCGCGGTCATCCGGGTGGGCGGCGCGGCCCGGGGAGAGGTGCGGGTGTCGGGCCCGGCCAACGCCGCGGCGATCCCCGCCGAAACGCCCATCAAGATCAATGACCTGTCGGGCACGTACACGCCGCGCAGGAGCGGCAAGGTCACCTTCACCGCGGGCGTGCTGACGATCAAGGCGCTCGGCACGACGACCACGTGCACGCCGCGCAACAACCCGGGACCGTCGCTGGAACTGGACGTCACGGCGGCGGGCGGCGGCACGGCGTCCGCGTCCTCGCGGCTCCCGAGGACGGGCCCGCTGGACTCGGCCATGGCACTCGGCACGCTCGGCGGGACGGTGCTGCTCACCGGTGCCGCGGGCGTCCTGTGGCTGACCCGGCGCGGCGGCGGCCGGGCCGCGGGCTGACCGTGCGGGCCGCGCTCGCGCTCGTCCTCGCGCTCACGGCGGCGCCGCTCCTCCCGGCGGCGCCTGCGGCGGTGGCGGCGTCCGCGCCATGGGCGCCGGACCGCGCGTACCTGTACCTGGAGGGCGCGCCCGGCGCCGTACTGGAGGACCGGCTCGCGGTGACCAACCGGGCCGGCGAGCCGCTCACCCTGCGCCTGCGGGCCGACGCGGCCGGGCCGTGGATCGCGCTGGCCGCCCGTACGGTCACCGTCCCGGCCCGCACCCGCGCGGAGGTACCCTTCACCGTCACCCTGCCCGCGAGCACCCCGCCCGGCGGGCAGACGGCGACGATCACGGCGTCCGGACGGGGCCGTGAGGAACCGGTGCGGCTCCATCTGCGCGTGCACGGGCCGCTGTTGGCGGCCCTCACGGTCGAGGACGTGTCGTACGCGGACGGCTCGATCCGCTACGCCCTCGTCAACCGGGGCAACACGCCGCTGACGCCGCGTGTGGCGCTCCGCGCGGACGGCCTGTTCGGCGAGGTCCTCAGCCGCCCCGCCCGCGTGCGGGCCGAGCTGCCCCCGGGCCGCCGGGTCACCCTTTCCGAGCCCTGGTCCGACCCGCCGCACCTGGACGTCGTGGACATCCGCGTGACGGCGGGCGCGCCGGGAGCCGCCCGGGCCGAGGCGACCGCCTCGCGGACGTTCGCGGCCTGGCCGGCGACGGCGACGCTGCTGACGTGCGCCGTGGCGGCGGCGGCCCTGGTCCTCCGGCGGCGCGTGCCGAGCCGCCGCCGTGGCCGCACCGTCCCCGAACGCCGACCGCCGGGAGCAGGAGCCTGACCATGCGACGTGCCGTTCCCACCGCCCTGTTGGCCCTTCTGCTCCTGCTCCTGCCCGCCGCCCCCGCGCTGGGCGCGCCCACGCCCACCCCGACCGTCGAGCTGTCCGCGTCCCAGGCGGGCAAGGGCGGGGGCCTCACCGTCAGCGGTGCCGGGTGGCGGGCGAAGACCCTGCTGATCCTGCTGATCTGCGGAAAGTCCTCGCCCGGCACGGGCGTCATCGGCGGCACCAACTCCTGCGCCAACGCCGACGGACGCGCGGTCACCACCGACTCCCGGGGCGCCTTCGACAAGAGGCTGCCGGTCGCCGAGCCGCCCGAGCCGTGCCCCTGTGTCGTGCACGTCGCCACGGTGACCGGCGAACAGCAGGTGGTGGACGCGGAGTTCGTCGTCGCGGGCCACCCCACCGCACCGCTTCCCGAGCAGACCGGCGACGGCCGCCTCGCCGTCCTCGCCCCCACCCGGCTGCGGGGCACGTCGGGCCTGCTGGTCCTCTTCGGCGCCCCGCCCTCCCGGACGCTCGAGTTCACCGTCGGCAATCTCGGGACGACGCCCGTGGAGGACCCCGTCTTCCAGGTCGGCACCGCCCACGGGGTGTTCGCGCCCCAGTGGGAGGAGCAGCAGTGGCGCGGCACGATCAAGCCGGGGGCCAAGGCGCGGATCGAACTGCCCGTCCGGCTCGCGGCAGGCGCCCACGGCGACTACGCGGTCTCGGTGAAGTACGGCGGCAAGGTCGTCGCCGAACAGCCCTGGGGCGTCGGCCGGCCCTGGGGCGTGACCGTCTTCTGGATCCTGCTGGCCCTGGTGGTGCCCACGGCGCTGTTCCGCGTCGGCATGGCGGTCGTCGACCGCGTACGGCCGCCGGGCTCGCGGCACGCCCGCCGCACCGGCCGGGCCCGCCCGCCCGCCTCCCCCTCGACCACCACGGCGGCACTGCCGTGGTTCACCCCTGACTCCGCACCGTCAGAGAACCGGACCGACCGGCCCACGACGAAGGGACATTCGTGAGTACGCAACGGAGGATGAGCGCGGCCGGGGTCGCGCTGATGCTCGGCGGCGCGGGGATCCTGCTGGCCGCGAGCCCCGCACAGGCCGCCGAGGTCTCGTACGCGACGGAGTGCATTCCGCCGCCGATCTCCGGCCTGCCGCCCGTCCAGGGCACGACCACGGTGCAGATCACCGCGCCGGCGGAGGCCAAGGTGGGCGACGAGGTCGAGGTGGTCTGGAAGACGGTCCAGGCCGCCTCCAAGAACCCGGACATCCTGGACCTGCAGAAGGACACGGTCAAACCGACCGGCACGATCACCCTCGGCGGCGCCGCCACGGGCGAGCTGGCGATGGAGGGGCCCCGGCAGAACCCGCCGATCCCCAAGAACAGCCCGATGGTGCTGCCCGACATGAAGGGCATGCTGAAGCTGGAGAAGGCGGGCGAGGTCACGCTGACACCGGGGCCGTACGCCATCAACGTCTCGAAGCCGATCTCGACGGACACCAGGTGCGCGCCGAAGGAGACGGTCCGGGTCGGGGCGACGATCAAGGTGTCGCAGGGCGGCGGCACGAGTTCCGGAGGAACCACCTCCGGCGGCACGACGTCGGGCGGCACGAGCTCCGGCGGAACCACCTCCGGCGGTACGACGGACGGCGGCACGAGCTCGGGCGGTACGAGCTCGGGTGGTACGAGCTCCGGCGGCACGACGAGCGGGGGCGGCTCCGGCGGGACGTCCGGCGGCGGTGGCGGTGATCAGACGGACTTCGAGGGCAAGGAGATCGAGGTCGCGTACGAGTGCAAGACCCCCATCGGCGACAAGAACGCCGTCTCCCCGGTCCGCATCAACGCCAAGAAGAGCGGCGGCGACTACGGCCTCACCGTGAAGTTCTCCAAGTCCGTCATGGACAGCCCGGCCGACATCCCCAAGGACTCGGTCAAGCCGTCCATGGAGGTGAAACTCGGCGGCGCCGACAAGGGCTTCGTCCATGTCGAGGGACCGACGAACAAGGAGCCCATCAAGGCCGGCGACCCGATCGAGATCCCCGACCTGACGGGCACGTACAAGCCCGGTGCCACGGGCCGGACGACGCTGAGCCCGGGCGTCCTCACGGTGAAGGCGCTCGGCACGACCACCACCTGCACCCCGCCGGCGGACGTGCCGTTCTCCCTCGAACTCGACACCTCGGCCCAGCCGGGCGGAGCGGCCGGCGGCGGTTCCACCGGTGGGGGCGGCACGAGCGGCGGCGCCGGCGGCTCGGCCACGAGCGGCGGCCTGGCCCAGACCGGCGCCGAGGACACGGGGGCCCTGCGCGCCCTGGCCCTGGTGGCGGGCACGGCGATCCTGCTGGGCGGCGCGGTCTTCACGTTCACGCCGTGGCAGCGTCTGCGCGGCACCCGCTGAACGGCGGAGGGCCGCCGCACCGAATCGGTGCGGCGGCCCTCCGTGCCCGTACGGGGCGTGTCAGTGCACGCCGCCCATGAGCGGCTGGACCTTCCTGCGGTACATGAAGATCGCGACACCGCCGAGCACCGCGAGCGCACCCTGGCTGGCGAACCACCACTCGGTGTCCGTCGGCGCGCCCATCAGCTGGAGCAGGGCGATGACCGAGTCGCCGGCGGTGACGGCCAGGAACCAGACACCCATCATCTGGGACGCGTACTTGGCGGGCGCCAGCTTCGTCGTCAGCGACAGGCCGACCGGGGACAGGGTCAGCTCACCCACGGTCTGGATCAGGTAGACCGAGCACAGCCACAGCGGGGTGACCATGACGCCGCCCGCGGAGGCGGCCTGGGCCAGCATCATCACGAAGAACGAGGCGCCGATGAGCACCAGGCCCTGCGTGAACTTGACCAGCGTGCTGGGCTCCTTGGAGCGGCGGGCCAGCGCGACCCACAGCCAGGCGAAGACCGGGGCGAGCGCCATCACGTACAGCGGGTTCAGCGACTGGAACCAGCTGGCCGGGAAGTCGAAGCCGAACAGGGTGCCCGAGGTGTTGTTCTCGGCGAACAGGCTCAGCGTGGAACCGGTCTGGTCGTAGATGCCCCAGAAGACGGCGGCGGCGACGAAGAACCAGACGTACGCCGACATCCGCGAGCGCTCGACCGGCTCCAGGTCCGAGTCGCGCTTGATACGGATCAGGTACCAGGCGGGCAGGACGAGACCCAGGATGGTCAGCGGCCACAGCACCCAGTCGATGCTGAACGAGCCGGAGAGGCCGACGACGCCGTAGGCGGCGGCCGCGACGGCGAGCCAGATCAGGGCCTTCTTGATGATGCCGGCGCGCTCGGCGTCGGACAGCGGGGCGGGCACCTGGTTCGACTCCGGGGCCAGGTTGCGGAAGCCCAGGAAGAAGAAGGCGAGACCGAGGGCCATGCCGACACCGGCCATGGCGAAGCCGTAGTGCCAGTTGATCTTCTGGCCCACGTAACCGATCGTCAGCGGGGCGACGAAGGCACCGAGGTTGATGCCCATGTAGAAGATCGTGAAGCCACCGTCACGGCGCGGGTCGTTCTTGTCCCGGTAGAGGTGGCCGACCATCGTCGAGATGTTGGCCTTGAGCAGACCGGAACCGGCGGCGATGAGCGCCAGACCGATGAAGAACGAGATCTCCATCGGCAGGGCCAGCATGAAATGGCCGACCATGATGACCGTGCCGGAGACCGCCACGGTCTTCCGCGCGCCCCACACCCGGTCGCCGAACCAGCCGCCCGGCAGGGCGAGCAGGTAGACCATGGCGTTGTAGACGGAGTAGATGGCGACGGCGGTAGCCGTGTCGAAGCCGAGACCGCCCTTGGCCACGGAGGCCGACAGGTAGAGAACGAGCAGAGCCCGCATGCCGTAGAAGCTGTAGCGCTCCCACATCTCGGTCATGAAGAGATTGGCCAGACCGCGGGGGTGGCCGAGGAACGTCTTCTTGTAGCCAGGGGTGCTGGCCGAGTCCCTCGTCAGGCTGGACGCCATGGTCGATCCTTGCTCGCTCGGGACGCGGCGCTTCGTGAGCGGTGACGCGCCCGTTGGGGTCACTTCGCGCTGCCGTCAAGACCGGCAGGACAATCCTTTGCAGAAATGAGACCTTTGGCGCGTGGATTCGTCCAAAGGTCCCCAGTCACTACATCAGGCGTCTCGACACCTTACGCCACGACAGTGCGGCATATAAAAGGACTTGAGATATGAATCACAGGTAAACGCGGAACCATCTGCCCTGAATCGAAGGTCGTCACCAGGATCGCATCCCTAAGTCCGAGCCCTTGTGGATCACGCCCCGGCGGCTGGGCCATGCGGACTACCATCACCTTCATGACCCGTGTACTGCTCGCCGAGGACGACGCATCCATCTCCGAGCCACTGGCCCGAGCCCTGCGCCGGGAGGGCTACGAGGTGGAGGTGCGCGAGGACGGTCCGAGCGCCCTCGACGCCGGACTCGCGGGCGGGGTCGATCTCGTCGTGCTGGACCTGGGGCTGCCCGGTATGGACGGCCTGGAGGTCGCGCGGCGGCTGCGCGCCGACGGGCACACCGTGCCGATCCTGGTGCTGACCGCGCGGGCGGACGAGGTGGACACCGTGGTCGGTCTCGACGCGGGCGCCGACGACTACGTCACCAAGCCGTTCCGCCTCGCCGAACTGCTCGCCCGGGTCCGGGCCCTGCTCCGGCGCGGCGCCGCCGAGCCCGCGCCCGCCCCCGCCACGCACGGCGTGCGGATCGACGTCGAGTCGCACCGCGCCTGGATGGGCGAGGAGGAGCTCCAGCTCACCGCCAAGGAGTTCGACCTCCTGCGCGTCCTCGTGCGCGACGCCGGCCGGGTCGTCACCCGCGACCAGTTGATGCGCGAGGTCTGGGACACCACGTGGTGGTCGTCGACCAAGACCCTGGACATGCACATCTCCTGGCTGCGCAAGAAGCTCGGCGACGACGCGGCCAACCCCCGGTACATCGCGACCGTGCGCGGCGTGGGCTTCCGCTTCGAGAAGTCCTGAGAGGCACACGCCATGAGCCCTGACACGCGGACCCCATGCGCCGCCGTCTGATCCACTCCACGCTCGCCGTGGTGCTCGTCGTGATCGCCGTCTTCGGCGTCTCGCTGGTCCTCGTCGAGACCCGCACCATCAGCAGCAGCGCGCAGGAGAGCGTGGACTCGGAGGCGCTGCGCCTGGCCAGCATCGTCGACAGCAGGCTGGTCGGCGGCGAGCCGGTCAATCCGGACATCATCGCCCAGCAGGGCGACGTCACCCGCTACGCCCTGATCCGCATCGCCGGCCGCGACCCCATCGAGATCGGCAAGCGGCCCGGCGGCAGCGTCATCCGCGGCACCGCCGAGGGCGAGCGCAACATCACGGTCACCGTGGAGGAGTCCCGCTCGGTGGTGACGCGCGAGGTCGGCCGGTCGCTGCTGATCATCGGCGCGGTCGCGCTGCTCGCCGTCGTCGCGGCCGTGCTCCTCGCGGTACGGCAGGGAAACCGGCTCGCCGCGCCGCTCACCGACCTCGCCGAGACCGCCGAACGGCTCGGCTCCGGCGACCCCCGCCCCCGCCACCGGCGCTACGGGGTCCCCGAACTGGACCGGGTCGCCGATGTGCTGGACGCCAGCGCCGAGCGGATCGCCCGCATGCTCACCGCGGAGCGCAGGCTCGCCGCGGACGCCTCCCACCAGCTGCGCACCCCCTTGACCGCGCTGTCGATGCGGCTGGAGGAGATCACGGTCACCGACGACCCGGCGACCGTGAAGGAGGAGGCGAGCATCGCGCTGAACCAGGTCGAGCGGCTCACCGACGTCGTGCAGCGGCTCCTGACGAACTCGCGCGACCCCCGGATCGGTTCCGCCGTCGCCTTCGACCTCGACGAGGTCGTCAAGCAGCAGCTGGAGGAATGGCGCCCGGCCTACCGCAGCGCGGGCCGCGCGATCGTCCACTCCGGCCGTCGCGGCATGCAGGCCGTCGGAACCCCGGGCGCGGTCGCCCAGGTGCTCGCCGCGCTCATCGAGAACTCGCTCATGCACGGCGGCGGCACGGTCGCGGTACGGACCCGGGTGACCGGCAACCAGGCCGTCGTCGAGGTGACGGACGAGGGGCCCGGCGTGCCGGCGGACCTCGGGGCCCGCATCTTCGAGCGGACCATCAGCGGCCGCAACTCCACCGGCATCGGCCTGGCCGTGGCCCGGGACCTCGCGGAGGCGGACGGCGGCAGGCTCGAACTGCTCCAGCAGCACCCGCCGGTCTTCGCCCTGTTCCTGAGCAAGGTCGCCCCCAAGCGCAAGGACGACGCCAGGCCGACCGTGAGGTGACGCCGCCGCCGGATCAGCGGGCGGCGCGGTCCGGCACGGGCTCCGGCCCGGCCCCCGCCCGTCGCTGCTCCAGGAGCGATTCGGCCTGCTGGACGGGCAGCGCCCGGAAGACCCAGGTGCGGTACGACCAGAACCGGAACAGCGTCGCTATCCCGATGCCGAGGAACTTGAACAGGTTGTTCTGCAGCGGGGTGTTCCAGCCGAAGCCGTACGTCGCCGCGTACAGGATGCCGTGCTCGATCACCAGGCCGGCCCCGCTGAACGCCAGGAACAGTGTCAGCTCCCGGGTGCGGCCGCTCCTGTCGCGGTCACGGTAGGTGAAGTAGCGGAATCCCACGTAGTTGAAGCAGATCGCGACGAGCGTGGCGATGATCGACGCCCGGACGACCGGGATCTCGGTCGTGCTCCGCACCAGGTTGAAGACCCCGAGGTTGACGAACACGCCCGCGCCGCCCACCGCGCCGAACTTGGCGACCTCGCGCGCGAGCTGCCGCACCCGCCCGCGCAGTCCTCCGCCTGGTTCACTCATGGGGGGACCAGCCTCATCGGATCGGCAGTGTCGAGCGGCAGCGTCGACACCGCCATGCTAACCAGCGGCTCTCCGGGTCGCCTGTGAGTCCTGAGAGTGATGTGACGGCCGCTACATCGCTTGTCGGAACCTACGGCGGACAGGGCCGGTCGGCTCGGAAGATACCCTGAAGGGGTGACGTTCCCGGTAGTCGGCATGGTCGGTGGCGGTCAGCTCGCCCGTATGACCCACGAGGCGGGTATCCCCCTCGGCCTGAAATTCAAGCTCCTCAGTGACACCCCCCAGGATTCGGCGGCCCAGGTCGTCAGCGATGTCGTCATCGGCGACTACCGCGACCTGGACACCCTGCGTGAGTTCGCGCGCGGCTGTGACGTGATCACCTTCGACCACGAGCACGTGCCGTTCGAGCACCTGCGGGCCCTGGAGGCGGACGGCATCCCCGTCCGGCCGGGCCCCGACGCGCTGGTGCACGCCCAGAACAAGGGCGTCATGCGCGCCAAGCTCACGGAGATCGGCGCGCCCTGCCCGCGCCACCGCATCGTGGCGGACCCGGCCGACGCGGCCGCCTTCGCCGAGGAGGGCGGGGGCTTCCCGATCATCCTCAAGACCGTGCAGGGCGGTTACGACGGCAAGGGCGTGTGGTTCGTCCGTACGCAGGCGGACGCCGAGGCCCCCTTCAAGGCCGGTGTGCCGGTCCTCGCCGAGGAGAAGGTCGACTTCGTCCGCGAACTCGCGGCGAACATCGTCCGGTCCCCGCACGGCCAGGCCGTCGCCTACCCCGTCGTCGAGTCGCAGCAGGTCGACGGCGTCTGCGACACGGTGATCGCGCCCGCGCCCGGTCTGTCGGACGAGCTGGCCGGCGAGGCACAGCAGCTGGCGCTGCGCATCGCCAAGGAGCTCGGCGTCGTCGGCCATCTCGCGGTCGAGCTGTTCGAGACGGCGGACGGGCGGCTGCTCGTCAACGAGCTCGCGATGCGCCCGCACAACTCCGGCCACTGGACCCAGGACGGCGCGGTGACCTCCCAGTTCGCCAACCACGTCCGTGCGGTGCTCGACCTGCCGCTCGGCGACCCGCGCCCGCGTGCCAAGTGGACCGTGATGTGCAATGTTCTGGGCGGCGACTACCCCGACATGTACGCGGCCTACCTCCACTGCATGGCGCGGGACCCGCAGCTGAAGATCCATATGTATGGCAAGGACGTGAAGCCCGGCCGCAAGGTGGGGCACGTCAACACCTACGGCGACGACCTGGACGACGTGCTCGAGCGCGCCCGTCACGCCGCCGGCTATCTGCGAGGAACGATCACCGAGTGAGCAGCATGAGCCCCGTCGTCGGCATTGTCATGGGATCCGACTCCGACTGGCCCGTCATGGAGCTGGCCGCGCAGGCCCTGGACGAGTTCGAGATCGAGTACGAGGTCGACGTCGTCTCCGCGCACCGAATGCCGCGCGAGATGATCGCGTACGGCGAGGAAGCCGCCGGCCGGGGTCTCAAGGCGATCATCGCGGGCGCCGGGGGAGCGGCCCACCTGCCGGGCATGCTGGCCTCCGTCACCCCGCTGCCCGTGATCGGTGTCCCCGTTCCGCTGAAATACCTCGACGGCATGGACTCGCTGCTGTCCATCGTGCAGATGCCGGCGGGCGTCCCCGTCGCCACCGTCTCGGTCGGCGGCGCGCGCAACGCCGGCCTGCTGGCCGCCCGCATCCTGGCCACGCAGGACGAGGAACTGCTCGGCCGGATGCGCGAGTTCCAGCAGGAGCTGAACGACCAGGCCACGGAGAAGGGCAAGCGGCTGCGCTCCAGGGTCGGAGGTGCGGAGTCCTTCGGCTTCGGGAAGTAACAGCCCATGGACACCCCCACGGATCACCTCCGCCGGGCGCGGGAGCTGCTCGCCGCCCATCCCGTCGTCGACGGCCACAACGACCTGCCCTGGGCGCTGCGCGAGCACGTCCGCTACGACCTGGACCGGATGGACATCGCCGGTGACCAGAGGGGCCGCCTGCACACCGACATCCCGCGGCTGCGCGCCGGCGGGGTCGGCGCGCAGTTCTGGTCCGTGTACGTGCGCAGCGACATGGCGGGCGACGAAGCGGTCAGCGCCACGCTGGAGCAGATCGACGTCGTCGACCAGCTGATCACCCGCTACCCGGCGGACCTCGTGCGGGCGCTCAGCGCCGAGGACATGGAGATCGCCCGCTCCGAGGGCCGTATCGCGTCCCTGATGGGCGCCGAGGGCGGCCACTCCGTCAACAACTCGCTCGCCACACTGCGCGCCCTGTACGCGCTGGGCGTGCGCTACATGACGCTCACGCACAACGACAACATCGCGTGGGCGGACTCGGCGACCGACGAGCCGGGCGTGGGCGGCCTGTCCCCGTTCGGCCACGAGGTCGTCCGCGAGATGAACCGCATCGGCATGCTCGTCGACCTCTCGCACGTCGCCGTGACGACGATGCGCGACGCGCTCGCCACCTCGGTGGCGCCGGTGGTCTTCTCGCACTCCTCGGCCCGTGCGATCTGCGACCACCCGCGCAACATCCCCGACGACGTGCTGGCCCTGCTGCCCGCCAACGGGGGCGTCGCGATGGCCACCTTCGTACCGAAGTTCATCCTCCCCGCGGCGGTCGAGTGGACCCGGGCCGCGGACGAGAACATGCGCGCGCACGGGCTGCACCATCTGGACACCACGCCCCAGGCCATGAAGATCCACGAGGCGTTCGAGGCCGCGAACCCGCGGCCGGTCGCGACCGCGGCGACCGTCGCGGACCATCTCGACCACATGCGCGAGGTCGCCGGCGTCGACCACATCGGCATCGGCGGCGACTTCGACGGGACGGCCTTCACCCCGGCCGGCCTCGACGACGTGGCGGGCTACCCCAACCTGATCGCGGAGCTGCTCGGCCGCGGCTGGTCGGAGGCCGATCTGGCCAAGCTGACCTGGCAGAACGCGGTCCGTGTGCTGCGCGCCGCCGAGGACGTGGCCCGCGATCTCCAGGAGCTGCGCGGCCCGTCCAACGCGACGATCGACCAGCTCGACGGGGTGTGACGGACGGCAGTGCGCCGCTCCTCGGCGGCGCACTGCCCGAACGCAACTCAGCAGGCGCAGAGACAGAACGGGTGACCGGCCGGGTCGGCGTACACCCGCCAGCTCCGCTTGCGGTCCGCGGCGTCCAGCACGGTCGCGCCGATCGCCAGGACCTGCTCCTCCGCCGTGTCCATGTCCTCGACGGTCACATCGAGGTGGAACTGCTGCGACTCCTCGGGCGACGGCCACTTCGGCGGCACGTGTCCGGGCGAGCGCTGGAAGGCGAGGGGCGCGCCCGGCACACCCTTCAGGTCGACCCAGCCCTCGCCGTCGTCCTCGATCTCCCCGCCGAGCAGCTCGGCGTAGAAGCGCCCGAGAGCGACCGGGTCGGGACAGTCCAGGACGACGGCTCCGAGTTTCGCGATGCTCATGCTTCCTCCTCGGTGTTACCCCTATGAGCGTACAACCGGTAACGGTTACTGCATGGTCCCGCATAGGAGGTAACGTCGCAAGCATGAATGACAGGGCACCCGCTCCCGGAGGCCTCGCGCTGATCGAGGCCCTGGTCAACACGCTGGACATCGGCAGCGGTGCGGACAGCCTCGACGCGCCGGAGGCCCAGGCGCGATTCGCCCTCACGCCGCAGGACGTGCCCGCGGCCCGTGTCCTGCGCGAAGCCCTGCGCGAGGCATGCCTGGCCCATGCGGGTCACGGGACGTCGACTGCCCTCGACGCCCTCCTCGCCGACGCGCCGCTGCGCGTCACGGTGTCCCCGTCCGGCGAGGCCGCGCTGCGCCCGTCGGGCCCCCCGACTCTGCTCGCGCGGGTCGCCGAAGCCGTCGCGACGGGGGCGGCGGACGGCACATGGATGCGCCTCAAGGCGTGCGAGGCCGACGACTGCCAGTGGGCGTACTACGACCGCAGCCCGGCGGCCCGCAGCCGCTGGTGCTCCATGGCGGTGTGCGGCGCCCGCGCCAAGATGCGCACCTACCGGGCCCGCCGTACGGCGGGCGCCGACTGACGGGGGCGGACTGCCCCCGGACCGGATCAGGCCCGCGGGCGTCCCATGGCGCGGTAGGTCCAGCCGGCCTCGCGCCACTGGTCGGGGTCGAGGGCGTTGCGGCCGTCCAGGATGATCGGGGTCGTCACGGCCTTGCCCAGTTCCGACGGGTCGAGGTCGCGGAACTCGCGCCACTCGGTCAGGTGCAGCACCACGTCCGCGCCGCGTACCGCCTCCAGCGCCGAGTCGGCGTAGCCCAGCGTGGGGAAGAGGCGGCGTGCGTTGTCCATGCCCTTGGGGTCGTAGACCGTGACCTGGCCGCCCTGGAGGTGGATCTGGCCGGCGACGTTGAGGGCGGGGGAGTCGCGGACGTCGTCGCTGTCGGGCTTGAAGGTGGCGCCCAGCACCGCCACCCGCTTGCCGAGGAACGAGGAGCCGCCGACGGCTTCCCGGGCCAGCTCGACCATGTGGCCGCGGCGGCGCATGTTGATGGAGTCGACCTCGCGCAGGAAGGTCAGGGCCTGGTCCGCGCCCAGCTCGCCGGCGCGCGCCATGAACGCGCGGATGTCCTTGGGCAGGCAGCCGCCGCCGAAGCCGACCCCGGCCCGCAGGAACTTCTTCCCGATGCGCTCGTCGTGCCCGATCGCCTCCGCCAGCTTCGCCACGTCACCGCCGGCGGCCTCGCAGACCTCGGCCATGGCGTTGATGAAGGAGATCTTGGTCGCGAGGAAGGAGTTGGCGGCCGTCTTGACGAGTTCGGCGGTGGGGAAGTCGGTCACGACGAAAGGCGAGCCCTCGGCCACGGGCGTCGCGTAGACCTCGCGGAGCAACTTCTCGGCGGCCTCGCTGCGCACGCCGACGACGATGCGGTCGGGGCGCAGTGTGTCGTCGACGGCGAAGCCCTCGCGCAGGAACTCCGGGTTCCACGCCAGCTCCACGTCGCCCGGGGCCCGCTCGTCGAGGAGGGCCGCCAGCCGGTCGGCGCTGCCGACGGGAACGGTGGACTTGCCGACGACCAGAGCCGGGCGGGTCAGCCGGGGAGCGAGGGAGGCGAAGGCCGCGTCGACATAGGACATGTCGCAGGCGTACTCGCCGTGCTTCTGCGGTGTGTTCACGCACACGAAGTGGACGTCGCCGAACTCGCCGACCTCCTCCCACGACGTGGTGAAGCGCAGCCGCCCGGTCGAGCCCTCGATCCCGGCGACGTGCTTGCGCAGCAGCTCCTCGAGACCGGGCTCGTACATCGGTACGCGCCCCGCCGAGAGCATCTCGATCTTCTCAGGGACGACGTCCAGCCCCAGCACCTCGAATCCCAGCTCCGCCATCGCCGCGGCGTGCGTGGCGCCGAGGTAGCCGGTGCCGATCACCGTGATCTTGAGGGCCATACGGATGCTCCAGTGCCGATGCGTGCGGGGTCCGCGCCCGAGCATATCGGCCGTGTCCGGGGTCCTCCCGGCATCGGATGACAGCGCTGTCGGCAAACTCACGTAGGCCACGGTCGACGCCGCCGTCTAAAATTGGGTTACTTAACGGTAGTTAGCACTTGGGGAGTGAGAGACCTTGGCAGGCTCGGCCGATTTCGATCTGTACCGCCCGTCCGAAGAGCACGACATGCTCCGCGAAACGGTCCGCTCCCTCGCCGAGGCGAAGATCGAGCCGTTCGCCGCCGCGGTCGACGAGGAGGCGCGCTTCCCGCAGGAGGCGCTCGACGCGCTGGTCTCGTCCGACCT
>NZ_JBSFUR010000074.1:0-20398 GCF_053591895.1 Streptomyces sp. NPDC002867 | reverse complement strand
GGCACCCTTCTGCCATTCGGGCGCCCCCCAGCAGTCGTTCTGTCTTTCATCGCCTACCCGGAGGCCGGGTGTTGCGACGTTGATTAGAACCCAAGGCCGCGGCGGGGCTGCTTCTGCTGAGCGGGTGCGCCTCGGTCACCGAGCGCGAGAGCGCCGCCTCCGGTGCCGTCGAACGGTTCGAGGCGGCGCTGCGCTCGGGACAGACCGAGCGCGCCTGCGCCGTTCTCGCCCCCGGGACCGTGGAGGAGCTCGAGGACTCCGCGAAGAGGGCGTGTCCCGCCGCGCTGAGTGATGCCGAGGTGCCCGCGGGCGGCGCGGTCGAACGCGTCGACGTCTACGGCCGTCAGGCCCGGGTGGTCCTGCGGCACGACACGCTCTTCCTGTCCGTCTTCCCCGACGGCTGGCGGATCACCGCGGCCGGCTGCGAACCGAGGACGGGCGGCCTGCCCTACGGCTGCGAAGTCAAGGGGGAATGAGCGGATGACACGGTTCCTGTTCGTTCTCTGCCTGGCCGTGGTGGGGCTGGGGCTCGCGTACTTCATCGCGTTGGGGGTGCTGCACCGTTGAACGATCAGCAGTCCGCCTCGCGCGGCCCCCTCCTCAGGACCCTGCAGCAGAACGGTCTGACCCTGGTCTTCGGCGCGGCGTTCCTGCTCACGCTCGTGGGCCAGGCGTTCGCGGGACACGCCAAGTTCAACAGCGAGCTCACCGCCGAGCACCTCCACGCGATCGGGTTCGGGCAGTACGTCACCTCGTCGCGGTTCGCGGTGGACGTGACGGAGAACTGGCAGTCGGAGTACCTGCAGTTCTTCCTCTTCATCTTCCTCACGGTCTGGCTGCTGCAGCTGGGGTCGCCGGAGTCCAAACAGCTCCACAAGGCGGGCACCGAATCGGACCGGGAACAACGGATGGGCCCCTTCGCGCGGCCGGACTCACCCCGTTCGGCCTTCACCGGGGGACTGCGCCAGGCGCTGTACTCGCGCTCCCTCGGCCTCATCATGGGCACGATCTTCCTCGCCTCGTGGACCGCCCAGTCGATCGCGGGCACGGTCGCCTTCAACGAGGAGCAGTTGCGGGGGCTGCAGGCGCCGATGAGCTGGGGTCAGTACGTCCTGTCGGCCGACTTCTGGGACCGCACGCTGCAGAACTGGCAGTCGGAGCTGCTGGCGGTGGCGTCGATGGTCATCCTGTCGGTCTATCTCCGCCAGCGGGGTTCACCGGAGTCGAAGCCGGTGGGCTCGTCCCACGAGGCGACGGGCGTCGAGGGCTGACACCGACGGGCCCGGAACCGTACGGCTCCGGGCTCAGTCCTGCGCGTCGCCGTCGGGGCGGTCCGTGCCGAGTTCTCCGGCGGCGAGCCGCCGTGACCACCGGCAGAGCAGCAGACTCAGCCCGCTCAGGGTGAGCACCCAGGTCGCGGCGAACGCCCAGATCAGGGCGGGCGACGAGGACGACGCGGCCATCACCAGCAGCACCGCCGTCACGGCGCCCGCGAGGCCGGTGCCGAGGGTGAGCAGACGCCCGCGGAGCAGGCCAGGGGCTTCGGTGAACGGCACTCCCGGGCGCATGCTCCTGAGGCGGCGGTCGAGCAGCGCGTCGGTCCTCAGCTGCTCTTCGATCCCGGCCAGTATCGCGCGCTCCCTCTGCGACAGTCCGGCTCCGTCCATGGCCCGCGCCTCCCATTACGCAGTCAGGCGGTACTCCCGGGGGATCAGTCCTCGCCCCGGACGATCGTCAGGCCGGCACTTCTGTCGCCCCGCTCCGTTTCCGCGCCCTGCCGGACGACGGCGGGCAGACAGGTCCGCACCCGTTCGTGTTCGGGGATCTCGCTGCTCATCGGTTCGGTGTCGGCGTGGGTGTCCACGGCTGACACCTCCTCTGGTCCCTCGGTACCGGCGACGTCGCCGGAACGGTGATGTCGTTCATGTGAGCTGCGGGTACCCGGAATGAGGCGCGTCAGTCCCCGCCGCCGGGACGAAAGGCCGCAGAGGTGATGCTTCGGTCGCGGTGGGCGGGGCACTCGCACGGCATGCCGAACGATGCCCGCACCCCACCCGTGACCTCCCCGCCGCGCACCACCGAATCGCACTGGCTGCGCACCACGGACAGCACCTCGTATCCGCCGCTGGCAGGCAACACGACAGTCGACGCCGTCGTGGTCGGCGGCGGGATCGCGGGGCTGAGCACCGCCTGGGAGCTGACCCGGGCGGGACGCTCGGTCGCCGTCCTGGAGGCGGACCGCATCGCCTCCGGGGTCACCGGCTTCACGACCGCGAAGCTCACCGCACAGCACGGACTGCGCTACGACCGGCTGCGCCGCACGCGCGGGGCGGAGGGCGCCGAGCTGTACGCGCGCTCGCAGCAGGAGGCGGTCGAGCGCGTGGCCGAGATCTGCGCGGAACTGGACATCGACTGCGAGCTGGAGCGCGTGCCCGCGTACGCCTACTCCCGCGACACCGCGCAGCGCCCGGCGCTGCGCGCCGAGGCCGAGGCCGCGCGTGCGGCCGGCCTGGACGCCTCGTACGTCGAGTCGACGGGTCTGCCGTTCACGCCGGCCGGCGCCGTGCGGATCGACGGCCAGGCGCAGTTCCACCCCCGCAAGTACCTTCTCGCGCTGGCCGCGGACCTCACGGCGTACGGGAACGCCATCCATGAGCGCACCCGGGTGACCGGCTTGCGGGAGGGCACGCCGTGCAAGGTCACCACGGAGAACGGGTACACCGTCACGGCTCGCGACGTCGTGGTGGCGACCCACTTCCCCGTCTTCGACCGGGCGCTGCTGTTCACCCGGATGTCGCCGCGCCGGGAGCTGGTCGTCGCCGGTCCCCTGCCCGCCGACCGCGATCCGGACGGCATGTACATCTGCGAAGAGGGAACCAAGCGGTCGGTGCGCACCGCGCCGCTCGACGACGGCAGCCGACTGCTCATCGTGACCGGTGAGTCCTTCACGCCCGGCACCGCCGACGCGGGCGAGCGCTTCCGCCGTCTGGAAGAGTGGATGCACACCCATTTCCCGGTGACCGAGACGCGCTACCGCTGGGCCGCGCAGGACAACGACCCCAGCGACTCGGTCCCGCTCGTCGGCGCCTTCCACCCGGGCGCCCGCCACACCTTCGTGGCGACCGGCTTCGGCGGATGGGGCATGAGCAGCGGTGTCATGGCGGGACGGCTGATCACCGATCTGATCTGCGCCGTCACTCCCCCGTGGACACGGCTGTACGACCCGCGCCGGCTGTGGAGCGCCCTGCGCGAGGCGCCGACCATGCTCTCCCAACAGGCCGAGGTCGCCCAGCACTTCGTCGGCGACCGGCTGCGCACGACCCACGTGGACTCGGCGGACGACATCCCGCCGGGCACGGGAGCGGTCGTCCGTCTCGCCGGGCGGCGCAGCGCCGTGTACCGGGACGACGCGGGCGTGTGCCACGCCGTGTCGGCCCGCTGCACCCATCTGGGCTGTCTGGTGTCGTTCAACGCCGCCGAACGCACCTGGGAGTGCCCCTGTCACGGCTCCCGGTTCGGCGTCGACGGATCGGTGCTCCAGGGGCCGGCCGTACACCCGCTCGAACAGCACGACGTCGACGGCGCCGGCGGCCCGGACGCGGCGGGCTCGCCGGAGGAGCCCTGAGCCGGGCGGCACGGGAAGCGCGTCATCGGCCCAGCTCGGCGAGCGCGACGGCGCGTTCCGCCACAGGCTGGAAGCGCCGCCGCCGGGCGGCCCGCTGTGCGGCGGACGCGACACGGAAAGGTGCCAGGCGTGGATCCGAGCAGGCCACAGGGGAGCATGGGGGCGGCCGGTGCGGCGGACTCCCACAGCTCCGTCCTCACCCTCCATGTCAACGGCGTCGCGTACACGATCGCCCTCGACCACCGCACGACGCTGCTGGACGCGTTGCGCGAGCGGTTGGACGTGACCGGGCCGAAGAAGGGCTGCGACCACGGTCAGTGCGGGGCGTGCACGGTGCTGGTGGACGACCGGAGGATGCTCCCGTGTCTGCTGCCCGCCGTGGCGTACGACGGGTCGCGGATCACCACGGCCGAGGGGCTGGCCGACGGTGAGCGGCTGCATCCGCTCCAGGAGGCGTTCGTGGCGCGCGACGCCCTGCAGTGCGGGTACTGCACGCCGGGCCAGATCTGCTCCGCGGTCGGCATGCTGGCCGAGGCCGCGGACGGTCATCCGTCGCATGTCACGGCCCGTGACCACGCCGGCGGCGCCGTCCCGCTCACGCGCGAGGAGATCCGCGAGCGGATGAGCGGCAATCTGTGCCGCTGCGGCGCCTACACCAACATCGTGGCCGCCGTCGAGGACGTCGTCGGGGAGGCGAAGCCGTGAAGCCGTTCGCGTATGTCCGCGCCACGAGCCCCGAGGAAGCCGTCGAGGCGTACGCCGCCCGTCCCGGCGCCCAGTACCTCGCCGGCGGCACCAACCTCGTCGACTTGATGAAGCTCGGCGTCACGGCCCCCGACGTGCTGGTCGATGTCCGGCGGCTGCCGCTGGACACGGTCGACGACACGCCCGGCGGGGGTCTGCTGATCGGCGCGACCGTCCGCAACAGCGATCTCGCCGCCCACCGCGCCGTGCGCTCCCGCTACCCCGCCCTGTCGCAGGCCCTGCTCGCCGGTGCGTCGGGTCAGCTGCGCAACGCGGCGACGACCGGCGGCAATCTGCTGCAGCGCACCCGGTGCACGTACTTCCAGGACGTGTCCAAGCCCTGCAACAAGCGGGTGCCGGGGACGGGGTGCCCGGCGCGGGAGGGGGTGCACCGGGATCTGGCCGTCATCGGGCACTCGGAGCACTGTGTCGCCACGAACCCCTCCGACATGGCCGTCGCCCTCGCCGCGTTCGACGCCTCGGTCCGGCTGCGCGGTACGGGCGGCGAACGCGCCGTCCCCGTCACGGACTTCCACCGGCTGCCCGGCGACCGGCCCGACCGGGACACCGTGATCGAGGACGGTGAGCTGATCACCGGGGTGGAGCTGCCGCCCCCGCCGGGGGGTGCCCGCTCCGTGTACCGCAAAGTGCGCGACCGGGCCTCGTACGCCTTCGCGCTGGTCTCCGTGGCTGCGGTCCTCGCCGTCGAGGACGGCCGGATCCGGCATGCGGCGCTCGTCTTCGGCGGGCTCGCGCACCGGCCGTGGCGGGCCTGGACGGCCGAGGAACGGCTGCTGGGCGCGCAGGCCACCGCGGCGTCGTTCGAGCACGCGGTGGAGGCGGAGCTCGACGCGGCCGAGCCGCTGCGCGACAACGCGTTCAAGGTGCGGCTCGCCGGCGACGTCGCCATCGACGTGCTGTCAGGTCTCGTGCCGTCACAGGAGGCGTCATGAAGCTGTCCGCCCGCGCCCTCGGCGCGGACACCGTCCGCCGGGAGGCCCGCGACAAGGTCACCGGGCGGGCGCGCTACGCGGCCGAGGCCCGTCCGGCGGGGCGGGCGCACGCGTGGCCCGTGGCCGCCGGTGTGCCCCGCGGCCGCGTCACGGCGGTCGACGCCGGCGCCGCGCTCGCGCTGCCTGGCGTCCTCGCCGTCCTGACCCACGAGAACGCGCCGCGGCTGACGCCCTGCGACGACCCGACGCTCTCCCTCCTGCAGGACGCACGCGTCCCGCACCGCGGCTGGTACGTCGCCCTCGTCGTGGCGGACACGCTGGAGAACGCCCGCGCGGGCGCCGCCGCCGTACACGTCACGTACGCGGCCGAGGACCACGACGTACGGCTCACCCGCGACCGTCCGGACCTGTACACGCCCGAGGAGGTCAACGGCGGCTATCCCGGCGCGCGTGAACGCGGCGACGGCGACGGCGCGTTCGCCGCCGCCGAGGTGCGGGTGGATGCCGTGTACACGCTGACCGCGCTGCACAACCACCCCATGGAGCCGCACGCGTCGACCGCCGAGTGGCGCGACGGCAGACTGATCGTGCACGACTCCAGCCAGGGCGCCGGCACCGTGCGGGACGTCCTCGCGAAGATGTTCGGGTTGGACCGGCACGACATCACGGTGGTCTCCGAGCACGTGGGCGGCGGTTTCGGCTCGAAGGGCACGCCACGGCCCCAGGTGGTGCTCGCCGCGATGGCCGCGCGCCACACGGGACGGCCGGTCACCCTCGCCCTCCCGAGGCGGCAGCTGGCGGCCGTCGTCGGGCACCGCGCGCCCACGCTGCAGCGGGTGCGGATCGGAGCCGGGGCCGACGGGGTGATCACCTCGCTGGACCACGACGTGGTCACGCACACCTCGCGGGTGCGGGAGTTCGTGGAGCAGGCCGCGGTGCCCGGCCGCGTCATGTACACCTCCCCCAACAGCCGTACGGTGCACCGGGTCGCCGCCCTCGACGTGCCCACCCCGTCCTGGATGCGGGCTCCGGGAGAGGCGTCGGGGATGTACGCGCTGGAGTCCGCGATGGACGAGCTCGCGTCGGCGGCCGGGATCGATCCGGTGGAGCTGCGGGTGCGCAACGAGCCCGACACGGAGCCCGACAGCGGCCGACCTTTCAGCAGCCGCGGTCTCGTCGCCTGCCTGCGCGAGGGGGCGCGTCGCTTCGGCTGGCAGGACCGCGACCCACGGCCCGGGGTGCGCCGGGAGGGCGTTCTGCTGCTGGGCACGGGCGTCGCGGCGAGCACCTACCCCGTACTGATCGGCCCCTCGCGCGCCGGTGCGCACGCGGCCGCGGACGGCACGTACCGGATCACCGTCAACGCGACCGATCTCGGCACCGGTGCCCGGACCGTGCTGGCACAGATCGCGGCCGACGCGCTGAGCGCGCCGCTCGACGCGGTACGGATCGACATCGGCAGCAGCGACCTGCCCGCGGCGCCGCTCGCGGGCGGCTCGGCGGGCACGGCGTCGTGGGGCTGGGCGGTGCACAAAGCCGCCTCGCAGCTCGCGGAGCGGCTGGCCGGGCTGCCGGGCGGCGTGCCGACCGAAGGCGTGACGGTCACCGCCGACACGAGGGCGGAGACGGCGGAGGAACCGCCGTACGCGCGGCACGCGTTCGGGGCCGTGTTCGCCGAGGTCCAGGCCGACACGGTGACCGGCGAGGTACGGACGCGACGGCTGCTGGGTGTGTTCGCGGCCGGCCGCATCCTCAATCCCCGCACGGCGCGCTCGCAGTTCATCGGCGGCATGACGATGGGGCTGGGCATGGCGCTGACCGAGGGAAGCACCATGGACGACCGTTTCGGCGACTTCGCCGAGTGCGACCTCGCCACCTACCACGTGCCTGTCTGCGCCGACGTGCCGGAGGTCGAGGCGCACTGGATCGAGGAGCACGACTCCCATCTCAACCCCATGGGGAGCAAGGGCATCGGAGAGATCGGCATCGTCGGCACGGCGGCCGCGATCGGCAACGCGGTCCACCATGCCGTCGGCGCACGGCTGCGGGAGCCGCCCCTCACCCCGGACAAGGTCCTGGCTCATCTGCACCGGACGCCGGTGGCGCCGGGTCCAGGCCGGTGACGCGGGCCGCGCGGCGGAACACCTCGACGAGCATGGGCAGGGTGACGCGCCCGGTGAACACGTTGCGCCGGCTGGGGTGGTAGCAGCCGAAGAGGTGGAGTTCGCCGGAGCCGTCCCCGGCCGGCAGCGTCGCGTGGGCACCGTGCCCGAACAGGGGGCGCGGGCGCGGCAGCGGGAATCCGGCGGCGGCGAGGACGGGCAGCACCGCCTGCCAGCCGAAGGCGCCGAGCACGACGACGCCGCGCAGCCCGGTCAGCAGCCCGAGTTCCGCGGCGAGCCACGGCCGGCAGGTGTCCCGTTCCTCCGGCGTGGGCCGGTTCCGCGGCGGCGCGCAGTGGACGGGAGCGGTGACCCGCACGCCGCGCAGGCGGAGGCCGTCGCCGCGATGGGTGGAGGTAGGCTGCGAGGCGAGTCCGGCCGCGTGCAGCGCGGCGAACAGGACGTCACCGGAGTCGTCCCCGGTGAACATCCGGCCGGTGCGGTTGCCGCCGTGGGCGGCGGGGGCGAGGCCGACGACGGCGAGGACCGCGTCGTCGGGCCCGAAGCCGGGGACGGGCCGCCCCCAGTACTCCCACTCCCGGAACGCGGCCCGCCGCTCCGCGGCGACGCCCTCCCGCCAGGCGACGAGACGCGGACAGGCCCGGCACCGGGCGACCTGCGCGTCCAGCTCCCCGAGGCCGGAGCAGTGCGGCGCGGTACGGGCGGGAAAGTCAGGGTCACCGGCGTCGTCGTCCCCCCGCACGGACCGCTCGTGCCGGGGAGTCACCGGGCGCCCCGGGCCGGCCGTGGGGACGTGTCCGTCGGCTCGGACCAGCGGGCGGCGAGGAGCAGGGCGATGTCATCGGGACGGTCGGCGTTCCGTCGCGCCTCGTAGATCAGGCGGTCCGCCGTCTCGGCGAGCGGGGACGAGCCCACGTCCGACAGGGTCTGGCGCAGGCTTTCGATGCCCTGGTCGATGTCGGTACCGGGCTGCTCGACGAGACCGTCGGTGAACAGGGCGAGGACGGCGCCGGGCGCGAGCCGCAGGCCGGTGACCGGGTACGCGGCGCCCGCGTCGACACCGAGGACCACGCCGCCGGGCAGGTCGAGCACGTCGGTGCGGCCGCCGGGGTGGCGCAGCAGGGGCTGGAGGTGGCCGGCCCGGACGGCCTGGGCGCTGCCCGTGGCCGGGTCGAGGACGATGTAGCAGCAGCTGGCGAACTGGCCGGGGTCGAGGTCGATGAGCAGCCGGTTGGTGCCGCTCATCACTTCCTCGGGGCTGTGGCCGCTGACGGCCAGGGCCCGCACGGCGCTGCGGAGCTGGCCCATCGTGGCGGCGGCCGAGACACCGTGTCCCTGGACGTCGCCGATGACGATGGCGAGTCCCAGGCCCGTCTCGACGACGTCGTACCAGTCGCCGCCGACCTCCATGCCCTGGGTGCCGGGGAGGTAGCGGCCGACGGTGTCGACGTGGTCGACCACGGGCAGTCGGCGAGGCAGCAGCCCGTCCTGGAGCCCGCGGGCGAGGGCGGCCTCGGAGTCGTAGCGCCGGGCGCGCTGGAGGGCCTGGGCGATGAGTCCGGCGAGGGCGGTGAGGACGGTGCGCTCCTCCGGGCTGAAGCCCCGGGGCTGGTCGAAGCCGAGGATGCAGGTGCCCACCGGCCGGCCGGAGGCGATCAGCGGCAGGAAGGCGCGGGCCCCGACGTGGGCGTCGAGGGGGATGCCCGGATAGGCGGCGGCCAGGTGCTGCATGGATTCGAAGAACAGGGGGCGGCCCGAGGTCAGCGTCTCGACACCGGGGAGCTTGGTGTCGAGGCCGACGCCTTCGAACCGGCTGAGGAAGCCGCGGGGGAAACCGGTCTCCCACGCGAGATGGAGGTGACGGTTGCTCAGCAGGTAGATGGCGAGCTGCCGGCCGCCGAAGGCCGGCAGCAGTTCCTCGGTGACGACGGCGGACACCTGACGGGCCGTGACCGCCTCGGTGAGCGCGATGGCGAGCGCGACCGGACGGTAGAGGGCGACGGCCCGGTCGGCCGGCGAGCCGAGTCCGGTGCCGGGGGCGACGACGGATTCCGGGGCGTAGGCGGGGTGTTCGCCGGGGCTGAGGGTCGCGGTCAGCCCGTCGGCCCCGGGGAAGAGAGAGACCGAGAGCCAGTCCCCGCCCCGGTTCACGGCGAAGTGCACCGGATCGCTGGACAGCAGGGCTGCCCGGTAGTGGTCCTCGTAGGCGGCCTGCGCGAACCAGGGCACCGCCTCCCACAGCACGCGGCCGACGAGTTCGGTGCGCGGCAGGCCGAGCAGGGTCTCGGCCCGGTGGTTGAGGTAGGTGATGCGGCCGAGGCGGTCGACGTTGCAGACACCGTGCGGGAGCCGGTCCGCGGCCTCGGCGACGACGGGTCCGGCGCCCAGGTCGATGAGGAAGCCGGTCAGGTGGGTGCCCGGCGGGCCGTCCCGCGGGCGTCCGCGCCGGCCGGTGATCTCCAGCAGATGCGGTCGTCCGTCGGATCCCTGGAGCCGCATCCGGCGGTTCACCGGCCGGTCGGACACGGCCGCCTGCCGGGCCAGGGCCCACAGTCCGTACGCGTCCTCCGGCTCGATCCGCGCGGCCAGCGCATCGACGGTGACCGGCAGCCGGCCGGATGTGGTGCCGAGGATGGCGCACCAGCCCTCGTCGCCCGTGACCGTACCGGCCTCCAGGTCCCAGTCGAACGAGCCGATCCGTACCGGCGGCGCGGTGACGGAGGGCAGGGTGACCGCCATCGGCTCGTCGTCCCACTCGATACGCCGTCCGTCCGCCGACATGGCGGCGAGCGTGCCGGCGAGGTTCGCGCCGACCTCGCGGAGGCGGCGGCGGTCGCCCTCGTCGACCGGGAGGCCGGGTGTGGCGGGCCGGAGCACCGCGACCACCCCGAACGTCTCCCGCTCGTGGGTGACCGGCACGTACAGCGAGGCGAAGGGGAAGGGCAGGCCGGCCATGAGCTGCGGGTAGCAGCGCATGGCCTCCTCAGCGTCGTGGAGGTAGACGGGCCGGCCCGAACGGTAGACGTCGGAGTGCGGGAACGGCCGGTTCACATGCATCCGGCTCCAGTGCTGGAACAGTTTCGCGGGCAGTCCGGCGAGCACGGCGAGACGCAGCAGTTCGGGTGTGCCGGAGCGCATGTAGAGACCGCCGGCGAAGCCGCCGACGGCCTCGACGGCGCTCACCTCCGCCTGGGCCAGCACCATGGGCAGCTCCCCCGGCGCCGGGCCGCCCCCGTCCGCCGCCGCGGGTTCCGCTCCGGCCCGGGCGGACGGGTGGCGCCTGCCCGCACCGTTCCCGGTCACCTTGCCAGGATGCTCCCCGGCGGCCTTGCTCCGCATCTTCGGGACCGTCGCGCGAGCGGCGCCTGCGGCCGGTTGCGAGGCTGCCCTGGGGTCTGGGCGGTTGAGCTAGATTTGAGCCCGATCCGGACGACAAGGAGGCACACGGTGCCATCAGGGCAGCAGGCACGTGCGCAGGCGGCGGCGATCACCCCGGGCCGGCAGTCGCCGGTGCCCGAGGCCGCGCCCGCGGACAGGGTCCGGGCCCTGTTCGGAAGCCACCGGCTGTCGCCGGGACAGCGCCGTATCGCCCAGTACATGATCGACCATCTGACCGAGGCCGCGTTCCTGTCGATCACGGACCTCGCCGAGCGGGTGGGCGTCAGCCAGCCGTCGGTGACCCGGTTCGCGACCTCCCTCGGCTACACCGGCTTCCCGGCACTGCGGGAGGCGCTGCAGCCGATCGCGCTGAGCGCCGTGGCGGGCGCCCAGGAGACGCGCGAGCAGATCCGCCACAACGAGCTCCAGGCGGCCGTCGACGCGGAGATCGCGAACCTGGAGAGCCTGCGCCGGGTGTTCGCCGACACCGACCGGGTCCTGGACGTGGGCCGGGAGCTGGCCCGCTCGATGCCGCTGACGGTGCTGGGCCTGCGGATCTCGGTGTCGCTCGCCGAGTACTTCGCGTACGCGGCACGCCGTATCCACCCCGACGTGCGGCTGGTGACCCGTGGCGGCAGCGTCGCCTACGACGCGCTGCTCCAGTCGCGCGAGGCGGGCGGGACGTGGGTGCTGGCGTACGCGATGCCGCGGCACGCCAACGAGACGCTCGCGGCGCTGCGGGCCGCGCGCAGCACGGGACTGCGCGTGGCGCTGATCACGGATCTGACGCTCGGGCCGCTCGTGGACGAGGCCGATGTGTCGCTGACGGCGGGGACCGGCTCACGGCTCGTCTTCGACTCGTACTCGGCGCCTGGCGTCCTGTCGGCCGCCGTGCTGCAGGCGATGGCGGACGCGGACCCGGAGCGCACGCAGTCCCGTCTCGAGGGGTACGAGCAGGTCGCCGAGCAGCACGACTTCTTCCTCGAGGACTGACGGTCAGGGGTGGACGACTTTCCCGTGTGACCTGTGTGTTTCCGGGACATTTTCACGTCCCGGGTTGCATGAAATTTTTCATACCCTTGCTTACTCGACGGTATATATATTTACTGCTCGTGGCAGCGGGTCCTCGAAACCACGAGCACGCCCCTGCCCCACGACCGAACATCCAGAGCCGGTGCTCCCTCCTCGCACCGGACTCCGGTGTTCAATCCGGGCACCCGCCGTACCGCGGATGCCCCTGGCGGTCCCGGTCAACCCCTGGGCCGGGACCGCCACAAGCCTCTCGATCAGAGCCCGTCGGCATGACCCGGAAGCGACGACGATGTCCCAGACCCTCACCACGCTCGGACCGGACTGGCCCTGTCAGGTCAACGCCCCCGGAACGCGCGACTGGGAGCGTACGGCCGTCCGGTGGCTCCGCGACCTGCTGCCGGCCCGCTACGCGGGATACTCGCCGCTCACCCGCCATCCCGTCCTGCTCGCGCGCCACGCCCAGCTCCAGTTGCGGCATGAGGTGCGCACCGTGCGCGTGGCGCTCCAGACCGCCCGTGCCGAGCTGCCGACCCTGGGCGTCGCGGAATCGGTCATCGAGAACAGCATCCGGATGTACGCGGTCGAGCTGGACCAGCTGAACCGGCTGGCGCGCGGCGTCCGGCTCGTCACCGACGCGCTGCTCGCCGAGGGCACGCCCCCCGCGCCGCGCAGGCGCACCCCCGCGCAGCGCGTGTCGTAACCGCGGCGGGACCCCCGGGCCGAGGACGCCTGGTACCGCCGCGGGCCGGTCGGGACCGAGGTTCGCGCGGTGCCCGGGCCGGTCCCCGTCGGGCGCCCGCGCTTCCTCGGCCGTCAGGCCATCTGCCGTCGCACCAGCTCGTACAGCCGCCCGTTCGGGTCCGCGAGCAGATCCGCGGGGCGGCCCTCCTCCACGATCCGGCCGTCGGACATGACGAGCACCCGGTCGGCGTCCATGACCGTGGTGAGCCGGTGGGCGATCACCACGCGCGTGGCGCTCAGCTTGCGGGTGCTGTCCATCACCGTCCGCTGGGTCTCGTTGTCCAGGGCGCTGGTCGCCTCGTCGAAGAAGAGGATGCGCGGGCGGCGCACCAGCGCCTGCGCGATCATCAGCCGCTGGCGCTGCCCGCCGGAGATCGCGCCTCCGTTGGAGATCATGGTGTGCAGTCCCATGGGCATCCGCTTGATGTCCTCGGCGAGTCCGGCCATCTCGGCAGCCGCCCAGACCTCCTCCTGGGAGAAGCTCTCGGCGCCCGAGATGCAGTCCAGGATCGAGCCGGTCAGCGGCTGGGCGTTCTGCAGGACGACGCCGCACTGGCGGCGCACCGCGGCGCGGTCCAGGGCGGAGAGGTCCTGGCCGTCGTAGAGCACCGACCCGGCGGCCGGCCGGTCGAAGCCGATCAGCAGCCTCAGCAGGGTGGACTTCCCGCAGCCGCTCGGGCCGACGACGGCGACGAACTCCCCGGGCCGCACCTGGAGCGACACGTCGTCGAGGACCGCGGGGCCGTCGTCGGTGTAGCGGAACGACAGCTTGCGCGCCTCGATCTCCCCGGACAGGACGCCCGGCTGGGCGCTCGCTCCCCGCACCTCCGGCGTCTCGTCGAGGATCGGGCGCACCTGCTCGAACATGGGCAGCACCGCGACCGCCGAGACCAGTACGCCGGTCAGCTGGGTGACCGAGGTCAGCAGCATCGTCACGGCGGCGTTGAAGGTGAGGAAGTCACCGGCCGACATGCTGCCGCGGGCCGGGCCGGCCAGCAGCATGAACATGATGAGCGAGCACAGCGGCAGGTAGACCGCGTCCATCACGGTGGTGAGGTTCCTGATCCGGCCGACGCGCTGCTGGAGTTCGCGGGAGCGGGCGAACTCCCGTGCCCACGCCGCGTACGCGAAGCTCTCGGCCGCGGCCACGCGGAGTTTGGGCAGCCCGCGCAGCGTCTGGAACGCCTGGTTGTTGAGCTTGTTGCCCAGCTCCACCAGCCGCCGCTGCCAGCGCACTTGCCACAGCCCCATCCCGAGGAAGAAGAGACCGATCACCAGCAGCATGCCGATGGCCGCGAGGGCGAGCGGCACGCTGTACCACAGCAGCAGGGCCACGTTCATCGCGCCGACGGTGCCCGACTGCAACGCGACCGGACCGATTCCGGACAGGACACGGCGGATCGAGCTGATGCCCATCGCCGCGCTCGCCAGCTCGCCGGTGGAGCGCTCGGTGAAGAAGCGGGTCGGCAGCCTCAGCAGCCTGTCCCACACGGCGGGCTGGAGGGCGCTCTCGATCCGGCCCTCCATCCGCAGGATGGTGAGGTTCTGGAGGAGCATGAACGCCGCCGACACGATGCCGGCGGTCATCACCGCGAGCGCCATCTGCACGATCAGGCCGGTCTCGGCCCTCGGCACGTACGCGCCGAGCACCTTTCCGGTGGCCACCGGCACCAGAGCTCCGAGGCCGACGGTGACGAGACCGGCGAGCAGCAGGTTGCGCACGTCCATGCGGGTGCCGCGCAGGCTGAAGCTCGCCAGGCGCCCGAGGCTCGCGGGACGTTCGGGCAGCGGCCGGTAGAACATGACCGCGCGCGGCTCGAAGTCGTCCGCGTTGTCCTTGCCGATGCGGGTGCGCGAGCCGGTGAGCGGGTTGACGGCCTCGTAGCGTCCCCGTCGCCACAGCAGGGCGACGGGTGCGCCGGACGCCGCGCGGTGCCCCACCAGCGGGCCGCTGTCCGTGCGCCACCAGGTGCCGGTGAGGCGTACGGGCCGGGTGCGGACGCGGGAGGCGATCGCGACGCGCTCGACGGGGCTGACGCGTTTCTCGTCGGCGGCGGTTCTCGGGGGCTCGGTGAGGGTGATCCCGGCGGCCTCGGCGACCCTGCGGCACACGGCGAACACGGCGTCGTCGCTGTCCGCCCCGGCCGTGCGGCGCGCGCCGCCGCGCTTGCCGATGGAGGCGATCAGCGCCTCGTCGGCCCGTGCGCGGACGTCCTCGCCCGCCTTGATCCCGGCCGCCGCGCGGTCCTCGTGGGCGCGCTCCAGCTGTTCGATCCACTGGTCGACCGCGGACAGCAGCCGGTACTGCTGGTTGACCATCCGCTGCCACATCGCGCCCTCGACGAGCAGATCGGCCGCCGCCTCCGCACTGTAGGAGGCGCCGTAGCGGACGCTGCCCGGGTCGACGGGCATCCACAGGATGTCCTCGTCGGTCATGCCCGCGTCGGCGGGGCGGCCGTCGAGGGGCGCCTCGAACAGGACGCCGAGGCTGCGCCCCACGCCCAGGGCGAAGGCGTGCTCCAACGGGCTCCAGGCTCCGTGGCCGTACGGGTCCTGGGCGGCGTACGGGTCCCGGGCGGCGTACGGGTCGGGCACGTGGATGCCCTGGGTCGCGTACGGGTCCTGCCCGTAGGGGTCCTGGTACAGCTCGCGCAGGGCGATGCGGCGCAGCACACACTCCTGCGAGGGGCGCCCGACGAGTGTGTGGCGCGGGCCCTCCACCGGACCGAGCAGCAGTGTGCCGGGTTCGAGCCGGCCGAGGAAGTGCCAGTGGCCCTGCTCCGCGGCGTCCACGGCGAACAGGTCGAGGAACCCGCCGAGCACCAGCCACAGCACCTGCGGACCTTCGAGATGGAGGCTGCGCAGGCCGGTGCAGTCGACGGGCGCGCCGAGGCCCCCGAAGGACTGGATCACCGCGTCGGTCGTCTCCGGCGTCCCCGCGGCCGCGGTGTGGCCTGTGTCCGGGTGTGCGGATGACACGTCAGCGCTCCTTGACCAGCTCGGCGTACGCGCCCTGGGCGGCGACGAGTTCCTCGTGTCGGCCCCGTTCGACGACCGTGCCGTGGTCGAGCACCACGATCTCGTCGCTGTCGCGCACGGTGCTCAGCCGGTGCGCGATCACCACGCACGCGCAGCCGCGCCGGCGGATGTTGTCGATGATGACGCGCTCGGTCTCGGCGTCGAGGGCGCTGGTCACCTCGTCCAGCACGAGGATGCTCGGGCGGCGCACCAGGGCGCGGGCGATCTCCAGGCGCTGGCGCTGCCCGCCGGAGAAGTTGCGGCCGTCCTGTTCGACGCGGCTGTGGATGCCGTCCGGCCTGCGCCGGACGACGTCGAGGACGGCGGCGTCCTCCAGCGCGGCGAGGACCGCCTCGTCGGTGATGGAGGGGTCCCACAGGGCGACGTTGTCCCGCACGGTGCCCTCGAACAGGAAGATCTCCTGGTCGACGAAGGCAACGGAGGCGGCGACGGCGCTGCGGGAGATGTCCTCCAGTCGTTCGCCGTCGATGCGGATCGTCCCCTCCCACGGGGTGTACAGGCCCGAGATGAGGCGCGAGACCGTGGACTTGCCGCTGCCCGAGCCGCCGACGAGGGCGACCTGCCGGCCGGGCCCGACGGCGAGGGAGAAGCCGCTGAGCAGCGGTGCGTCGAGCGGGCTGTAGCCGAAGGTGATGTCCTCCAGCGTGACATGGCCCTTGAGCCTGCGGGTGCTCGGGTCGGGCTCGTCGCGCGAGTACAGCGGGTCGACGGGGAAGTTCTCGACGTCCTTGAGCCGGGCGACGTCCGCGGCGAAGTCCTGGATGCGCCCGGCCACACCGTTGAGGCGCGTGATGGGGGCGGTGAAGCGGGCGACGAGCGCCTGGAACGCGACGAGCAGGCCGATGGTGATGTGGCCCTCGACGGCCCGCAGGCCGCCGATCCACAGGATCAGGGCGCTGTTGAGGGTGGCCAGGGTGGGCGCGACGACGGAGAGCACGGCGCTCGGCACCCCGAGGCGCTGCTGCACCTCCAGCGTGGTGGCGTGCTGACCGGCCCAGCGGCGGAAGTAGCCGTCCTCGCCGCCGGTCGCCTTCATGGTCTCGATCAGCTGAAGACCGGTGTAGGAGGTGTTGGTGAGCCGTGCGCTGTCGGCGCGCAGCTTCTGCGTGTGGGTGGCCCGCAGCCGGACGACGATCCGCATGGCCACCACGTTGAGGAGTGCGATGAGCACGCCGACGACCGTGAGCTGGGGGTCGTACGTCCACAGCAGCACCGCGTACAGCACGACCACGACGCCGTCGACGGCGGCGGCCGCGAGGTCGCGGGCCAGGGTCTCGGCCACCGCGTCGTTGGACTGCAGCCGTTGGACCAGGTCTGCCGGACTGCGCTGGGCGAAGAAGGTGACCGGCAGCCGCAGCAGATGTCTGAGGAAGCGGGCGCTGCCCAGCGTGGACGAGATGATGCGCCCGCGCAGCAGGTTGGCCTGTTGCAGGCCGGTCAGTACGGCGGTGAGCGCCACGAGGGTCGCCAACGAGGCGAACAGGGGCCCCAGCAGCGAGGTCTGCCCCCCGATCAGGAACATGTCGATGTACGTGCGGCTCAGCGCGGGCACCGCCGCGCCGACGGCGACCAGCAGGAGGCTGGCGAGCAGCGCGGCCAGCAGGGTGCCGGTGGTGCCGCGCAGCCGGGCGGGCACGGCCTTCATGATCCCGGGCCGGCGGCCGCCCTTGGTGAACGTGCGGTCGGGCTCGAAGACCAGGGCGACGCCGGTGAAACTCGTGTCGAAGTCCTCCACGGACACGAAACGACGCCCCTTGTCGGGGTCGTTGATGTGTACGCCGCGGCGTCCGAGGCGGCGGCCCGCGCCGTCGTAGACGACGTAGTGGTTGAACTCCCAGAAGAGGATGGCCGGCGGCTGCACCTCGGCGAGGGCGGTGGCCTCCATCTGCATGCCCTTGGCCGTGAGTCCGTAGCTGCGGGCGGCCTTGAGGATGTTGCTGGCGCGTGAGCCGTCGCGGGAGACGCCGCAGGCGATGCGGAGTTCTTCGAGCGGCACATGGCGTCCGTAGTGCGCGAGCACCATGGCGAGGGCGGCGGCACCGCACTCGACGGCCTCCATCTGCAGGACGGTCGGCGTGCGGACGGGCTTGGGTTTCTGCTGCCGGCGGGGCGGCGGGGCGGCACGGCGCGCGCCGCGGCGGCCGCTGGGGGCCGGCTCCGGGCGGTGTCTGCGGCGGCCCGCGGGCGGCAGCTGCCGCTGGGCGGGGACGGTGTCACGGTGTGCGGTCACGGCAGCAGCCAATCGATCGGATGCTGGGCGGCCAGGTGGACGGAGCCGCCGGCGAGGGTCATGGACTCGAGGGCGTAGGGAGGGCCCTGCGAGGAGGACCAGTCGTAGCCGGACTCGGCGCCGGGGGACTTCTTCAGCTCGACGAGCACCGACACGGGCTGGCCGTCCTTGGAGAACTGCTCCCCCAGCTGGCTGCTGCCGAGAAAGGCGGTGATCCGCTGGCGGCTCTCGGCGGTGCGGCCCACGGCCTTGACCCGGCCGCGCAGCACACCGTACTTCTGCGACGCGACGGACTGGACGGTGAGGTCGACGCGGGCGCCGACGGGCACGGTCGCGCCGTTCTCCGCGGGGACGTACAGCACGGCCATCAGCGGGTCGCCGGGCTTGTCGACGCGTTCCACGGCGGCGACGTCGCTGCCGGTGGTGACGACGGAGCCGATCGCGGCGACGAGGGTGGTGAGCCGTCCGGCCGCGATGGTGCGTACGACGGCGGTGCCCTGAGCGGTGCGGACCTCGAGCAGCGGTGCGTCGGCCTCGACGCGTTCGCCCTCCTTGGCCAGCACCTCGGTGATCTGTCCGGAGACCGGGCTCTGGAGGACGTAACTGCCCTGGCCGTGGGTGAGGATGCCGGGCGCGGAGACGGTGGAGGTCACGGTCCCTGCGACGGCCCAGACGGCGGCGGCGGCCATGACGGCGACGGTCACGGCCAGGACGAGGAGGCCCTGCGGGCGGGCGAAGCGCACCGGAAGGTCGATCTCCTCCGGTGACTGCAGCTTGGAAAGGGCCTGTTGGCGGAACTGCACGACACTCTTCCCTCAACTGCCTGAACGGTGCGGGTCCCCGGATTCGCCGGGGGTCGGAAACTGCGCACGGCCGTGCGCCCCGGATCCTGGATCGGTCCGGGGCACACGGCTCGGCACGGCCGGCAGAGCGGGCCGGCGGGCCGCGGAGGTCTTACAGACCGGCGACGAGGCCGTTGACCGGGCCGGTGATCGCGGCGGAGTTGATGCCGGTGGCACCCTCGACGACGCCGGTGACGGTGGCAACGGTGCCGGAGACCGGGACGATGGTGTCAAGAGCGGCGGTGGCGTTGCTCACCGTGGCGCTGTGCAGACCGCCGGCCACGTTGTCCAGCTCGCTGTCGGAGATCTCCTGGGTGGGGACGAAGTTCATAAGAAGCTTCCCTTCGGATGGGTATTTCGAAATGACAGCGCCCGGTCGCACGGAATGAGCGTGTTGCCGGCCGCCCAGCGGGGTGGGGAGATTCCCGGATCCGGGAACCCAATGAATCCCGCGGTGCGAAGGATCAAAGCACGTAAGCGTGTTGAGCGGCCAATCGCGGAGACGGCAGGAAGCCGGGATCGCACCGCGAGAGGTCGTCGTATTACCGCCGCGTGCACGCGCCTACATGAATTGGTGCCATCTTCTTCACGTGATCACCCCGCGGGGCCCTGATGCGTGCGCGCCACACTCCGACGACGAAGGGGACATTCCCCCACAGAGCCAGATAATCGCTGGTCAGAGCGGAAGGTGGCCATGAGGAGACGGTGTGGCGCCTGCGCATTCGCTGTGCAGATTCGCGGTAGGTGAAGGTGGCTTGACGGGGCGTCACAAGGCGTTCACGCGCGAGGGGTGCGGCGTGTACGCCGCACCCCTCGGGCCGTGAATTGTGTCACCGGGCAATTACGGACAGCAAAGGCCGGTTGCCTTGTCGGATATGCCGGACGGGGCCGCCCGGTGCATGGAAAAGCGAAGGAAATCAGCCTCCCGTGGCTGCCTCGGCCGCAGGTGGGGTGATCCGGGCGTGAAGTGCGGCGGCGTACGCTTCGTCGGGGTCGAGCCTGCGCAGTTCCTCCGCGATCAGCTCGGCCGTGGTGCGCACTTTGAGGGCCAGCACGCGGTTCGGCTGGCCGGGGATGGAGAGCCGGGCCACGGGACCTTCCGGACGGTCGATGTGGATCTCGCCGTCGGCTGTGCGCAGGCGTACGGCCGTGACGACCGGACCGGCGGTGACGACCTGTTCGACGGGCACGCCGAGGCGGTCGGCGAACCAGCGGGCGAGCAGTTCGGCACTGGGGTTCTCCGCCTCGCTCTCCACGACGGCCGAGACGACCTCCGCCCGCGCCTGGTCGAGCGCCGCCGCGAGCATGGAGCGCCACGGGGTGAGCCGCGTCCAGGCCAGGTCGGTGTCCCCCGGCTCGTAACCGGAGGCGCGGGCGGCCAGCTCCCGCAGCGGCTCCTCGACCGCGTACGCGTCGGTGATACGCCGCTGGGCCAGGGCGCCGAGGGGATCCTTGGCCGGGACCGGCGGCGCGTCGACGGGCCACCAGACGACGACGGGCGCGTCGGGCAGCAGCAGGGGGAGGACGACGGAGTCGGCGCGCTCGGCCAGTTCGCCGTGGAGCCGCAGCAGGACCGTCTCGCCCGCGCCCGCGTCGGCGCCGACGCGGACCTCGGCGTCGAGGCGCGTGTCGTGGCGGTCGCGCGGGGAGCGCGAGACGCGCTTGATGACGACGAGGGTGCGCGAGGGGTG
>NZ_JBSFUR010000073.1:0-20805 GCF_053591895.1 Streptomyces sp. NPDC002867 | reverse complement strand
GCCGACACAGCACGGGCGGCCCCGGCCATCGTTGCCTGGCAGCAACCGACTGGGGAACGAAGAGCAGCACTGGCCGATTTCACAGATCCTCATCAGACCAGCCAGGACCGTCCTGTGATCGGCGCCAGGCTTACAAAGCAGTGATCGGTGCGCTAGTTGCTGTACAGCAGTGCAGTACAGCAACCACGCCGACCGCAGCGGACCTTCAGCGCACCTGAGAAGCCGAGAAGCCAGCCTGGCAGACCTCAGCGACCGCCCCGCCGATAGTTCGCATCGAGGGGATCCGCCTCAGTGCTGACTCCGCTCTGGATCCTCCGAGGGTTTCGGTAGCGGCCAACGATGACCTACTTCGACCAGCCAGAGCGAACAGACCAGCGGCGGGAGTTGCGGAGCAGCCGGCGCCCAAAACGGCCCCCAAGAGGCAATGGCCGCCCGCTGAGACTCATGCCCGCACAGCCGGTCTCGTGGTCGGGATGGTGTGCAGCCTCGGCGACGCTGTTCATTCGTCCTGCGGTGGGGTCTTGGGCTGACTCGCAATAGACTTTATTATCCATTCAGTACCAACTCGTCGCGCTTTGCCGTGCAGATGATCAAGGAGGCGCTCGGCGGTGAGATACCGCAACAGCTCAACCGGTTGAAGAAAATATGCCTTGAGCTGTGCAGATGACCTCTCCTGGGTTTTGGTGAAGGTTGCCCCGATGTAAGCTGCCATTGCAGCACCAGATATCCCCGTGACCCCGGAGACAATTGACGCTGTGGTGGTTCTGGCGAATCCTGCAATAAGCGCCGAGGAAACGATCGCGATAAATCCTGCACCGGCCGCTATCTGGGCATGAAGAAAGCTACGTTCGGCCTGTCTTGTGGAAATCTTATGATAGACATTTAGCCGTTTCTGGGTGTGGGCCCACAATGATGCGAAGTCGCTACCGCTGGCCTCCTCGTCTCTTTGCAATTCCTCGAGCTGGCCAAGCAGTATGCGACCGCGCAGATCTCGTCGCATCTGACGGTAGTACAGGAATAGTCCGGGTATTCCAAAATAGGTGACCATGAAGCCGCCGAGGACTGCCCCCAAAAAGGCATCCTCATCTAGCGCTACGGAGATCAGCCCTCCCAGACTCGCAAAGAACGGTATCAATGCTACAACTATGAGAGGGGCCCAGAGAACAGCTTTCTTGCGCTCGCGCGAGTTAAGCCAGATTTGGCGCTCCCGAGCGGCGGCTCTATTGGGGTCTTCTTCGCCGCGGTCGAGTGCATCGACAGGATGTGAACCCTCCTCATTACGGCTGTCGCTTGACGCTGTAATCGAATCCCCTCCCGTTTTTCGATCACCTCTAAGAAATCCACTCACTTTTCCCTCTTTTCATCAATTTCCGTAGGTCTTCTTACATTCTCGGGCCATGTAGTCGCTGTGTCGTCAGATGAGGACCAAATGGATGACGTGAGGCTGTGTCCGGTACGCGGCCTCCGCTGCGATTACCTGTGGCTCCGACGTCCAGCGGCGGCAAGGCTTGCACTTACAAAGCAGGTGGGGTGACGCCCCCGCATGCCAGTTCCGTGCCAGATCGAGTGGTCAACCACGGTCAGTCGGAGCCCGCAGCGGCAAAGGCATCTGCGGACAGACTCGGCGCTGTGGCACGCGAGATAACCAGCGAGGACGTGTCCGCGGGCGGTGCCAGGCTTACAAAGCAGTGGTTCGAGGGGGCCCTCAGTCTGAGCGTGGCCGATGAGCCCCCCAGCCTTCCTCTGCAAACAGAGCCCCTCATCCGCATGGGCGGGGAACGATGAGCACCATGACGAGCGATGACGACAGGAAAGCAGCGAAGCGCTTGGCCGGTCAGGCCCACGAAGTAGGGCGGGTGTCTGGGCAGAGGCGCTGGCGCAAGATGTTGCAGCGAGTGAGCCGCGGGCGGCTTGGGCGGCGGAGCGGATGGACGAGCGTTCCACGGTTAGACACGCCATGGCAGGACACCATCTCCGCAGAGCGGGGCGACGACTGGCGTCAGCGGGCAGCCAACCTGGATGGTGACTTCGCGTTCAGCGTCGACTATCAGGTCTGCCGGCGCTGTCGGCTTGGGTGGGTCGAGCAGCCTTATACGCTGCCGGAGTATCAGCGATGCGGTCTGGCTTCTGCCGGCCTCGCCGCGCTGCGGATCGACGTTCCAGGCCTGGCATGGCACACCCTGGGTGGGCACCTACGCGATTCCGTGGGATTCTGGGTGGCCATAGGAGCAGACGTACCCGGCGGGTACCAGCAGCGCAGCCTCTGTGCCCACGTCACCACCGGGTGACGTCCAACAACGCCTTCCGCGAGGTGCGGCCTATTCGTGGACCGACAAGGCTCGGAATGTCACTCGCAGGTCGCTGACCAGCAGAGACTCGTGTGACGCACGGGGCCTCCGGAGCCGTGCCCGGTTAGAGCTGGGCCGTCTGTGGGCCGTCGAAGGGCGGCCTAGAGTGACCAACAACGACCAAGACGGCCGCCCGACTGCTGGTCGCGCCTGTCTTGCCTTGGGTCCTCTGAGGTCGCATGCGAGCGGCACAAGTTCCTGCGCAACAAGAAGCAGGAGTGGGAGGAGTACCGCTCCGAGGTCACGGCCTTCGAGCTGCGCAAGAGCCTGCCGGTGCTGTAGGGACCTTCGGCGGATCCTCGGCGCGTTCCCGGCGGCTCCCGGCCGCCTGGCCTGCGGGGACCGGCCCTCTCCTCCTGCGGATGCGAAGTCCGCGGGGTGCCGTGACCCTGGGAGGGACGGGGGACCCTGCGCCGAGGAGGAAAACCCCATGTCCATGATGGACAAGATCAAGAACATGCTCAAAGGCCACCCTGAGCAGACGAACAAGGGCATCGAGAAGGGCGGCGACTACGTGGACGACAGGACCCAGGGCAAGCACAGGCGCCACGTGGACACGGCCCAGGACAAGATGAGGGAGCAGTTCGGCAGCGGTGAGGGCGGCCGGCCCGCCCCCGGCCCGGACCGCGGGCCGGACGAGCCGCCGCGGGCCTGACAGCGACCGGCCGGCCCGGACCGGGGGCGCACGTCCCCGGTCCGGGCCGCCGTGTGCCGGGGGCCGTCAGGGACCGGTGAGGCGGTCCACCTCCGTAGCGGTGTCGGCCACGCCGCCGATCCGCGGTAAGCCGAGCGTGACCGAGGCGTGGTGCTCGCCGGCGGTGAGCCCGGCCGTCGTCCTCGGCGAAGACCAGGTCGTACCCGTGGTCGCACGCGACACGATCCGGCCCATCAGAGCTTCCGGCACGAGGGCGGTGCGGGAAGCGTCGATCGTCGTCATGCCGTCACGACAGGCGGCGGCGGGCGAGGAGATGGGCCTGCGGCGTCTTCTCACCCGGTTCCGCCTCCCGCACCATCCGCGCCCGCACCTCGAAGCCGGCCGACTCCAGCTGCTCCGCGACCTGTTCGGGCATCAGCCGGTGGAAGTCGAGCGAGATCTCGTGCCCGAACCCCTCGGTGTGGCGCACGGGCTCGTGACCGACCTGGAACCCCATGAGCAGATAGCCGCCGGGAGCGAGGACGCGGTGGAACTCGGCGTACACGGCGGGCCGTTGGGCGGGCGGGACATGAATGACGGAGTACCAGGCGACGAGCCCGCCGAGTGAGCCGTCGTCGAGGTCGAGCGCGGTCATGGACCCCTCGTCGAACCGCAGCCCCGGAAACGTGCGCCGGGCGAGGGCGACCATCGCGGGAGACAGGTCGATCCCCGAGATGTCCACTCCCCGCCCATCGAGATACGCGGTCGTCTCCCCCGGCCCGGACCCGACCTCGACGACGCGGCCCTCGACCAACTCGGCGAACGCGGTGAGCGTGGCGCGGTCCAGCGGCTTCGCCTCCAAGTCGGCGCGGAACATGTCGGCGTAGTCGGCGGCGATGGCGTCGTACGAGGCGCGGGTGTCGGTGAGGAAGGCGGGCTCGCCCTCCCGGGGCCCGCCGGCCCCGGCCTCGTTCGTCTGAGGTCCGTTCCCCTGAAGTCCGCGCGCCTGAGGCCGGCCCCTCTCGGATTCGATGGTCATGGGACGACCTTAACGGCCGGGTCGGACAGCGCGTCCTTTGTGTGGCAGCGGTCCCCGCAGATGTCCTGACTGGTTCTCAATTCCCCTCCTTCGCCGAGCTGTTCCGTGAAAACCCCCATTTCGGAAGCAGTGCGACACGCAAGTCATCAAGTGCTGGTGTCCCGGCGTGCCGAGCCGCTTCGAGACCGGCCGGCGCCAACTCTGGTCGGATCCTGCGGGGATCCGTTCCGACGGAACAGGGCCGTCCAGAGGAAGGACTTTCCGAAGTGCGCGGACTCCGGGGGCTGTTCGCGCATCCGGCGCAGCTCGACCTCCTCCAGGTCGGAGAAGACCCAGCGCAACTCCTCGGGCGTGTACGCGAGTCCGCCCTCGAGGCGGGCCCGCCCGTAGAACTCGGTGTCCGGCAGCTCCGACCCCATCCCGCCGGCGGCGAAGCAGGTGAGGAAGAGATGCCCGCCGGGCGCGAGGACGCGGTCGAGCAGGGCGAGGTAGCTGACGCGGCGGTGCGGCGGCAGGTGGTGGAACATGCCGGAGTCGAGGACCAGGTCGTACGGTCCGGTCAGCTCGGCCGTGAACGCGTCCCCGCAGTGGAAGCGGACGTCCACGCCCCCCTCCCGGGCGCGCTCCTCGCCCCATGCCACGGCGGTCGGCGACAGATCGACGGCGTCGACGCGGAACCCGGCGGCGGCGAGCCGGACCGCGTTCCGTCCCGGCCCGCACCCCAGATCGAGGACCCGCCCGCGCGCCGGGACGAGCCCCCGGTCGAGATACGAGACCAGGCTCTCGTCCGGCTTCGCGACGAAGAACGGCACGGACTTGTCACGGTCGGCGTAGAAGCCGTCCCACCAGTCGGCCCCCTTGACGGTCCACCGATCGGCCTCGGGCGCGAACAGGCCGTCCAGGAGTGCGAGTACGTCGTCGACGCTGCGGATGTTCCGGTGCATCAGGTCCCCTTCCCTCGGGGACAACGCTATGCCGGACGGAGGAGAGATCCCAGGTCAGGTGGGGTGTGTGCACGTTGCGGGCGGCCGTGTGCGGGCCGCTCACCACTCTTCGGACCCGCCCCTGTCCGGCTGCCCCCGCGCTGCCGCGCGGGACCCCGTGAAGGGCCGTGACGGGGCCGTTGCGGGCCGACCCGGAGCAGGTTTTCGCGGCGATTTCCTTCGGCTCGGCGGGCGGCGTACGCGACGAACCCGCTCGACCGACGGCTGCGCGATTCGGGCGACGCGTGACGCACAGGCCGCCGGCTCTGTCAGCGCTCCGACAGCGGTGACGGCGCCTCCTGCACGCACCACGTGTTGCCGTCCGGGTCCTTGAAGAACATGAACGCGTTCCACACGTCGCCCGGGCCGTCCTCCCAGCCGGTCGCGCCCACGTGCTGGATCGGCGTCACCGGCACCCCGCGCGACATGAGTTCCGAGTGCGCCTTCGCGATGTCCGTCACGCACAGCTGGAGGGCGTGCAGGGAGCCGGGGGCCATCTCGGGCTGGTCCGGGTGGCGCGGCATTCCGGTCATCAGCGCGATGGAACAGCGCGAGCCGGGCGGCGTGAGCTGGACGATGCGCATGCCCGGGGCGACCTCGTCGTCCAGGTCGACCTTGAACCCCAGGGCCTCCCCGTAGAACGTCTTCGCGCGGTCCAGGTCCGTGACCGGGACCGTGACGACTTCGAGGGTCATTTCCATGGCGGGTCCTTACGTTGTCGGAGGAGCGAGGAGTGGAGCGGGGAAGCGGGTCAGCCGGTGAAACTCCAGCGGGTCTGGCCGTACGGCTCTCCCCTGTGGAAACCGAACGCCTTCCGCGGCGCCACCCGGAATACCAAAGCCTCGCCGGCCGTGTGCGCGAACACGCCGTCGCGGACCTCGAAAGTCCCGTTCTCGCCGTACTTCTCGGTCCACAGGCGCGCCGGCGTGCGCAGCGTCGCCTCGTCCGTTACCCGGACCGCCTCGCCCTCGACCACCACGTCGTCGCCCTCGCTCAGCGAGTTCGTCGACCCGGTCGTGAGGACCACGTGAGGGTTGGCGCGCAGGTTCAGTGCCTTCTGCTCCCCAGGACCCCATGCAGAAGTGCAGGGCGTCGTCGTGCCACACGGCGATCAGCGGCGTGACATGCGGGCGGCCGTCGGCACGTACGGTCGTCAGCCAGAACACCTCGGCCGCCGCGATCCGGGCCACTGTCTCGGGCCAGGACGCGGCGGCCGCCTTCGGGTCGCTGAAGCGGGGATCGAGCTGTACAACGGGGTCGGTCACGGACATCGCTCTGTCCTCTCACGTCGTGTGCCTGCGGAGGCTGCACAGAGACAGACCCGGCGCGGCGCCCGTACTCGTCGCTCGCCCCGGCACCGAGCTCCGGGCTCGCTCAGCCCACCGGCTGCCACGCCTCCGGCGCCCCGGGACCGGACCAGTACAGCCGCCCGTCCTGGCCGATCGCGCCCACGCCGGTCTCCGTGCCCGACGGAGCCCCGACGAACAGCGGCCCGCCCGCCCGCCACCGCGGCGTACCGGCCGACCGGCCCGCCGTGCCCGTGCCGCCCGGCGCCGGCAGGTAGGTGCCCGGTACGCCTGTCCGGGAGCGGACCGCCAGCAGCGCGTGACCGGGGCCGGAGGCGCTGACCGGGCCGAAGCCCGCGACGCCGCCGAGTTCGGTCACGGGCGAGGCCAGGGGGCCCGAGAAGTGGACCGTGCGGACCGCGCCGGACACGGGCCTGCGGAACCAGAGCCGTACGCCGTCGCCCTCCGGCGCCGCGCTCAGCGTGAGCGTCGTCGGCGGCAGGTCCGTCGGGGTGGGACCGCTCAGCGGGGCGCCCGGCCTCGCCTGCGTCCAGGACCAGACCGACAGCGGGGTGCTGACGAAGACGTGCTGGCGGCCGCTCGCGTCGGACGCCACGGCCGGGTCGCCGTGCAGGTTCTCGCCGCCGCGCTCGCGCCACGCCGTCCAGGAGCCGTCGAGGCGCTGGGAGACCGAGCTGAGCGAGTAGTGGCCGTTGCGCAGGTAGACCGTGATCCGGCCCGCCTTGTCGACCGTCGCCGCCGGGGCCGAGATGTCGGAGAGACCGGACGCGTCGTCCTTCTCGGGCGTGCCGAGCGAATGCCACCGCCCGAACGCGCCGCCCGGCGTGCGCTGCACCGCCGTCACCACCTCGCGGCGGTAGTCGGCGGGCCCCGCGCCCAGGGTCGTACGGGTCGCGAACACCGCGATCCGGCCGTCCGCGAGCCGCACCGACGTCACCCCGCTGTCGAGCCCGGTGCCGGGCAGCAGTTCGGGACCGGTCCAGGCGCCCCGTGCGCCGCGGTGCCAGACCGCGAGGCGCGTGTCGAGGACCGAGAAGGCCCACAGCTCGTCGCCGCGTCCGGGCTGCATCCAGGACGTCGACTCGCCCCGGGTGTAGCGGACGGACTGCGTCCAGCCGTGGCCGCCGGGCCGCGCCGCCACCTTGCGGTCGCCGCAGCCCGCCTCGGCGCCGCAGTAGTTCCGGTCGTCCGTCCACGCGTACGTGTGCATCGTGCGCAGCTTGGCCGCCGCCGTTTCCGGGTCGAGCGTGCGCGGCAGGCCGCTGGTGAAGTAGCCGAGGTAGTTCTGGACGCTGAACGCCGGGTGGCCGGGCGTCGCCGCGTACCGCGCGAGCGCCGCCTGCGCGAACCGCGCCCCGAAGAGGTGGTCCTGGTGGTCGGTCGGCCGGTCCGTGCCGGCGACCAGACCCGGCGTCGGGTCCTGCATCCGTACGTGCGTGGGCGCGAACCGCTGCAGCAGCCCCGCGACCGTGTCGACGACCTGCGCCTTGCTGTACGCGAAGTCCCGCTTCACCGGGGAGCCCGACGCCAGCTGCGAGGGCAGCTCGGACACCCGGCCGTCCCACAGACCGTGCAGGCTGACGGGCCGGTCGCCCGTGATGGAGCCCGCCTCGCGCAGCTGGACCCACACCAGGGACAGCTCCGGACGGGCCACGAGCACGTCCAGCTCGGCGGTGCCGCCACCGGCCGTCGGTATCGCGGTGCGCCGCCACGGGCTCGTCCGGTCGCCGGTCGCCATCTCCGCGTACGCGGCGCGTATGCCGTTCTGCCGGGCCTCCGCGTACCGGGCCTTGTCGGCGGCGGGCCTGACCGAGGGGGCGAGCGGGCCGGTGCGGGCCGCGTTGACGCCGTCGGACTCGCCCGCCGTGAGGTAGACGGAGGTCAGCCGGGAGCGGGAGTCGACCGACTGGCGGGTGTCGGGGTTCATGAAGAACAGGTCGTCGTCCGGGTGCGCGACGATCTGGACCACGGAGGTGGGGGCGGGCCCCGTGGGGGCCGGGCTCTCCTGGACGGCCGCCGGCCGGGCCGTCTGCACCTTCGGCGGGTTGCGCGTCGCGCCGGAGCCGGCGGCATCGGCGCCGTAGAACCAGCCGGCCACGGCGACCGGGGCGATCAGCAGGGCCGCCGTCGGGCCTCGGCGGGAGAGCAGGGTGAAGCGGCGGCGGGGCCCGGACGAGCGCATTGCGGTGGTGCCTTCGGTGTTCAGGATTTCCAGCGGACGAGGTTCCGGCCGGCGCGCGTCGTGTGCGGCCCGTCGCATACGGGCACGAAGATCGGCACCGGCCTGCCGTGAAGACGGAAATACCGAGCATGCGGTTCATCGCGGGCGTTGTGCGCCGAACATGGCGAATCTCACGCGCCTCGTACGTCACGTCCGACAGGTACCGCGCGTGGTCCGCGGGGCCGAGGCCGGTCTGGTGGGGGACTAGGCTCGAACCGGCACGCTGATCAGGGCGAGGACGGGAGACCGGGATGACGGCGCCGGGGCGCAGAAGCAGCACCTTCACGCGACTCCTTCGGCACGGATTCACCGACCCCTCCGCCGCCGAGCGGCTGCTCGACCTCCCCGACATGGCCCCGGTCCGCGCCGACCCCGTGCTGCTCGACGCGTTCGCCGCCACCGCCGACCCCGACCTCGCCCTGCGCGGCCTGGTGCGCGTGGTGGAGGCCCACGACGACGGCGAACGCCGCCGCTTCCTCGACACCCTCGCCACCGCCAAGCCCCTCCGTGACCGGCTGCTCGGCGTCCTCGGCGCCTCCGAGGCGCTCGGCGACCATCTGGCCCGCCACCCGCGCGACTGGCGGGCGCTGTTCACGTACGAGTCCGCCGACCTGCACCCGGGCGTGGCCGAGTTCGAGGCCGGGCTCGCCGGGGCGAACGACCCCGTGTCGCTGCGCGTCGCCTACCGCCGCTGCCTGCTCGCCATAGCGGCCCGCGACGTGTGCGGCACCACCGACGTCGCCGAGGCGGCCGCCGAACTCGCCGACCTCGCCACCGCGACCCTGCGCGCCGCGCTCGCCATCGCCCGCGCCGCGGCACCCGACGACGCCGCCGCCTGCCGCCTCGCCGTCATCGCCATGGGCAAGTGCGGCGGCCACGAGCTGAACTACGTCTCCGACGTCGACGTGATCTTCGTCGGCGAACCGGCGAACGGCACCGACGAGAGCAAGGCCCTCCAGGCCGCCACCCGCCTCGCCTCGCACCTGATGCGCATCTGCTCCGAGACCACCGTCGAGGGCACCATCTGGCCCGTCGACGCCAACCTGCGCCCCGAGGGACGCAACGGCCCGCTGGTGCGCACCCTGTCCAGCCACCTCGCCTACTACCAGCGCTGGGCCAAGACCTGGGAGTTCCAGGCGCTGCTCAAGGCGCGGCCGGTCGCCGGGGACCTGGCACTGGGCGAGGAGTACATCGACGCCGTCTCCCCGCTCGTCTGGCAGGCCGCCGAGCGCGAGAACTTCGTCGCCGACGTGCAGAAGATGCGGCGCCGCGTCGTCGACAACATCCCCGCCGCCGAGATCGAGCGCGAGCTCAAGCTCGGACCCGGCGGGCTGCGCGACGTCGAGTTCGCCGTCCAGCTGCTGCAGCTCGTCCACGGCCGCAGCGACGCCTCCCTGCACAGCGGCAAGACCCTCGAGGCGCTCCAGGCGCTCGCCGCCGGCGGGTACGTCGGCCGGGCCGACGCCGCCCAGCTCGACGACGCGTACCGCTTCCTGCGCGCCATGGAGCACCGCATCCAGCTCTACCGGCTGCGGCGTACCCACCTCGTGCCGGAGCAGGAGGCCGACCTGCGCCGCCTCGGCCGCTCCCTGGGGCTGCGCACCGACCCGGTCGCCGACCTCAACCGGGAGTGGAAGCGGCACGCCTCGGTCGTACGCCGGCTCCACGAGAAGCTGTTCTACCGGCCGCTGCTCGACGCCGTCGCCCAGCTCGCGCCCGGCGAGATCCGGCTCAGCCCCAAGGCCGCCGGACAGCGCCTCGAAGCCCTCGGCTACGCCGACCCCGTCGCCGCCCTGCGCCACCTGGAGGCGCTGTCGTCGGGGGTGTCCCGCAAGGCCGCCATCCAGCGCACGCTGCTGCCGGTGCTGCTCGGCTGGTTCGCCGACTCCGCCGACCCCGACGCGGGCCTCCTCGGCTTCCGCAAGGTTTCCGACGCACTCGGCAAGACGCCCTGGTACCTGCGGCTGCTGCGCGACGAGGGCGCCGCCGCCGAGAACCTGGCCCGGGTGCTGTCCGCCGGCCGGCTCGCCCCCGACCTGCTGCTGCGCGCCCCCGAGGCCGTCGCGATCCTCGGCGACCCCGAGGGCCTCCGGCCCCGCGGACGCGACCACCTCGAACAGGAGGTGCTCGCCGCCGTCGGGCGCGCGGACAGCGCCGAGGCCGCCGTCGCCGCGGCCCGCGGCGTGCGCCGCCGCGAGCTGTTCCGTACGGTCGCCGCCGACCTCATCGCCTCGTACGGCACCGAGGACAGCCCCGCCGAGGCGGACCCCGGAGCCCTCGTCGACCGGGCCGGCACGGCGGTCACCGACCTCACCGCGGCGACGATCGCCGGCGCGCTCAGGGCCGCCGTGAGCGACCAGTGGGGCGACACGCTGCCCACCCGGTTCGCGGTCATCGGCATGGGCCGCTTCGGCGGCGGCGAGCTGGGCTACGGCTCCGACGCCGACGTGCTGTTCGTGCACGAGCCGCGCGACGGCGTGGACGAACAGGAGGCGGCGCGCGCCGCGAACACCGTCGTCGCCGAGATGCGGCGGCTGCTCCAGCTGCCCACCGCCGACCCGCCCCTGCTGATCGACGCCGACCTGCGGCCGGAGGGCAAGAGCGGACCCATGGTGCGCACGCTCGCCTCCTACGAGGCGTACTACCGCCGCTGGGGCCTCGTGTGGGAGAGCCAGGCCCTGCTGCGCGCGCGTCCCATGGCCGGCGACGCCGAACTGGGCGCCCGGTTCGTCGAACTGGCCGACCCGCTGCGGTACCCGGAGAACGGACTCGGCGAGGACGCCGTACGGGAGATCCGCCGGCTCAAGGCGCGCATGGAGTCCGAACGCCTGCCGCGCGGCGCCGACCCGACGCTCCACGCCAAGCTGGGCCGCGGCGGTCTGAGCGACGTCGAGTGGACGGTCCAGCTGCTCCAGATGCGCCACGGCAGCAAGGTGCCGGGCCTGCGCACCACCCGTACCCGCGAGGCCCTGGCGGCGGCGCGGGAGGCCGGTCTGATCTCCGCCGAGGACGCCGCGACGCTCGACGAGGCGTGGGTGCTCGCCACGCGGGTGCGCAACGGCGTGATGGTGGTGCGGGGCCGGGCGGGCGACACGTTCCCGTCGGACGGCCGGGAACTGGCGGCGGTGGGCCGTTATCTGGGCTACGGCCCGGGCCACGTGGGCGACATGCTGGACGACTACCGCAGGGTGACGCGGCGGGCGCGGGCCGTGGTGGAGGAGCTGTTCTACGGCGCGTAGCGCACGCCGGGCCTAGGCGCGCGTCGGCAGCAGATGCCGGAAACGCCGGGGCCGGTTCGGGTCCTCCACCAGCCGGGGCAACCGGTGCGGCAGCGCCCGGTACCACGCGTACGACACCCCGAAGCCGAACGCCAGGCAGATCATGCCGCCCACCGCGTCCAGCCAGAAGTGGTTCGCCGTCGCCACGATGACGACCAGCGTCAGCGTCGGGTACAGCACGCCGAGGATCCTCGCCCACGGCGCCGTCGCCAGCGCGCAGATGACGAGGCCGCACCAGAGCGACCAGCCGATGTGCATCGAGGGCATGGCCGCGTACTGGTTCGACATGTTCTTGAAGTTGCCCGAGGCCATCGAGCCCCAGGTCTCGTGGACGAGAACGGTGTCGATGAAGTGCTGCCCGTTCATCAACCGGGGCGGCGCGAGCGGATACAGGTAGTAACCGACCAGCGCCACACCGGTGGTGGAGAAGAGGACGAGGCGGGCGGCGGCGTAACGGCCGGGGTGTCCGCGGTAGAGCCACACCAGCACACCGATGGTCACCACGAAGTGCAGTGTCGCGTAGTAGTAATTCATGGACACGATCAGCCATGTCACCGAATTCACGGCGTGGTTGACCGACTGCTCCACCGCTATGCCGAGGGTCTTCTCGGCCTCCCAGATCCAGTCCGCGTTGCGCAGGGCCTGGGTCCGCTGCTCCGGTACCGCGTTGCGGATGAGCGAGTACGTCCAGTAACTCACCGCGATCAGCAGGATTTCGAACCAGATACGGGGGCGGCGCGGCGACCGGGGGGCGCGCCGGACTTGTCCGGTCTGGACCGATTCGGCGGTGGCCTCGTCGTCCACCATGGGTGACGGGGTCGCCGTCCGGCTGTCCAGAGTCTTCACGGTCGCTTCACCCATGGGTCGAGAGTCTGCCAGATCCACGGCCCAGACTGATCATCCCTTGGACGGGTTCGCGCCGCACGCGGTACACCTTACGGACGAGCGGTCCGTCAGGGCGAGAGTCGGGGTGCCCCGAATGCGATGCGGGCGGCCGGCAGGTGCTTCTCCAGCAGCAGCACCCCGTACAGGCTTCCGTCCGCCGCCCGCTTCGCGGGCTCCTCGCCGACCACGGCGCAGCCCGCGTCCTCGTAGGACGTCCGCAGCCGGGGTTGCTGCTCAGGCAGTCGAGCCGGGCCGTCGCGCGCCCCGCGGCAGCGACACACCCCTCGGCGTGGGCGAGCAGCGCCCGGCCCGTACCGGGGGAAGCCGGCCGGTTGGTCGCTCCGCCCCGAGGAACCCGCACCGGCAGCGACCGTCGACGGCCTCTGCCCCGGTCAGCCCCTGCCCGGGTGGGGGCGCTGGGCGGGCACCTGCGCCAGCGCGGGCGCGAGTGCCAGCAGGCGGCCGACGAGGTCGCCGAACGGGCCCTCGACCGGCTCGTCCGCGAGCATGGCGACCAGGATCCGCGCCATCTCCTCGTCGTACGCCGCGCTCACCGCGGTCAGCGCCGCGAAGTCGTGCACGAGCTGGAGCTCCAGTTCGGCGCGCGGGATGCTGCGGCCGTCCAGCCAGAGCAGCGCGGTCGACTCGGCGAGCGAGACCCAGGAGCGCACGACCAGTTCCAGCCGCGGCGACGGCGTCCCGATCCCCAGGTGCGCGAGGATCTGGTCGAACGCGGCCTGCCGCACCTCGTCGATCATCGCGTTGGTCGTGGACGAGCCGACGGCGGGGCCGCCGCGCATCAACGCCGAGAAGCCCGGGCCGTGTTCGTCGACGAAGTCGAAGAAGCGACCCATCACCCGCAGCAGCCGCGCCCCCAGCGGGCCGTCGTGCGGTTCCTCGAACCGCCGGGCCAGCTCGTCGGCCGCCCGGCGCAACGCCGCCTCGTACAGGCTCTGCTTGCCGGGGAAGTAGTGATAGACGAGCGGCCGCGAGATGCCCGCGGCCGCAGCGATCTCGTCGATGGAGACGTCGTCGGGGGAGCGGTGGCTGAACAGCTCCAGCGCCACACCGATCAGCTGCTGCTTGCGCTCCTCGACGCCCATCCTGCGCCGCACCCCGGTCGTCATGCCGACACCCTACAGACCGGGGCGGAGCGTTCCCCTCCGGGTCCCTGTGCGCGGAACACCGCTCAGTGCAGCGGGCGGACCCGGGTGCCGTCCGCGAGACGGCCGTTCAGCTCCGCCCGCGTTCCTTCCCGCGCCCGTACCGCCAGCACGCGGCCGGCGCTCTCGCCCGTGGCCCCGCCGGAGACGGTCAGCGAGGCGAACTGTCCGCTTCCCGCGGCGAGTACGTACCACTGGCCCGCCTGCGACTTCCACAGCACACCCGCCAGCGCCCGGGGCTCGCGCACCCCGCACGACGGCGCGTCCTCCGCCCGCGCCACCACGGTGCCCGGTGCCCCGGGGTGGTCGGCCGGGGGGTGGAACTGGGCCATCACGCGTCCGCCTCCGCCCCGCCAGGTCTCGGCCCGCGTGCACAGCCAGGCGGCCGTGCCGTTGGCCTCCGGCAGCTTCTGGCGGGCGTACTCCCAGGCGTTGACGCTGCGCACGCCGTGCGCGCGCACCCCTGCCAGCGAACAGGCCGTACGCGCCCAGGACGCGCGGGCCGCCGGTCCGGTGGCGTCCTTCGGGGCGGCGGGCGGGCCGAAGGTGAGCCGCGCGGGCGTCAGTTCGCCGAGGTCGGTCAGCACCCGGACCCCGCCGCCCGCCTCGACGGCCTCCAGCGTGTGCCACGCACGGCAGACACGCGCCTGCGAGGGGCTGGGGAGCGGGGCGGTGAGCCCGTCGGCGTCCCGCGGCAGCGGGCGCGGCCGGGCCGCCGGCGCGAGCAGGTCCCGTACGGACACCTGACGTACCCACGGCGCCGTCAGATAACGGACGTCCGCGCCCGCGCGGGCCACGACGAGCGCCGCCGCGGAGGCCGTGTCCGCGCCGTCCGTCCGCGCGAAGTCCAGCGCCGCGCCGGGCGAGCCGTCGCGCGGCTCGGCGTAACGCGCCACCCGCAGGCCGTCGTGCAGCAGCACCACCTTCGCCGCGTCCACCTCGCCCGCGAACAGCAGGTGCGGCGGCCCCATGAGCGGGCCGGACGGTGTGCCCGGCGTCGCCGAGACCTGGACCGTCGCACCCGGTCGCGCCCACACCGCGAGCGCCCGCCGCAGCAGGCCCCGGTCGCCCACGAGCGGGCCGCGCGCGGGCCACACCGAGAAGTCCCGCCGCGTGGAGTGCTGCCAGGCTCCGGGCTCGGCCCGCGTCAGCCTGTCCGGGTCGAGCGCGGCCTCGGCCGCCGGATTGCGGGCGTAGAGCGGGGCCGCAGCGTCCGCCCCCCACCCGCCGCCCGGCAGCCCCAGCAGCGCCCCGCACACCGTGAGCGCCGCGACGGCCACCAGGCCCGCTTTGGCATGCTGGCGGCGGCGCATGAGGTCCGTGGGCCGCACCTGAAGGGAGCACGGGTCGAACTCGGGCGAGCCGAGCAGCGCCGCCGCCTTCTTCCCGCCCGGCACCGCGTCCGCCTCCGCGAGCGCCGCGTCCGGGTCCGCCGCGCCCGCGGCGGCGAGGACGTCACGCACCTGCGTGTCCGGGAGCCGTTCGAGGCCGCGCAGCACGTAGGCCGCGCGCGCGGGTCCGCCGAGCGCGGACAGCCGCTGGTCCAGGGCGAGTTCGTCCGCGCCGCCGGAGCGGGGGAAGACCCGCAGGCCCCAGATGTGCGGCAGCAGAGGCGGCAACTGGGCGCGCCGCGGCCGCGCCAGGCGCCGCAGCGGGAGCCCGGCCTCCAGCGCCTGGCGCAGCACCCGGTCGCGTAAGAAGGCGTAGCCGGGGTCCGCAGTGCCCGCCGGGCGCCGGGCCCGCGGCACGGCGGCCCCGCCGGAGACCGCCCCACGGCCGCGCGGCAGCGACCGCTGCGCGATCGCATGCGCTGTCAGCACGCGGCGGTTGCGGCCGAGAGTCGGCGGCAGTACGAGGTAGGCGATCCGTACCAGCCGCGGATAGTGCTCGACGAGCGCGGCCTCCGCCTCCTCCACACCGACCTCGCCCCCGAGGGGGACGGGCGGCGGGGGGACGGCGGAGGTGTCTGCTTCGGTGACGGCATCCTGTGGTCGCACGTTCAACAGAACGAGCGAATCGTCCTATGGTCACAAGGCGCGGTCGCGGACCGGTAAGGGGCCGCCGCGCCCGCGTCGACCCCGGCGCGCGAGGCCGGCCGCACCCCGGCGTGGCGCCAAGCCGGTGCAGGCCGCACGCGGAGTGCGGTGCCTGCCCGCCGCGGGCCGCGCGCACCGCGGCGCGTCCCCCTCACCGTGACGTGAGGTGTTCGCGGAGGCGGGCCAGTGTCGACGGGGTCACGCCCAGGCCGTCCGTCACATACGCCTCCATCGAGCCGTACCGCGCGTCGACCTCGTCCAGGGCCGCCGCCAGGTACTCCGGAGCCACGCCGATGATGCCCAGCGCCGTCTCGGGGCGGCCGCCCTGGAGGGTGAAGCCCTCCACCAGCGGCGCGAACGCCTCCCGTACCGCCGCGTTGACCGACAGGTACTCCGCCCGCACCGCATCCGGCGACGCACCCAGCAGGCTGAGCACGATCGTCGCCGCCCAGCCCGTGCGGTCCTTGCCCGCCGTGCAGTGGAACAGCAGCGGCGTCGCACCCGGCTCCGCCAGCTCGTTCAGGAACGCCCCGTAGGACGCCCGCGCCGAGTCCGTGGTCACGAACGCCCGGTAGATCGACTCGAACATCTCCCGGCCCCGGCTGCCGCCGAGCTCCTGCTCGGCGGCGGCCGGGTCGGCGAGCAGCTGACGCAGCCGGGCCGCCGCCGGCATCCGGCCCGCGGCGACCTCGTCCGCCAGCACGTCGGCGAGCAGGAGCCGCCCGCCCGGCGGCACCCGGTCCGGGCGGGCGTCGCGCTCGGCCGCCGTACGGAAGTCGACCACCGTACGCACACCGAGCGCGGCGACCGCCGGATCCGCCGCCGGGTCGAGCCGGTGCAGCTGACCGGAACGCAGCAGCACACCGCTGCGCACCGTGCCGCCGTCCGCCAGGGGGACGCCGCCGAGATCGCGGAGATTGGCGACGGTGGTGGACGGGATCGCGTTCATGGAGCGGAATGTATGCGCCCAGGGCGTCAGCCGGCGGGCACGACACCTTCCCGCAGCGACCACCCGCTGAACCGCACCGTCCCCCGCGCCCCGCTGCCGCCGTTCACCGCGCTCATGAAGAACCCGGCGTCCTGCCGCGCCGCCGTGCCCGGCACCGTCACCGACGCGACGGTCCGCCACGTCGACCCGCCGTCCGTGGAACAGGCACCGGTGAACGACGCACCCGCGTTCCTCGTCAGCCGCAGCATCACCGGCGCCCTGACACCGGTGATGCGCCGGTAGGTGTCGAGCGTGCCGTCGCCGTTCGTGTCGTACGACAGCACGACACCCTGCCCGGGCGTCACGGCCAGGTTCACGAAGCCCGCGTCGCCCGGCTTCCCGAGGGCGTTGCGCACGACGATGCCCGCCCGCGCCCAACTGCCCGTCGTCTCCTGCTCGTCCACCCGCAGCAGCACACGGCCCCCCTCGCCCAGCGCGCCCTCGCGGTACGCGGTGCCGAACTGCGTCGTGCCCCGCCACAGGTCGTTGCCCGCGCCGTTGATCGCCAGCCGGTCACCGAGCTGCCCGAACACGGCCGCGTTGGACGTGAACGTGCGCCACTCGGGGTCCAGCGGCGCCGCCAGGTGCACACTGCTGCGCTGGGTGACCGCCACCCGCTCCTCGCCGGCGGGCCCGTACCGCGTCGTCAGCGCGTACGGCATCGGCACCAGCGGCTCGGTCAGCGGCTCGTCCGGCGCCGTCACCCGCCAGGCCACCTCGCCGCTGCCGCCCGCCGCCACGCTCTCCAGATACGCGGCGCCCTGCGGCTCGGCGTCCAGCCCGGTGAGTTCCAGGTCCACCCGGCCCGTCGCCCGCAGCCCGTTGAGGTTGCGGAACGAGGCCGTCACCGTGCCCGTGCTGCCCGGGCTGAACGCCGACGGCTCCACGCGCACCGAGACGAACCCCTGGTACGGCGCGGCGGCCAGGGTGTCGTACACCCGGCGGGCCGTGCGGTACGCGTCGCCCGTCGGTCGCACCGGGTACGCCCGCCGGTCCGTCGTCCACGCCTCCTCGGCCGGGTACCAGTCGAACGACCGCGGCGCCCTGCCCTCCGCCATCGCGTCGGCCTGCTCGGTCAGGTACGCCTCCCACTGGGGCACATGGACGTCGGCCATCAGCCCCTGCCAGTCCCGGTTGGCGTAGTTGCTGAGCTGGCCCGCGGCCGCCCGGTCCGCCCAGGTGGTGATCAGCGCACGGGCCGTGCGCTCCAGCTCCACCGCCGCCTCGGGGCTTGTGGCGAGCCGCTTGGCGTCCTCCAGCCACGGCCCCAGCAGGAACGCGCGATGGCAGCCCGCCATCGTGTCGCTCAGCCGCATCAGCTTCACCCACAGCGCGGCGATCGCGCGGAAGGTGTCGACGTCCTTGTCCAGGTACGCGGCGCGCAGCGGCAGCTGGAGCGTGCGCGAGCGGTTGGCCAGCGCCTGCCGCGCCAGCTCGGTCAGATCGTGGCGGTACGCGTCCGAGTCCCGCAGCGGCGGCCGCAGGTCCAGCAGCGCGGCGAAGGCCCGGTCGAAGCCCGCCGGGTCGAAGGCCGTCCCGATCGAGGAGGTGAGACTCGGGCGGCGGCTGAACAGCGAGTCGTACGGCCGGCCGTCGGTGCTCGTGAGCTTGTACGCGGTCGCCGCCAGTGCGGCGAACGCGGACCTCGCCGAGCGGTCGTGACCGCCGTAGCGGATGTGCGCGTACTCGGCGAACCACGCGTCCCGGTCGATCTTCTCCTCGCGCCAGGCCAGTTCGCTGAACAGCTCCAGCGCCGCAGGGTCCCGCTCCGCGGCCTCCGGCATGTACGCGGTGCCGACCAGCGAGCTGCCCGGCTTGTCGCGCCAGGCGGTGAACTTCTCCGTCCACCGGTCCGTGTTCGCGCCGATCGTCGTCCGGCCGCCGAAGTTGGGGATGGTGCCGAAAGCGTACGGCGCGCCGCCCCACTCGGCCTCCCGGTCGGTGACCGTGTCCAGGTCGGACAGGCCGTCGACGATGAGCACCCGGCCGGTGTCGATGGCGTCCAGCAGCGCCGGGCGCGGATTGGCCTGCCAGCCGAGGATCACCCACGTCGCGTCGGGCCGGGCCGTGTGCAGCGCCGTCTCCACGGCGCGCGCGGCGTCCGGGACCGGTACGTCGCCCGCCGTGCCGCCCTCGTGCAGCAGGTCCATCTTGAAGTACGAGACCTCGCCGAACAGTTCCGCCTGGTGCCGGTAGAAGGCCGCGGCGACCTCGGCGAAGGCCCGCGTGCGCGGGTCGAGCCAGTCGGGGCGGCGCAGGCCGTTCCAGGTGCCCTGCGGGATCACGCGCGCGTCGCTGTCCGGATTGCGGGCCGGGAAGTCGTCCGGGACGGTGCCGAAATATCCGGGCAGCACCGGACGCATGCCCAGCTCCCGCATCCGGTCGGCGATCCTGCGGCCCAGGTCGGTGCGGCGCTCGATGAGGGCGGTGGACATCGGGCCGCCGTACTCGCTCATGTTCTGCAGCAGCCACCACGGCTGGTGCGAGGGCGCGGGCAGCCAGGTGCGCGCCTCGGTGTCCGAGTAGCCGAAGTCCCTCAGCAGCCGGTGGTAGACGGCCTCCTGGCCGGGCGTCACCAGCACCTCGTTGCAGCCGTGCAGGGCCAGCACGTCCAGCAGCCGCTCCCAGCGCGGCCAGTCGGCGTAGGGGGCGGTGTAGCCGTCGTGGGTGTCGTTGTACGCGAACCGGTGCGCGACGGTCGCGGCGCGTTGCAGCGGCGCGTGCGGCGCGGGCAGCCGGCGGGGCAGGTCGAGCTGGGAGCCGGACCACGAGATGTGCGCCCGGCAGACGTACTTGAGGTACCAGTGGACGCCGGTCAGCAGCACGGCCGCACTGGTTCCGGCCACCTCGATGCGCCCCGTCGAGCCGGTGACACGGAACCGCTCCGCGCCGCCCAGCACCCGCAGGCGGAACTGCTCCGCGTGCCCGGGCAGCAGCCGCCGCAGCGCCGCGTACGCGGCGTCGGCGGCCGCCTCGGGCTGCGCCGCACGGGTGGCGGGGACCGCCGCGGGGCCCTCGGACGCGACGGCCGGGGTGTGCGCGGCGAGTACCGCGCCTGCCCCGACCGCCCCTGCCGTGCCCAGCAGCGTACGTCTCGACAGCTCGTTCATCAGCGCTCCTTTGTGTTGCTCCAGCGACAACAGGTGCGTGCGCAGGGCACGTTACCCGCGGTTTTGCCGCGCGCAGAGAGGGCGGGAGGGCACCATGGCGGGATGCGGACGAGTAAGAACACCAGTACGCGGCGAGCGGCCCGGACAGGACTGGCGGTTGTGGTCCTCGCCCTGGCCGCCGCCTGCTCATCGGGAGGCGACGACGACGGGCGTGTCGGGGCCGGCGGGGACGCGAAGGAGTCCCGGACGGCGACCGGCAGCCTGGAGGAGATCGCACGCCAGGCCGAATGCGAACCGAACATCCAGACGGACGCGGCCGAGCTGCGGCAGGCCAATTGCGCGACAGCCGACGGCCGGTACGTCCTCGCGACCTTCGCCACCGACCGCGGCCAGCGCGAATGGATCAACGAGGCCAACGACTACGGCGGCACGTATCTGGTCGGGCGCAAGTGGGTCGCGGTCGGCGACGAGAAGGTGGTGGCGGCGCTGCGCGGCCGGCTCGGCGGCACGGTGGAGACGGGCACCGAGCACGGCTCGCACACCGGCGGCAAGAGCGGCGACGAGGGCGGCCACGAAGACCGCGAAGGCCACGACGACAAGGAGCACGAGGGGCGCCACGGGGGCTGAGGCCCCACGACCATCGGTCCGTACCGCGGGCCGGCCGGGATTTCCCGGCCGGCCCGGGAAGGCCGCGCACGACCGCGTCCGCAGACACGGCGATGCCGGTTCCGCCGGGGGCGCGGCCGGCGGGACCGGCCACGTCCCGTAAGCGGGTGACATTCCCCCTCGCCCGGACGATCGGCATATCACCAC
>NZ_JBSFUR010000072.1:0-20836 GCF_053591895.1 Streptomyces sp. NPDC002867 | reverse complement strand
ATTCCCCCCTCCCCCACCCCCCCCTCCTGCCGATCTGGCCGGGGGGGCGCCCCCCGGTTACGGGAAGGGGCGGGGTGGGGAAAGGCGCCCCGCGCAGCGGGCCCGCCCCCGCGCGGGGCCGGGGCCGCGCGCCTCCGCACGGCCGATAGCATGCCGTCAGCAGTGACACCCACCCGCGAGGAGGCGCCCCCGCATGGCCGGAGAACCGCAGGCGGACTGCCTGTTCTGCAAGATCGCCTCAGGGGAGGTCCCCGCCACCATCGTGCGCGAGACCGCGACCACCGTCGCCTTCCGGGACATCAACCCCCAGGCCCCCACCCACGTCCTGGTCATCCCCAGGGCCCACTACCGCGACGCCGCCACCCTCGCCTCCGCCGCGCCGGAGCTCGCCGCCGACGTGCTGCGGGAGGCCGGTGAGGTCGCCGCCGACGAGAAGGCCGACGCGACCGGCTACCGCGTCGTCTTCAACACCGGCTCCGGTGCGGGGCAGACCGTCTTCCACGCCCACGCCCACGTGCTCGGCGGCCGCGGTCTCGAGTGGCCCCCCGGGTAGGGGCGGGGCAGCGCAGTGTCCGTACGTGAACTGGTGGTGCTCGGCACCGCCAGCCAGGTCCCGACCCGGCACCGCAACCACAACGGCTATCTGCTGCGCTGGGACGGCGAGGGCATCCTCTTCGACCCCGGCGAGGGCACCCAGCGGCAGATGCTGCGCGCCGGCGTGTCCGCGCACGACATCGACCGGATCTGCGTCACGCACTTCCACGGCGACCACTCCCTGGGCCTGGCCGGGGTGATCCAGCGGATCAACCTCGACCAGGTCCCGCACCCGGTCGTCGCCCACTACCCCGCGAGCGGGCAGCGCTTCTTCGACCGGCTGCGGTACGCGACGGCCTACCGCGAGACCGTGCCGCTCGTCGAGACGCCCGTCGCCGCCGACGGCGTCCTCGCACGGGCGGGCGCGTACACCCTGGAGGCGTACCGGCTGTCCCACCCCGTCGAGTCCTACGGTTACCGGCTCGTCGAGCCGGACGGCCGCCGGATAGTGCCCGAGCGGCTCGCCGCGCACGGCATCAAGGGCCCGGACGTCGGCAGGCTCCAGCGCGACGGGGCGTTCGGCGGCGTCACGCTGGACGACGTCAGCGAGGTCCGCCGCGGGCAGCGGTTCGCCTTCGTCATGGACACCCGGCTCTGCGACGGCGTCCACGCCCTCGCCGAGGGCTGCGACATGCTGGTCATCGAGTCCACGTTCCTCGACGAGGACGTGCGGCTGGCCACCGAGCACGGTCACCTGACCGCAGGTCAGGCCGGCCGGGTCGCCCAGGAGGCGGGCGTACGGCACCTCGTCCTCACGCACTTCTCGCAGCGCTACACGGACGCCGCCGACACCTTCGAGCGCCAGGCCCGCGCCGCCGGGTTCGAGGGCGAGGTGACCGTCGCCCGGGACCTGTGGCGCATCCCCGTGCCCAAGCGCTCCTGAAGGCGCTGCGGCCTAGAATTGGGTCATGCCCCTCCCCAAGGCCGAACTGCACCTTCACATCGAAGGCACCCTGGAGCCGGAGCTCGTCTTCGCCCTCGCCGCGCGCAACGGCGTCGAACTCCCCTTCGCGGACACCGCCGAGCTGCGGAACGCCTACGACTTCAAGGACCTCCAGTCGTTCCTCGACCTGTACTACGGGCTGATGGCCGTGCTGCGCACCGAGGACGACTACGCCGAGCTGGCGGACGCCTATCTCGCGCGCGCCGCCGACCAGGGCGTACGCCACGCGGAGATCTTCTTCGACCCGCAGGCGCACACCGCCCGAGGTGTCCCGATCGGCACGGTGATCGAGGGCCTCGGACGGGCGCTGGACGGAGCCCGCGACCGGCACGGCGTCTCCACGCGCCTGATCATGTGCTTCCTGCGCGACGAGCCGGCCGAGTCCGCGCTGGCGACGCTGCGGGAGGCGGAGCCGTATCTGCGCCGGATCACGGGCGTCGGTCTCGACTCGGCGGAGGTCGGGCATCCGCCGTCGAAGTTCCGGGAGGTCTACGAGGCGGCGGCCGCCCTCGGGCTGCGCCGGGTCGCGCACGCGGGGGAGGAGGGCCCGGCGGCGTACGTCCGCGAGGCGCTGGACGTCCTCGGCGTCGAGCGGATCGACCACGGGCTGCGCTCCATGGAGGACCCCGACCTGGTGGCGCGGCTGGTGCGCGAGCGGGTGCCGCTGACGCTGTGCCCGCTGTCCAACGTCCGGCTGCGGGCCGTCGACACGCTCGCGGACCATCCGCTGCCCAGGATGATGGCCGCCGGCCTGATGTGCACGGTCAACTCCGACGACCCCGCCTACTTCGGGGGCTACGCCGGCGACAACTTCCGTGCGGTGCGCGAGGCGTTGCCGCTCGGCGACGAGGAGTTGCGCGAACTGGCCCGCAACTCGTTCCTGGCGTCGTTCCTCGACGACGAGGAGGAGTTGCGGGCCCGGTATCTGGCGGAGGTGGAGGCCTACGACTTCGAGCGCGGCTGACGAGCCGTCAGCGGCTCGCCGCCGGTCCCGTCCAGTCCGCCGGGACACGGGCGACACGGACCCGCTGCGGATGGTCGCCGACGGCCACGGTCGCGACCTTCCGGCCGGTCGCGAAGTCGATCGCGGTGACGGCGTCCGCGCCGCTCTCCGAGATGACGCACGACCTGCCGTCGCCGCTCACCGTGGCCCAGTACGGCTTCGATGCCGGCACCGGCGGGCTCTCCCGGAGTGTGGCGCGGTCGACGATCGTCGCGTAGTCGTCCATCGTCCCGGCGACGCAGAGCCTGTCGCCCCGGGGGCTCATCGACATGCCGTGGTGGCGTGAGTCGTTGACCCAGGTGGTGCGGTCCTCGCTGGTCGCCGGGTTCTTCGGCAGTTCCTTCACGCGGGTGACCTTGTCGGCGGCGACGTCGTACTCGACGAAGCCGTTGAAGAACGACACCTGGAAGTACAGCCGGGACTCGTCCGGCGTGAACGCGACGGGACGGACCGCGTCGGACAGGTCCCGGCGGCCGAAGGCGTCCAGGCGCTGACGCATGTCGATCACCTCGACCTGCTGAAACGTCCGCGCGTCGACGACGGTGATCCGGCGGTCGCCCTTCGTCCAGTCCAGCCAGGGCGCGTCGAGCGCGGTGGTGACCTCGCCGATCGACATGTTCCACAGATACCTGCCGCCGTCGGTGAAGACGTTCTCGTGCGGCTTGTCACCGGTCGCGAACGAGCCGACCTGTCGACCGGTGGTGATGTCGAGGACGTGCACGGTGTTGGACGTCGACGCGGAGACGGCGACGCGGGCGCCGTCGGGGGAGACCGCCATGTGGTCGGCGCGGAAACCGGACACCGGGAAACGCCAGTTGAGCCTGCCGGTGGCGAGGTCGATGGAGACGACGTCGGCGAAGCTCGGCCGGGAGACGACCATGGCCCTGCCGTCCGGCGTCGCGTACATGTCGTCGACGAACTGGTCGTGCCCCTCGCCGGGGCCCTGCCGGACGCCGAGGAAGAAGGCGAGCCTGACGGGGTCGCGGTGGATCTCCCGCAGCCGCTCCTCCTTGTCCGGGACGACGTTCACCCGGCCGATCCGCCCGAAATCCCCCTCGGCCTCGATGACATCGGCGGTGCCGTCCCAGTTGTTGCCGACGAACATGACCTCGCGCAGGGCGACCCCGCCGGCCGCCTGCTGCGTGCCCGTCGTACCCGTCGTGCCCTCCGCGTGGGCCGGGAGCGCGGCGCCGGCCGCGAGGGCCAAGGCGGCGGCGATCGCGCCTGCGGTCCGCCTGGTGCGGGACAGGGACATGGTCCTTCCTTCCGGGCAGGCGGCCGGTCCGAGCACCGGGCGCAGTCTGAAAACAAGCGCATTCAGATCGGGGTACTGGAAAGTAACGAGTGGTGGGAGACTCCACAAGACTGTGGACACGACAAAATGAGCCAGGTCTACGAGGGAGGGTCATTGGCGGGCAGACTCAAGGCCCCGAGGGGCCGTTACGGGGGCAGGTCGGCCGAGGAGCGGCAGGCCGAACGGCGGCAGCGGTTCCTCGACGCGGGCCTGCGGCTGTTCGGCGACAGCCTCGGCTACCGGGCGACGACGGTCGCGGCGCTCAGTGAGGCGGCGGGCCTGTCGACCCGGCAGTTCTACGAGGAGTTCCGCACGCTGGAGGACGTGCTCGCGGCGCTCCATCTCCAGGTCAACGACTGGGCCGAGGAGGCGGCGCTGGCCGCGCTCGCGCAGGCGGAGGGTCTGGCGCTGGCGGAGCGGGCGACGGCGGTCTTCCGGGCGTACGCGGCGAACGTGACCGGTGATCCGCGGCGTATCCGCATCACCTTCACCGAGATCGTCGGAGTGAGCCCGGCGATGGAACGCCAGCGGCTGGCCCGCCGCGCCCGCTGGGTGGACTTCATCTGCGCCGAGGCGGCGCGGGCGGTGCAGCGGGGCGAGGCCGAGCCGCGTGACTACCGGATCGCCGCGGCGGCGTTCATCGGCAGCGTCAACGGCCTGCTGCACGACTGGACCGCCGGATGGGTGGACGCGACGCTCGACGAACTGGTCGACGAACTGGTGCGGATGCTGCTGGGCATTCTGCGTCCCATGCCGCCGCTCTGACGTCGTTGTTCACTTATCTGGACATCGCGCCGGTAAGTCGGCGCCATTGACCGCCTTGTTCGCGTATCTAATCTCTGTTCTCATGCGTGTACGCCATTTTCATGGGGAGACAGCATGGGTCGGGATCTGACCATCGCCGACGTGCGGCTCACATCGATCCTGGTGGCCGACCCGCCGCTCCTCAACACCCAGGGCGTGCACCAGCCGTACACCCCGCGGCTGATCGTCGAGATCGTCACCGCGGACGGTGTGAGCGGCGTCGGGGAGACGTACGGGACACCGCGTACCTCGCCCTCGCACGGCCGTTGGCCGAGGCGCTGGCCGGCAGCCGGGTCTGTGACGTCAACGCGCTGCCCGCCCTCGCCGCGCGCGTCTGCGGCAACCTGCCCGAGGCGACCGGCGCGGACGCCGTCGACGCGGGAGGGCTGCGCGGCGCGCAGACCGCCGGAAAGCTCCGCCTCTCCGTCGTCTCCGCCTTCGAGGTCGCCTGCCTCGACGCCCTCGGCAAGGCGCTCGGACTGCCCGTGCACGCGCTGCTCGGCGGCAAGGTGCGCGGCGAAGTGGACTACAGCGCCTACCTCTTCTACCGCTGGGCCGGGGACCCCGGCGGCGCGGGCGAGCCCGACGACTGGGCGCCGCCCTCGATCCGGCCGGCATCGTCGCCCAGGCGCGCCGCCTTGTCCGCGAGCACGGCTTCACGTCGTTCAAGCTCAAGGGCGGGGTCTTCCCGCCCGATCAGGAGGTCGCCGCGATCCGCGCCCTGGCCGACGCCTTCCCCGGCCGCCCGCTGCGGCTCGACCCCAACGGCGCCTGGTCCGTGGAGACATCCCTGAAGGTCGCCGGAGAGCTCGACGGCGTCCTCGAGTACCTGGAGGACCCGACCGGCTCGACGGCGGGCATGGCCGAGGTCGCCGCGGGCACGGGCATGCCGCTCGCCACCAACATGTGCGTCACCCGCTTCGCCGAGATCCCCGAGGCCTTCCGCCGGGGCGCGGTACAGGTCGTCCTCTCCGACCACCACTACTGGGGCGGGCTGCTCGCCACCCGTGAACTGGCCGCCGTCTGCCGGACCTTCGGGGTCGGCCTGTCGATGCACTCCAACACCCACCTGGGCATCAGCCTCGCCGCGATGACGCATGTCGCGGCCGTCGTCCCGAACCTCGACCACGCCTGCGACAGCCACTACCCGTGGCAGACGGAGGACGTGATCACCGAGCGGCACGTCTTCGAGGACGGCCGGCTCGCGGTGAGCGATCTGCCCCGCCTCGGCGTGGAACTCGACCGCGACCGGCTCGCCCGGCTGCACCGGCGGTGGCTGGACGACGACGGCTCGCTGCGCGACCGCGACGACGCGGCGGCCATGCGGGCCGCAGAGCCGGACTGGTCGCCGGGCCGCTGGTAGCCGCCACCGGCGGCCGGGGGCTCGGGCCGACCGGGCGCGGCTGCCGGGGCCGGCGAAGCCCCCGCCCCAGGGACGTGAACCACGTCCCCCGGGGACGTCAACGCGCCGCGTCGTTTCGGGCAGACTGGCCTGATACCTGCACCACGTACTCGGAGCGCGCACCGTGACCCTTCGCGACGGACAGCACTTGTACACGGCGGCCGGCCTGGACCCCCTGGCCGCCCTGCGCACGCCTGCCGATCCGCCTTGCGACGTCTACCTCACGGGCAGCGTCTTCCTCGACATCATCTTCACCGGCCTCGACTCCGCACCTGTCCGGGGCACCGAGTCCTGGGCGAGCGGCATGGGCTCCAGCCCCGGCGGCGTCGCCAACATGGCCACCGCACTCGCCCGTCTCGGGCTGCGGACGTCACTGGCCGCGGCCTTCGGCGACGACCACTACGGCGAGTACTGCTGGGACGCGCTGGAACAGGGCGAGGGCATCGACCTCACGCTGTCCCGCACCGTCCCCGGCTGGCACTCGCCCGTCACCGTCTCCATGGCCTACGAGGGCGAGCGCACCATGGTGTCCCACGGACACGAGGCGCCGCCGGCCGAGTCCGCCCCGGAATGCCCGCCGCCCGCGCGCGCGGCGATCGCCTCCCTCGCCCCCGACCGCGCCGAGTGGATCGCCCAGGCCGCCCGCAAGGGCACCCGGGTCTTCGCGGACGTCGGCTGGGACGAGAGCGGCCGCTGGGACCCGGCCGACCTCGCCGACCTGGAGCACTGCGAGGCGTTCCTGCCCAACGCCGACGAGGCGATGCGGTACACCCGCACCGAGTGCCCGCTCGCCGCCGCCCACGCCCTGTCCGAGCACGTCCGGCTCGCGGTCGTCACGCTGGGTGCCGAGGGCGCGTACGCCGTGGACGGCGCGACCGGCGAGAGCGCGCAGGTCCCGGCCATCGAGGTGGAGGCGCTGGACCCGACCGGCGCGGGCGACGTGTTCGTGGCGGGCTTCGTCACGGGCACCCTCGCCGGCTGGCCGCTCGCCGACCGTCTCGCCTTCGCCGGGCTCACCGCGGCGCTGTCGGTGCAGGAGTTCGGCGGATCGCTGTCCGCGCCGGGCTGGTCGGAGATCGCGGCCTGGTGGCAGTCGGTGCAGGGTCTCCCGGACCAGAACCCCGCCGCGCTGCGCCGCTACGCCTTCCTGGAGGACCTGCTGCCGGCCGCGGCCCGGCCGTGGCCGCTGCGCCGGGCGGTCCCCACGATCGGCTTCGGCCGCAACGGCTGAGCACGGTCCGGCCCCGTTCCCGGCCCGCTCCGGGCGGAAAAGCCCTCGGTCCTGTCAGTGACAGGTCGTACCCTGGATGGTCCAGAGGTTGTCGAGCAGCGAGAACCCTGCAACGGGAGGTATGTGCAGGCCACAGAGCCGGCCCATGACTCAGACACCCACAGCCCAGACCCCAGCGCCGGGCCAGGCGCGAGCCCACTTCACCGTCCCCGCCAAGCATCCGATGGTGACGGTCCTCGGCTCTGGCGACGCCCTGCTGCGCGTGATCGAGAAGGCCTTCCCGGCGGCGGACATCCATGTCCGCGGCAATGAGATCAGCGCGGTCGGTGACGCCACGGAAGTCGCTCTGATCCAGCGCCTGTTCGACGAGATGATGCTCGTGCTCCGCACCGGGCAGCCGATGACGGAGGACGCAGTGGAACGCTCCATCGCCATGCTCAAGGAGGAGACCGGGGGCAAGGCCGTCGAGACGCCTTCGGAAGTACTCACCCAGAACATCCTCTCCAGCCGCGGCCGCACCATCCGCCCCAAGACGCTGAACCAGAAGCGGTACGTCGACGCGATCGACAAGCACACGGTCGTGTTCGGCATCGGCCCCGCGGGCACGGGCAAGACGTACCTCGCCATGGCCAAGGCCGTGCAGGCGCTGCAGTCCAAGCAGGTCAACCGCATCATCCTGACCCGGCCCGCCGTCGAGGCCGGTGAGCGCCTCGGCTTCCTGCCCGGCACGCTGTACGAGAAGATCGACCCGTATCTGCGCCCGCTCTACGACGCGCTGCACGACATGCTCGACCCCGACTCGATCCCGCGCCTGATGGCCGCGGGCACCATCGAGGTCGCGCCCCTCGCGTACATGCGCGGCCGCACGCTCAACGACGCGTTCATCATCCTCGACGAGGCCCAGAACACGAACCCCGAGCAGATGAAGATGTTCCTCACACGGCTCGGATTCGACTCCAAGATCGTGATCACCGGTGACGTGACGCAGGTCGACCTGCCGGGCGGCACCAAGAGCGGTCTGCGTCAGGTCCGGGACATCCTGGACGGGGTCGACGACGTGCACTTCTCGTTGCTCACGTCGCAGGATGTCGTACGGCACAAGCTGGTCGGCCGTATCGTCGACGCGTACGAGCAGTACGACAGCCGCAACGGGAAGTAGAACAGCCGCACCATGTCGATCGACGTCAACAACGAGTCCGGAACCGAGGTCGACGAGCAGGCGATCCTCGACGTCGCCCGCTACGCGCTCGCGCGGATGCGTATCCACCCGCTCTCCGAGCTCTCGGTGATCGTCGTGGACGCCGAGGCCATGGAGCAGCTGCACATCCAGTGGATGGACCTGCCGGGCCCGACCGATGTCATGTCCTTCCCCATGGACGAGCTGCGTCCGCCGGCCAAGGACGAGGAGGAGCCCCCGCAGGGGCTCCTCGGTGACATCGTGCTCTGCCCCGAGGTCGCCAAGAAGCAGGGCGAGGACGCACCGACGCAGCACTCCATGGACGAGGAGCTCCAGCTCCTCACCGTCCACGGGGTGCTGCACCTGCTCGGATACGACCACGAGGAGCCGGACGAGAAGGCGGAGATGTTCGGGCTGCAGGCCGCGATCGTCGACGGCTGGCGGGCGGAGAAGGGCCTGACCGGCCCGTCCCCGGCGCCGACCGTCTCATGACCGGCCAACTGCTCGCGGGCGCCGTCGCGCTGGTCGTCGTCGCCTGGCTCGCCGCCTGCGCGGAAGCCGGACTCGCCCGGGTCTCCAGTTTCCGCGCCGCCGAGGCCGTACGGTCGGGGCGGCGCGGCGCCGCCAAGCTGGAGCAGGTCGCCGCCGACCCCACCCGCTATCTCAACGTCGCCCTGCTCGTGCGGGTCGCCTGCGAGATGGCGGCCGGCGTGCTCGTCACGTACGTGTGCCTGGAGGAGTTCGAGGAGACCTGGTCGGCGCTGCTCGTCGCCATCGCCGTGATGGTGCTCGTCAGTTACGTCGCCGTCGGCGTCTCCCCGCGCACCATCGGGCGCCAGCACCCGCTCAACACCGCGACCGCCGCGGCCTACGTCCTGCTGCCGCTGGCCCGGGTCATGGGCCCCGTCCCGCAGCTGCTGATCCTCATTGGCAACGCGATGACCCCCGGAAAGGGCTTCCGCAAGGGCCCGTTCGCCTCCGAGGCCGAGCTGCGGGCCCTGGTCGACCTCGCCGAGCAGGAGTCGCTGATCGAGGACGACGAGCGCCGGATGGTGCACTCCGTCTTCGAACTCGGCGACACCCTGGTCCGCGAGGTGATGGTCCCGCGCACCGACCTCGTGTCCATCGAGCGGTTCAAGACCGTGCGGCAGGCGCTGACTCTGGCGCTGCGCTCGGGCTTCTCCCGCATCCCCGTCACCGGGGACAACGAGGACGACATCGTCGGCGTCGTCTACCTCAAGGACCTGGTCCGCAAGACGCACATCAACCGCGACGCGGAGGCCGACCCGGTGTCCACGGCGATGCGGCCCGCGATGTTCGTCCCGGACACGAAGAACGCGGGCGACCTGCTGCGCGAGATGCAGCAGAAGCGCAACCACGTCGCCGTCGTCATCGACGAGTACGGCGGTACGGCGGGCATCGTCACGATCGAGGACATCCTGGAGGAGATCGTCGGCGAGATCACCGACGAGTACGACCGCGAGGCGCCGCCGGTCGAGGAGCTCGGCGACGGCCGCTTCCGGGTCACCGCGCGCCTCGACATCGGCGACCTCGGCGAGTTGTACGGCCTCGGGGCCGACGAGCTCGACGACGAGGACGTCGAGACCGTCGGCGGTCTGCTCGCCAAGGCACTGGGCCGCGTACCGATCGCGGGCGCGCGTGCGGTGGTGGACCTGCCGGACGGCCGCGCCCTGCGGCTGACCGCCGAGTCGCCGGCGGGCCGCCGGAACAAGATCGTCACGGTGCTGTCGGAGCCGGCGGAACAGCCGGCGGAGAAGGGGGCGGCGGGATGAAGGCGCAGGACTTGCGGGCGTTCTGCCTCGGGTTCAACGCGGCGGTGGAGGAGTTCCCGTTCGGTCCCGAGACGTCGGTGTTCAAGGTGCTGGGGAAGATGTTCGCCCTCAGTGCGCTGGATGCGGAGCCGCTGACGGTCAACCTCAAGTGCGAGCCGGACCTGGCGGTCCAGCTGCGCGCGGAGCACGCGGCGATCGTGCCGGGGTGGCACATGAACAAGCGCCACTGGAACACGGTGACGGTGGGAGGGCTCCCGGACCGGATGGTCCGGGAGCTGATCGAGGACTCCTACGACCTGGTGGTGGCGGGCCTGCCCCGATCGGAACGCCTCCGCCTGGACCGCGCCTAGCGGGCCCGCCCTGCGGGCGGGGGCGGCGCGCCTGCGGCCCCCGGCGGGGCGAGGGGGCGGGCCCTGGCGGGCCCCTGCGTCTCGATCTCCTCCTACGGTCCGGCGGGCGTGGGTTGAGGGTCTCCCGGCGAAGCCAGTTGCGACGGCGGACACGGCCGCGAAACTGTTGTGGCTGGCGAGCCCGGAGGGCCGGCGCGGGGCGATGTATCCAGTGGCGGGATGCCCTCCGGTTCTGTGTATGGTCTGTGCGTCAAAGGGGAGGGGGGAAGCTCCCCGCGAGCTGTTTTCACCAGGGGAGATGACGCAATGCGTACCCGTATCCGCCGTAGCGCCGCCGCCGTTGTGACCGCTTCCGCTCTGTGTCTCGCGGGCACCGCCTGCGGCGCGGAGGACGACAAGAAGCCGAGCGCTTCCGCGGACAAGAGCGGCGAGAAGCAGGACGGCGCGAGCACGCCGGCCGTGAAGCCGTTCACCGCCGAGCAGTTGAAGGCCGCCACGCTGGTGGCCGGCGACCTGCCCGACGGCTGGAAGGCGACCAAGACGCCTTCTTCCGACGACCCGGCGCCGAAGGCCGACAAGCCGGAGTGCCAGCCGATAGCGAACCTGCTCGCCGACGACGTCGAGGGCGCCACCATGGGCGAGCCGGCCGACTTCGAGACCGCGGGCAGCGAGAAGGCCCTCAGCCAGGCCGTCTTCACCCTCGAGGGCACCGGCGCCGCCGACTTCACCAAGGCCCTCGGCACCGCGTTGGACGCGTGTCCGCAGCTGACGTTCACGCAGGACGGCGAGAAGAATGACGTCAAGATCGAGAAGGTGGCGGCCGGGAAGGTCGCCGAGGACTCCCAGACGTTCTCGATGACGATGAAGCTCCCGGGCCTCGGCGTGGACTACAAGGTGTACCTGCTGGTCGCCTCGCAGGGCACGGCTGTCTCCCGCGCCGCGTTCATCCCGGGTGAGGACCCGGCTGCGGTGAAGGCGTTCGACGGCCTCGTCAAGGTCATCGGCGACAAGCTCGTCAAGGCCGCCCAGGGCTGACGTCGGTGCGCACTCGGGGCCGATCTATGCTCGGGAGCATGACGCAGAGCACCGACCTCGGCCCCGAGGACCGCAAGATCATCACGCTGGCCCGCAGTGCCCGGGCCCGCAACGGTGTGCCCGAGGGTGCCGCCGTGCGCGACGAGACCGGGCGGACGTACGTCGCCGGGACCGTGGCGCTGGACTCGCTGAACCTCAGCGCCCTGCAGACCGCGGTCGCGATGGCCGTGGCGTCCGGCGCGAAGTCCCTGGAGGCCGCGGCCGTCGTCTCCGAGGCGGACGCCGCGTCCGACGCGGACCGCGCCGCCGTACGGGACCTGGGCGGCGCGTCCACCCCCGTGCTGCTGGCCGGGCCCGACGGCGAGCTGAAGTCCTCGGTCACGGCGGGCTGAACGGCCCGTTCCCGGCCCGTTCGTACGGCGTCACCCCTCCGGGGCGGCGCCGTCGCGCGTCCCCGGCGGGCGAGCGCGTACCTGGGAGCACCTGGCATCAGGGACAATGGGCGCCATGAGCGCTCGTACCCAGTCCTCCGAAGCCCCCCACAGGGCCGGCTTCGCCTGCTTCGTCGGCCGCCCGAACGCGGGCAAGTCCACTCTGACGAACGCTCTGGTCGGCCAGAAGGTGGCCATCACCTCCAACCGGCCGCAGACCACCCGGCACACGGTGCGGGGCATCGTGCACCGCCCCGAGGCGCAGCTGATCCTGGTGGACACCCCCGGCCTGCACAAGCCGCGCACCCTGCTCGGCGAGCGGCTCAACGACGTGGTGCGCACGACCTGGGCCGAGGTCGACGTCATCGGTTTCTGCCTGCCCGCCAACGAGAAGCTCGGCCCCGGCGACCGGTTCATCGCCAAGGAGCTCGCCGGGATCAGGAAGACCCCGAAGGTCGCGATCGTCACCAAGACCGACCTCGTCGACTCCAAGACGCTCGCCGAGCAGCTCATCGCGATCGACCGGCTCGGCAAGGAGCTGGGCATCGAGTGGGCCGAGATCGTCCCGGTCTCGGCCGTCGGGGACAAGCAGGTGCAGCTGGTCGCCGACCTGCTGATCCCGCTGCTGCCCGAGAGCCCGGCGCTCTACCCGGAGGGCGACCTCACGGACGAGCCGGAGCAGGTGATGGTCGCGGAGCTGATCCGCGAGGCCGCGCTGGAGGGTGTGCGCGACGAGCTGCCCCACTCGATCGCCGTCGTCGTCGAGGAGATGCTCCCGCGCGAGGACCGCCCTGCGGACCGCCCGCTGCTGGACATCCACGCGAACGTCTACATCGAGCGGCCCAGCCAGAAGGGCATCATCATCGGCCCGAAGGGCAAGCGCCTGAAGGAAGTGGGCATCAAGTCCCGCAAGCACATCGAGGCGCTCCTGGGAACGCCGGTCTTTCTCGACCTCCATGTGAAGGTCGCCAAGGACTGGCAGCGCGACCCGAAGCAGCTCCGCAAGCTCGGATTCTGACCCCGGACCCGATTCCGGCGGAGCCGGAGGCCGACGCGGCCGTCCGAAGCCGGTGAGGCCCCTCGGGGCCGAGGCGTGCGAGGGCGGCCATCGGAGCGGGGTCCCGAAGCAGCTCCGCACGCTCGGATTCCGGCCCCGGGGCCTCCGCGCGGCGTGCCCATGATCCCCGTTCCGCTCTGTATAACGCTGTCATCCTCCATAACAGCGTTACCCTGCTGCCGTGTCCACCGCAGATTCCGTCCCGGGTCCCGCCTCCCCGCCCGGCTCCGTCCGCCGCCGGCTCCTCGACGAGGCCGCCCGTGTCCTCGCCGAGCAAGGGCCCGCCGCGCTCAGCGCCCGCCGCCTCGTCAAGGCGGTCGGAGCCTCGACCATGGCCGTCTACACCCACTTCGGCTCCATGCCGAACCTGGTCCGCGAGGTGATGCGGGAGGGGTTCGAGCGCTTCCGCGCCCGGGCGCTGGCCGTGCCGCAGGGGGAGGACCCGGTCGCGACGATCGCCGCGCTGTGCCGCTGCTACCAGGACTTCGCGCGCGACGAGCCGCACGTCTACGCGGTGCTGTTCGGCGGCTCGACGCTGGCCGGTTTCGAGCTGGACGACGACGACCGCCGCATGGGCGTGTCCGTCCTGCGCTTCCCCCGCGACGCGATCCGCCGCAGCGTGGACAGCGGCCGCTTCCGGGCGGGCGCGGACGCGGACCTGCTGGTGCGCCAGCTCTTCGCGCAGATGCACGGGATCGCCCAGCTGGCCCGTGCGGGGTACATCATGGGCGGCTACACGGCCGACGACGTCCTGACCGGCGTGCTCGTCGACTTCGCCGTCGCGGCGGGCGACGAGCCGGAGCGCGCCGCCCGCTCGGTGACCGCCGGCCTCCGGACGACCGGCGTCACGAACCTTCCTTGAGCACCAGCGAGATCAGGTCCCGCTGGGCCTCGGACAGCCGCGGATCGGAGCAGTACACCGTCCGCCCGTCGACCGTGATCTGGTAGCTGAACCCGTCGGGCACCCCGACGGGGGGCGTGTCCCGGCCGTCGGCCATCGCGCGCTCGGCCAGGCCCCGCACCTCGCCCGCGTCGTCGCGCCCGTCGGTCTCCACCTCGGCGAGCCGCTCGATCCCCGCGAACCCGCCCGTACGCCTTACCTGGATACGCATGGCAACCGTTCTAGTACGGATCGTGCGCGGGCGACAGCGGGACGGCACCCGGCCGCCCGCCCCTCCGCGCCCTCCGGCTCACCCGGCGGTCCCGACCCCGACCTGCGACCAGGCCTTCAGCACCGCCTCGAGCTCCTCGCCAGCGCCGAACCGGTCACGGGCGGCCGCGACCGTCAACCGGGCGAAACTGGCGAAGTCCGCGTCCACGCTCAGGTCGCCGCCGGTCAGCACGTCGAACCAGATCTGCCCCGCCCGCTCCCAGGCCCGGCCGCCCAGGCGGGTGGCGAGGAGGTGGAAGGCGTGGTTGGGGATGCCCGAGTTGATGTGGACACCGCCGTTGTCGCGGCCGGTGCGGACGTAGTCCGCCATCGTCGCGGGCTGCGGGTCCCTGCCGAGCACGTCGTCGTCGTACGCGGTCCCCGGCGCCTTCAGCGAGCGCAGCGCGACCCCGCTGACCCGCGGCGCCAGCAGGCCCGCGCCGATCAGCCAGTCCGCCTCGTCGGCCGTCTGCCCGAGGGAGTACTGCTTGACGAGCGAGCCGATCACGTCCGACACGGACTCGTTGAGGGCGCCCGGCTGGCCGAAGTAGCTGAGGTTCGCCGTGTACTGGGTCAGGCCGTGGGCCAGCTCGTGCGCGATGACGTCGACCGCGACGGTGAAGTCGAGGAAGATCTCCCCGTCCCCGTCGCCGAACACCATCTGCTCGCCGTTCCAGAAGGCGTTGCCGTACTTCTCGTCGTAGTGGACGGTCGCGTCCAGCGGCAGGCCCTCGCCGTCGACGGAGTCGCGCCTGTAGGCGGTCCGCAGCAGCTCGAAGGTGGCGCCCAGGCCCGCGTAGGCGCGGTTGGCGGCGGCGTCGGCCACCGGCTCGTCACCCTCGCCCCGCACCTTGGCGCCCGGCAGCACGGTGCCGTTCTGCGCGTCGTAGAGCGTGCGGCGCGGGCCCTCGGCATCGCCGGGAGCCGGCCGGGCGGCCGGGCCGAGAACGGTGGTCAGCCGCCGGGCGGTGCGCTGTGCGGCGTCCGCCTGCAGCGTGCGGCGGGCCGGGTCGGAGAGGGCGGGATCGCCCGACCGGGCGAGCCTGTCGAGGATGTGCGGCGGCACGATGCCGCAGAAGACCGGGGTGGGAATGTCCATGTCCGGCAATGTGGCAGTGTGTGCGGGGACTGTCACGGGATGCGACAGCGGTTAATGAAATGGAGTGATAGGACACATTTGACCGTTACTGATCGGTCGTCCCGCATACTGAAACGGGACGCACGCTCCCGCCGAGGCTCGGTTAGTCTTCTTCGCATCATGCGTTTCGGGCTGCTTCTCCTTAGCTGCCGCGGCGAGGGCCTGTAGTCGTAGGCCGACCCCCTCCCCGCGGAGTCTGGTGCTGCTTCGACACAGTCGGCCGTCCCTTTGATGGACCCGAGGAGCCCTACGCAATGTCTCAGTCGCAGTGGACCGGCCGCCCCACCCCGATCACCAACACGACGCACACGCAGAAGCCGTCCGGGATGCCGATCCACAAATACGGCCGCTACGAAGCCGTCGACATCCCCGACCGCACCTGGCCCGAGCAGCGGATCACCAAGGCGCCGCGCTGGCTGTCCACCGATCTGCGCGACGGCAACCAGGCGCTGATCGATCCCATGAGCCCCGCCCGCAAGCGCGAGATGTTCGACCTGCTGGTACGCATGGGCTACAAGGAGATCGAGGTCGGCTTCCCCTCCTCGGGCGAGACGGACTTCGCCTTCGTGCGCTCCATCATCGAAGAGGGCGCGATCCCCGACGACGTCACCATCTCGGTGCTGACGCAGGCCCGTGAGGACCTGATCGAGCGGACCGTCGAGTCGCTGGTCGGCGCCAAGCGCGCCACCGTCCACCTGTACAACGCGACGGCTCCCACGTTCCGCCGCGTCGTCTTCCGGGGCTCCAAGGACGACATCAAGCAGATCGCCGTCGACGGCACCCGCCTGGTCATGGAGTACGCGGAGAAGCTGCTGGGCCCGGAGACAGCCTTCGGCTACCAGTACAGCCCCGAGATCTTCACCGACACCGAGCTGGACTTCGCCCTGGAGGTCTGCGAGGCGGTCTGCGACGTGTGGCAGCCCGGCCCCGGCCGCGAGATCATCCTCAACCTGCCCGCCACCGTGGAGCGTTCGACGCCGTCCACGCACGCCGACCGGTTCGAGTGGATGTCGCGCAACCTGACCCGGCGCGAGTACGTCTGCCTGTCCGTCCACCCGCACAACGACCGCGGGACCGCCGTCGCCGCCGCCGAGCTGGCCATCATGGCCGGCGCCGACCGCATCGAGGGCTGCCTGTTCGGCCAGGGCGAGCGCACCGGCAACGTCGACCTGGTCACCCTGGGCATGAACCTGTTCTCGCAGGGCGTCGACCCGCAGATCGACTTCTCGCAGATCGACGAGATCCGCCGCACCAGTGAGTACTGCAACCAGATGGAGATCCACCCGCGCCACCCCTACGCGGGCGACCTGGTCTACACCGCCTTCTCCGGCTCCCACCAGGACGCCATCAAGAAGGGCTTCGACGCGATGGAGGCCGACGCGGCCGCCGCCGGGAAGACCGTCGACGAGATCGAGTGGGCCGTGCCGTACCTGCCGATCGACCCCAAGGACGTCGGCCGCTCCTACGAGGCCGTCATCCGCGTCAACTCGCAGTCCGGCAAGGGCGGCATCGCCTACGTCCTGAAGAACGACCACAAGCTGGACCTGCCGCGCCGGATGCAGATCGAGTTCTCCCGGATCATCCAGGCCAAGACCGACACGGAGGGCGGCGAGGTCACCCCGGCCGCGATCTGGTCCGTCTTCCAGGACGAGTACCTGCCGAACCCGGACAATCCGTGGGGACGCATCCAGATCCGCTCCGGCCAGACCACCACCGACAAGGACGGCGTCGACACCCTGACCGTCGAGGCGGTCGTCGACGGCGCCGAGACGGTGCTGGCCGGCTCCGGCAACGGTCCGATCTCCGCGTTCTTCGAGGCGCTGAACGCCATCGGCGTCGACGTACGCCTGCTGGACTACCAGGAGCACACCATGAGCGAGGGCGCGTCCGCGCAGGCCGCCTCGTACATCGAGTGCGCCATCGACGGAAAGGTGCTGTGGGGCATCGGCATCGACGCCAACACCACCCGCGCCTCCCTGAAGGCCGTCGTCTCCGCCGTCAACCGCGCGGCCCGCTAGTCAGCCCAGCAATCGGTCGCATCGCCGGGCGTGCTCGCATCCGAGTACGTCCGGCGATTTTGCGCCGTTGTGCGCCCGATTGGGCATCGAGCGGATCCGGCCATGTCCGCTCGTACTCCGGTCGGGGTGCTGACGCCGCCTCAATCGTGTGGCTAACATCACGTCCACGCGGCAGCGTTGCCGCAGGGGGCACCGCCCGTGCCCGAAGGGCTACGGGGAAATGACGGAGGTGCGACGTGCTGCCAGCCCGAGGAATGTTCGGCCGGAAACTGCGGGTCTGCGGCATTCAGAGGGTGTGCGGCATTCATACGTCGTGGAGCACCGTCGGCGACGGGGAGTTCTTCTGCCCCGGCTGCGGAGGCGACCGGAACTACCGCCGCCGCACCGGCCGCCGCCGCTTCACGTTCCTCGGAGTGCCCCTGCTGCGCCGCGGTCTCGCCGGTCCCGTCGTCGAATGCGCCGCCTGTCACTCCCGCTTCGGCCCCGACGCCCTGGACCACCCGACCACCAGCCGGTTCTCGGCCATGCTCCGGGACGCCGTGCACACCGTGGCCCTCGCCGTCCTCGCCTCCGGCGGCACCTCCTCCCGCTCCGTGCGCGAGACCGCCGTGCACACGGTCCGCGCCGCCGGGCTCGCCGACTGCACCGAGGACCAGCTGACCTCCCTCGTCGAGGCGCTCGCCGCCGACACCGGTCGCTTCGTCGCCGACACCACCCCTTACGGCGCGGCCCTCGCCATCGAACTGCACGAGGCGCTGGAACCGCTCGCCCCCCATCTCGCCCCCGCCGGGCGGGAGTCGATCCTGCTGCAGGGCGCCCGTATCGCCCTCGCCGACGGCCCCTACACGCCGGCCGAGCGCGAGGTGCTGACCACCGTCGGCGCGGCACTGCAGCTCGGCGAGGACGACACCACGCGCCTGCTGGAAACGGCCCGCGCGCCCTTCTAGGTCCTCTCTTCCGGATCAGGCCGGGCTCGCGTCGCCCAGGTCCTGGCGAACCCCTTCGGCCGTACTCCCCGGGGAGTAACCACGGGACCGGGCCGACCACGGCAGTAGCCCGCATCTCGCCCCCGCGCGCGACGAAAGCGCCCCCGGCCGCCGGGAGTCTGGTGACGCATCCAGCCACCGGACCCGTGACGAAGGGGAGGCACCCATGGGGGCCGTACGGAGCGCAACCGAACCACCGCAGGTGAAGCCGCCCGCGCGCCACCGGGCCGTGCCCTGGGGGATCGTCCTGCTCTGGGTGGCGGTCGTCGCCCTCGCCGGCCCGTTCGCGGGCAAGCTGGGTGACGTCCAGCGCGACAACATCGTCGACTACCTGCCGGCGAGCGCCGACTCCACGCAGGTCGCGAAGATCCAGCAGGCCCTGCCCGGCGGCGAGTCCACCGACCTCGTCGTCGTCTTCCACCGCGACGGCGGGCTGACGGACGCCGACCGTGCCGACGCGCAGCGTCGGCTCGACCGGATCGCGGACGCCCACCCGCTCGCCGGCGGCCCGCCCCGGGGCGTGCCCTCGCAGGACGGCAGCACGCTGATGTTCCCGGTGTCCAGCAACGGACCCGGGACCGACAACGAGGCGCGCGCCGCGTTCGTCGAGGACGTGCGCGAACGGCTCGGTGACGGCTCCGGGGTGAGCGGGGGCAGAGAGGGCCTCACCGTCGAGGTGGGCGGGTCCGGCGCCCTGCAGACCGATATGGAGGCCGTCTTCGAGACCATCGACGGCACCCTCATGATCGCCACGGTGAGCGTGGTCGCCGTCCTGCTGATCCTCACCTACCGCAGCCCGTTCCTGTGGCTCGTGCCCCTGGCCGTCGTCGGCGTCGCCGCGCTCACCTCGCGGGCCGTGATCTACGGATGGGTCCAGGGCTTCGACCTCACCGTCACCAGCCAGAGCGGCGGCATCATGACCGTCCTCGTCTTCGGCGCCGGCACCGACTACGCGCTCCTGCTCGTCGCCCGCTACCGCGAGGAACTGCGCCGCGTCCAGCGGCCGTACGACGCCATGCTCGCCGCCCTGCGCGGCTGCGGACCCGCCGTCCTCGCCTCCTCCGGCACGGTCGCCGCCGGACTGCTCTGCCTGCTGGCCGCCGACCTCAACAGCGCGAGGGGGCTCGGGCCGGTCGGCGCGGTCGGCGTCGTCTGCGCGCTGGCCGCCATGCTCACCCTGCTCCCGGCCGTCCTGGTGCTCCTCGGCCGCCGCGTGTTCTGGCCGCTCGTGCCCGGGTACGGCTCCGAGCTCAAGCAGCGCCGCTCGCTGTTCACCGCGATGGGCGGCTCCGCAGGGCGCAGGCCCGGACTCGTCCTCGGCTCAGGTGTCGTCCTGCTCTGTGCGCTCGCCCTCGGTGTGCTCGGCCTGCCGGGCAGCCTGAGCCAGGAGGACAGCTTCACCGACCGGCCCGAGTCCGTCTCCGCGATGCGCACCCTCGCCGACGCCTATCCCGAGCGCAGCGCCCAGCCCATCAGCGTCGTGGCGCCGGCGGACCGCGCCGACCAGGTGCTCGCCGAGGCCCGCGCCACCGACGGCGTCGCCGCCGCCGAGGCCGGGCGCACCGGCGACGGCTGGACCGAGATCGCCGTCTTCGCGAAGGACGGGCCGGACACCGCCGGGGAGAGGGCCACCATCGAGGCGCTGCGTGCCGGGCTCGACGGCAGCCACGTCGGCGGGCCCAGCGCCCAGCAGCGCGATCTCGAGGAGACCAACACCCGTGACAGCCTCATGATCATCCCCCTGGTACTCGTCGCGGTCCTGCTCGTCCTGATCGCCCTGCTGCGCAGCCTCGTCGCCCCGCTGATCCTCATCGCCGCCGTCGTCGCCGTGTGGGGAGCGGCGCTGGGGCTCGGCGGTCTCGTCTTCGAAGGGCTCTTCGGCTTCGACGGCATGGACCCCGGACTGCCGTTGCTCTCCTTCGTGTTCCTCGTGGCGCTGGGCGTCGACTACGGGATCTTCCTGATGCACCGGATGCGCGAGGAGGCCCTGTCGGGCGCCGACCCGGCCACGGCGGCGCTGACGGCGCTGCGCACCACGGGCGGGGTGATCGCGTCGGCGGGCCTCGTGCTGGCGGCGACGTTCGCGGTGCTGATGAACCTGCCGCTGGTGGCGCTGGTCGAGATGGGCTTCGTGGTGGCGGTGGGAGTGCTGCTGGACACGTTCCTGGTGCGGACGTATCTGGTGACGTCGGCGAGTGTGCTGCTGGGGCGGCGGGTGTGGTGGCCGGGGGCGCTGAGCCGGCGACCGGGCGTCGTGCCGATGGCGCCGGAGGCGCCGCAACCGGCAGGCCGGCTGTAAGGACCCCACCCCGCCCCTTCCCGAACCGGGGCAAGCCCCGGACCCCGTACCGCGCTTCGCGCGGTGTCCTCAAGCGCCGGACGGGCTGGATTTCGCTGCGCGAAATCAGCCCCGCCGGCGCTTGAGGCGCT
>NZ_JBSFUR010000071.1:0-22010 GCF_053591895.1 Streptomyces sp. NPDC002867 | reverse complement strand
TCGGCCACCTCGACGGTCTCGGCCTCAGTCACGTTCTCGCTCGTCATCGATGCATCTTCCTTGATCGGGAGTTACACCGAACGATTTACAGTCCCCTGACGGAATGTCGGCGGGGATGTGGGTGCTCGTGTGCGGCACGGTCCACGGCGCGCGAAGCTCCAACTAACGCGGACCGGGGCCCGGCCTGGCACACGAGGCGGAACCGGTGGGACGGTGGGTCAGTCGTTCTGGCGCTGGTGGATGACCATGGGCATGCGGGTCGGGTGTGCCATGGAGGAAGTCGCCTCAGTGGGGGGCTTGCTGCCCGGGACGCAGCGGAGTCGCCAGCGGGGCAGGATGGTGGCCAGGGTGATGGTGGCTTCGAGCCAGCTGAACTTGTCGCCGATGCACTTGCGGTTGCCGGCACCGAAGGGGACGACGTGGTCGCGGGGTCGTGCGGCGACTTGCTCGGGCAGCCAGCGGTCCGGATCGAAGCGGTCCGGGTCCGGGTACAGCTCGGGGCGGCGGTGCAGCGCGTAGAGGCTGATGAGTACTTCAGTGTCGGCAGGAATCTCGTAGCCGCCGATGGTGACCGGTTCGATCGTGCGCCGCATCAGGGTGACGACGCCGTGGAGGCGGATCGCCTCATCCAGGACCCTGGTGATGCCGGGCAGCTGCGGCACGTCGGCGAAGGTGACCGGACGGTCGCCGATCGCCTTGTCGATCTCCGCGAGCAGTTCCTCTTCCACGTCTGGGCGCTGGCCTATGTGGTAGAGCGCCCAGGCGAGGGTCGAGGCCGTGGTCTCGGTGCCGGCGAACAGCATGGTGGCCAGTTCGTCGCGGACCTCCACGTCGGTCAGGCCGGCGCCGGTGTCGTCGCGCGCAGAGAGCAGCAGGGACAGAAGGTCGGTGCGGCCTTCCGGGTTGGAGGCACGCGTGGTGGTGATCACATCATCGATCACGGAGCGCATCCTGGCAGCGGACCGATCGAAGGCCCGCCAGATCGGCAGACCGTCCAGGGCCTTGGGGGCGAGAGCCCGGCGCAGCATGTCCTTCAGGATGACCGGTAGGTCCTCGCGGACGGACTCGACGGCGGGACGGCCGATGTCGGCGCTGAAGAGGGTGGCGGCCAGGGTCTCGATCGCGTAATTGCCCATGACCTGGTTGGCGTCGATGACCTGGCCGTCGCTCCAGGAGTCGGCGAGAGCCTGCGCGCGCCCGCTCATGACAGAGGCGTAGCCCTCCAGGCGCTCCTTGTAGAACATCGGCTGGATCAGGCGCCGGTTGCGTATGTGCTGCGCGCCCTCGGAGTTGCCGAGGCCGTTGCCGACGAGCGGCCTGATGCGGTCGAAGAGTCGGCCCTTCCTGAACGACCGCCCCTTCTTCACCAGGACTTCGTTGACCGTGTCGGGGGTGGTGACCAGGATCACCGGCATGGTGCCGACGTCGATGCGTAGTACGGGCCCTTCGGCGTGGAGGGATCGCAGGACTCCGAGCGGGTCGTGCAACAGGCGGGGCACGTGGCCGAGGCCGGGCACACGTCCCTTGACACGGGGGATGGAATCCAGTGACACGGGTGCGTCCTTTCGCGAGACAGACTCGCGCCGGTGCTCAGCTGCCCCGGCGTGATGGGTTGGGGGTGGCGGGTGCGCGCGAACAGTCGGCCGACCGGAGCGGTCAAGTTCGCCGCATACTATTCGTCCTTGATCGTCTTCCGACAGGGCGGCTTGGGCTACCGGGAGATCAGCCCGAGCTCGTGATGACTCAACCACCCGTCAGCCGAGGTTGCTTGACGGAGTATCTGGCCGTGGTGCGCCGCCGGTATGCTGCCCTGCGGCTGGCGATCTTGCTGCCTGGAGACCGGCAGCCGGGGCCGCAGCCCGCGGTCAGCAGTGACGATCATGAGCGCCCCGGCCGGCCTTCGTGACAGGGTGCTCCCATAACCGGAGGCTCCGTGACTACCCCACCCTCGATACCCGCCGACGGGCTCGTGCCGCCGCCCGGGTGCCCCGCCCACGGCATGGCCCCCAATGGCCTCCGGCGTCTGGCGGAGATCACCGACCCGGCCCGCGCGTACGAGGAGCTGCGCCAGGAGCACGGTCCGGTCGCTCCCGTCCTGTTGCACGGGGACATCCCGGCGTGGATCGTGCTCGGCTACCGGGAGAACCTGGAAGTGATGCGCACTCCGTCGGTGTTCAGCCGTGACTCGCGGCGCTGGAATGCCTTCCTCGAGGGTCGCGTGCCGGCAGACTCGCCCTTCCTCCCCATGGTGGCCTGGCAGCCGATGTGCGTTTTCGCCGACGGCGCGGAGCACGCCCGCTTGCGCGGCGCGGTCGTGGACGGTCTGGCCCAGTTCAACCGCCGCGGCATGCGCCGGTACGTCACCCACTACACACGCGAGCTCGTCGCCGGCTTCAAAGCGGACGGCACCGCCGACCTCGTGCGTGACTACGCCGAGCCGCTGCCCATGCTGGTCGTCAGTCGCCTGCTCGGCATGACCCCGGACAAGGGCCCACTCCTGGTCGAGCCGACACTCGACCTGCTGCGCGGCAGCGAGACCGCGGCAGCCAGCAACGCCGCCGTGACCCAGGTGCTGCAGGACCTGGTCGCTCACAAAAAGACAGCCCCGGGCAACGACCTCGCCTCAAGCCTCATCCTGCACGAGTCCCAACTGACGGACACCGAGATCGTCGAGCATCTGCGCATGACCCTGGTGGCTGCGCATCAGGGCACAGTCAATCTGATCGCCCAAACACTCCGGCTGATCCTGACAGACCGCCGGTTCCGTGGCAGCCTCTCCGGAGGCCGCATGACCCTGCCCGACGCACTGGAACAGGTCATGTGGGACAACCCCAGCATCAGTGTGGTCCCCGGCCGGTGGGCCACCGGTGACACCAAGCTCGGCGGCCAGCACATCCGGAAGGGTGACCTGCTCCTCCTCGGCATCGCCGCCGCCAATGTGGACCCGGAACAGCGGCCCGACCTCAGCGTGCCGATGCACGGCAACCGTTCGCACCTCGCACTGAGCACCGGGCCCCACGAGTGCCCGGGCGGAGACATCGGCCGCGCCATCGCGGACACCGGGATCGACGAACTCATGGCACTGCTCCCGGACGTGCGGCTGGCCATCCCCGAGACGGAGATCGGCATCACCGCCGACTGGCTTACCCGCCGTCCCTCCGCTCTTCCTGTCCAGTTCACCTGGCCGCGCTCCATTGGCTCGCAGCCCGTTCCCCCCGAACCGGCGGCCGCACAGCCGCTGCCGGAAGCCGCCCAGCCGCTGCCGGTTGCCGCCCGGGAAGTGCCCGACTCGGTCACCGCCGCCGTGTCTGAGCCTCCCCGCTCGTGGTGGCGATCGCTGCTGAACCGCTAACCGCCTTGAGCGTGACCGCCCGCCGCTGCTTCCCGCCGGCGCGCCAGGGCGGGTAACGAGCGCCGGGCCCGACCAAGGTTCGGGCCCGGCGCTCGTCGATGCCCGGACCTACGAGGACGCCGCAGCAGCCGTCTGGCGGCCCTCCGCGGCCACCGCTGCGCCCTTGAGCCGTGCAGGTGGACCGGCAGGGAGAGGACCCCCTGCTCCGAGATGGAGGCCATGCGCTGCGGCTCTGCGGCCAGCGTGAGATGCGGGTACCAGGTGAACAGTGTGCGCAGCGCGATCTGTGCCTCCAGCCTCGCCAGCCGGGCGCCCAGACAGTAATGCGCGCCGTGGCCGAACGCGATGTGCTCGCAGTTCGTGGATCTGGTGGTGTCGAACGAGTCCGGGTTCGTGTGGCGGGAGCCGTCGCGGCCTACGGCCATCACGCTCGCCATCACCGCCTCGCCCTTGGCCGCGGTGACCCCGGCGATTTCGACGTCGTCCAGGGCGTAGCGCAGCAGGATGTGACGCACGGGCGGTGAGTAGCGCAGCCCTTCCTCCACCACGGCCGCCCAGGCGGCGTCCGGGTCGGGCGCCTGCAGTGCGGCGGCGAGCATCTCGGGGTGGGTCAGCAGGGCGTGCACGGTGCTGGTGATCAGATGGATCGTCGTCTCGTGACCGGCGATGAGGAGCAGGAAGATCGTCTCCACCAGTTCCTGCTCGCTGAGCCGGTCCTGCACATCGCGGGCCGCGATCAGGGCGCTGGTGAGATCCTCGCCCGGGTGTCGGCGCTTCTCCTCGACCAGGGTGGACAGGGCGCCGTAGATCGCGGTGAAGGCCGCCCTGATGTCGTCGGCGGGGGCGTCCTGCTGGGGTATGACCAGGCGCTCGAAGTGCGCACGGAGCGCATCACTCGCGGCGTCGGGCACACCGAGCATCTTGCAGATGACGCGCACCGGCAGCGGGCGTGCGAACACTTCCTTCACGTCCACCGGTTCACCGGCGCCCGCGGCCGCGAGGTTGTCCAGCAGTTCCTCGGTGAGGGCCTCGACCAAGGGGCGCAGCGCTTCGATCGGGGCTCGAGTGAAGGCCTTGGTGACCAGCTGCCGCAGACGGCGGTGCTCGGCCCCGCCCTGGTGCCGCATCGCCGCCCCGCGCACGAGGGCCATCAGCTCCCAGTTCTCCGGCACACGGCCGTCGGTGAGCGCCGGCCAGTGGGCGGGGTCCTTGGTGAGAGCGTCATGGCCGAGAACGGCCTGCGCTGGGCAGATCCGTTGCGGTCCACGCGGGCACCCCGCCGGGGAGTTCCACGGGGGCCAGACGGCCCATGGCATTCAGGTGTCGCCCCTCCACGGCGGGTCGGCAGCGGGATCGAGCGGGCAGCGGCGGCTTGAGTCCACGGACACTCCAAACAGTGGATCGCGAAGTTCGGGGTGAGCGGGGAGGCGGCCCTGTCCAGGTCAGCCATGTCGGCCTGGCAGAGACTGGTGGCATGCGGCGTGAATGGACCGCGGCCGGGCAGGCCGGGAAAGAGGCAGACCCCCGGTGTGGACATCACCGGAACCGTCCGCCCTCGACCGACAGGCCCAACCAGCGGCTGTCGCTCCCGCGATGGCCACCTCCAGCACCCTGGGATACGGGCGCTCGCGCCACACCGTACCGATTCAGCGGCTGTTTCAGGACAAAGGGAAACTCTGATTCCCTTCGGTCCGGCGCCTTCGGTGTCTGCCCTCGCGGCGGCGGCGGCCTGCCGGGCCGCCCCCAGGCGCTGGGCTGTTGAGGACGAAGGCCACTTGCGACAAGGCCATTGGTGTGCCTGAGAGTCCTCTGTCAGCAGGTGCATCGTGCGGACCGTGCCCGTGGGTGAACAAGGGGAAGGCGGGCGGGCCTTGCCCGTCCCCCTCTGGTGACCTCCTGCCACAGAGGCCCCCTTGGTGGGCTGACTTAGCATCAGTACCATGCATGTTGACTACTTAACGTGAGATTCCGGCCATGATTCGTGCGCACGCGCCGTGCTCGCGTACCGATGAGCTGAAAGGGCAGCACGGTGACCTCACCCCTGGCGATTCCGCCGACGTACGCACCCATCCCGTCCGCCATCCACCCGAGCCACGCTGCCATCGATGCACGGACCGCCGCCTGGGCCGATCAGTTCAACATCGGGTCACAGGAATGGCGCAGCCGGCTCGTCACCCAGGACATCGGCATCTTCGCCTCGCGGATCCTTCCCGAGGGCGAGCAGGAAGTTGTCGCCCTGCTCTCCGACTTCGTCATATGGCTGTTCGCCGTGGACGACGGCTACTGCGAGGAAGGCGACCTGGGCGACAAGCCCTACGAGCTGGCGGCAGTGCTCCACCGTCTGCTGCGCATAGCGCAGAACCCCCAGGCGCCCATGCTCACCGACGATCCACTGGCTGAAGGCCTGCGCGACCTGACGCTGCGGGTGTCGCGCTGGGGAACCGCCCTGCAGACCGGACGGTGGGTGGACACCCTGCGCGAATACTTCTTCGCCGTGGCCTGGGAGGCGGAGCAGCGCGCCGCGAACCGGGTGCCCACCTTGAACGACTACGCGCTGATGCGCCTCTACGACGGCGCCACCTCCGTCGTGCAGCCGTTCCTGGAGATGGGCCAAGGATTCGAGCTCCAGCCGCACGAGCGGGACAGCAAGGCGCTGCGGGCCGCCTCCGAGATGACCTCGTTCATCACGACGTGGGACAACGACATCTACTCCCATCACAAGGAGAGCCGCGGGACGGGCTACTACCTGAACGTCGTCCGCGTGCTGATGCACGAGTACGACCTGAGCCCGGAAGCGGCCCTCACCATGGCCGTCGCCCAGCGCGACCGCGTCATGTGCCTGTTCCTGAGCCTGCGCGCGAAACTGGAGGACCAGGGAAGCCCGCAGATACGGCAGTACCTGCGTGGCCTCTCCTCCTTCATCCGGGCCACCCAGGACTGGAGCATCAGCTCCCTGCGCTACACCACGCCCGACGACCCGGCCCTGCTCCCCAGCGCGTTCACCGACAGGCCGACCGACGACAGCACCGACCCGCTGGACATCGCGTCGATCTCCTGGTGGTGGGACCTGGTGCCCGCCTCCCGAACGGACCCCCTGCGCGGATAGACCCCGGCCACCGGACAGCCCTCCTCTTGCGATCCACCGCGGCGCCCGGCAGCACCACTGCCGGGCGCCGCTCGGCCGGGCGACCTCGCGCCGTGCATGGCTCGCGGGGCCCTGATGGTCGGGGACTCCGGGCAGGAGCCCCCGACCACTCCGGTTACCGGCGGCAGTAGACGCAGGACCTGACCAGCAGCGTGCCGCCGACCAGAGCAACGAAGGACGCGTGCAAGGTCACCGGAGCCGTCGGCCGGCGGGTGCTGGCTCTCACTTCAACGCCCGAGTGGCTTCTCATCGTGATCCCTGCACAAGCGGGCCCTGAGCGGCCCTCCCTCGGCAGGTGAACGAGACGATGACGGACGCCTCGTGAGAACGCCCGGCACAGCGAAGCGAGAGCCAGCAAGCGGTCTGAAGATCACCTGGGAAGGAAAAATCATTCGTCGCCTGCGGTCACCCGCGCCCCGGGCATGTGGGGCGATCGGCTTTGCCCGCCTCTGTCGTCATCCACTCCCAGGTCGGCTCGATTTCCTCGCCGATGAAAAGCAGCGGGACCTCGCCCTCGAACCGCGAGACGCTCACCAGTACCTTTTCTCCCACCTTGTAGGCGGCACCGTCCTCCTGCGGAACAGAAAATTCCGTTTCTCCCGGTCCCGATTCGGGCTTGAGGTACCGGTCGACCTCCAGCCGGACGCGGACCGTCCCCGGCCCGGCGGACCTCACGCGGCTCACGGTCCCCTCGGCGATGAGTTCCGAGCACGCCACGATTCCCGACTCGGAGAGTCTCGCCGTCTCAGCCGGCGCCGGATCCCAAGGCGCCCACAGGGTGAGGAACAGCGCGGCCGATGCCGCCAGGCCCACCCCCGCGACGAGCAGCGCGCGGACCCTGCGCCGCCGGGCCCCCGCCTCGGGCAGCGTCACGACGCCCTGCTCCCCAGCCGGCTGCTCGTCCTCCTCCATGAACCCGCCGATGAGCTTCACCTGCTCGTCGAGCAGGTCCTCCGTCTCCTGGTCACCCGTCATCCTCGCACCCCTGTATCCGCTGAAAGATGGACTCGCATGGCCTGGACCGCCGCATGCAGGCGGCTTTTGACGGTGCCCAGCGGTACCGAGAGGACCTCCGCCATCTGCGGAACCGTCAGGTCGGCGTAGAACCGCAGGATGAGCACCTGCTTCTGCAGGGGTGGCAGCGCCTCGATGCCCTCGGCCACCGCCAGAGTGAGCACCCCCTCCTCCGGCCCGGGGACAGACTGCCGCCATGCGGTCATGGTCTGCAGCCGCTCACTGACCCGCTCCTGGCGGTTCCTGCCGCGATGCCAGTCCACCGCGTAGTTGGAGGCGACCGCCGCGGCCCACGCGCCGATGTCGCGGGGCGACTCCGTTCCCTGAGCGCGGCGCTCGATCAGCTTCAGCCGTACCTGCTGCACACCGTCCGCATGGTCGTCCCGCGGGACTCCTCCCAGCGCGAGTACCGCCCTGACGCGACGGGCCTGTGCCGGGCTGAGAGGATCCTGTTCTTCGGCTCGCACAGTCCCCCACCACATGCCCTCGACGACGGTTCAGCACTTAGACGGTGGGCGGATGCGGATCGTTCGGTTCGTGCGCGATCTTTTTCCGGCGCTACGCCCTCAGCAGGCGCCTGATCGGCCGCCACAGCTCGGTGGCGACGGTGACACCGTTGTCGGGGGCCGTGCGCCATATGAGGCCGTCGGGTGGTGCAGGACGGCCGTGATCTCGTCCGGTGTCGGCGGGGCGGTGTTGCCGCGCAGGTAGACCGCCCTGAGGCCGAGGTTGCGCAGCCTGGTCAGGGCGCGCGCCCGGTTCTGGGCGTGGACGAGGAACCGCACTCCGTGCTGACTCTCACTTCAGCGCCCGAGTGGCTTCTCATCGTGATGCCTGCCCAAACGGACCCTGAGCGGCCCTCCCCCGGCAGGTGGACGAGACGATGACGCATGCCTCGTGAGAACGCCCGGCACAGCGAAGCGAGAGTCAGCAGACATGCGGCCGACGACCCCACGCGTCACCCGATGGCCTCAGCGGACGCCTCGGTACACCTCGGCGACCTGTACACCAGCGTCGGGGGCCTTGTCCCTGCTGCGGTCGTCCGGAAGGTCGAGAGCGAGCTGGAGTTCCTAGAGATCAGCCATGCCGCAAAAGTATTGTTGGGGGCTCCCTTGCAATCTGCTGGTGGGGACAAGAGCCCCGCTGATCAGCAGCGCAGCCCGACGATTCCCCATCCCCTGGCGTGCGCGGCAGTGACGACTTCGTTCCACCCTTCCAGGAACGTCACGAACGAATCGAAGTCGTTGATCCAGCCCTCTGAACGCGCGACGTGCCGGTCGAACGGTTGGCGCAGTGCTTCCAGCTGCGGAGAGACACATTCCCACAGCAATTTCAGCTCTGCCGTCTCGATTGGCGAGCTCCACATGAGCGTGCTCGCTGGCCAAGGGCTTGACCGCTCGGCTACTTGCTCCGCATCGATGTCCTCCATGTACTCGAGGCCGTGCCAGAACAGCACAGAAGCGAAGCGGTCCAACATGCCCCGAAGCTGCTGATCCGCGAAGTCGCGGAGCCGTTCCCACCGTTCACCCGCCCAGAAGTGAGGCTTGTACGAGCCGAGCGTCCGGGAGAACTCATAGCTCGCGTACCAGTCGGCGGCAGGCCGTGTGGGCCAGGTCCAGCCCTCGTCGGCATTGGGCCGCGTGTCTTCGCCGAAGGCAGCCTCCTCCAGGAGGTCAGCCTGCTCGTCAGGCGGAGCGGCCTCGATGCGTGACCAGTCGACGATCAGTACCTCGATCGACACACCCACGGGGCAAGCACCGCCTTTCCTGTCGAGCTTCGTTCGCGCAGCAGCCACATTAGCCTCGCCGTTTCGCTTGAGTTCGGGGTTGTTGCGGCGGAAATACAAAAGTGCCTTCCTGACCTGGGACGATGAACCTTGCTGAGGGGTTCTGTCGGTCCAGGCGGAGGGCACTTTCTACGTGCAGGCTATCGGATTGCGTCCCAAGGTTCAGGTCAGTGCCGATGGTTCGGGGGTGGTCGGGCATGCCGGGGCACGGTTGCTGGCGGATCTCGCTGATGCCACCGGGCTGACCGCCGCGTACTCCGCCACGCTCAGGCCGCTTCGGCCGTGCGGGACCGGACATGACCCGGGCAGGATCGCCACCGACCTGGCGGTGATGCTCGCCGACGACGGCGAGGCCATCGCAGACCTTGCCGTACTGCGGGACCAGGCAGCAGTCTTCGGGCCTGTCGCCTCGACACCGACGGCCTGGCGGCTGCTCGCCGCTGTCGACGAGACCGCCCTTGCCTCGCTGGCTTCTGCCCGCGCCCAGGCCCGGGAAGTCGCCTGGCTGCAGGCCGCCGAGCGCGGTGAGGGCATCCCCGCAGCCCGGACCGCGGGGCGCATGCTGCCCGGTCTGGTCCTGGACCTTGATGCCACGCTGGTCACCTGCCACTCCGAGAAAGCGCAGGCCGCACCCACCTATAAGGGCGGCTTCGGCTTCCACCCGCTGCTGTGTTTCCTGGCCAACACCGGCGAGGCACTGTCCGGCCGGCTGCGGCCCGGGAACGCCGGCGCCAACACCGCCGCCGATCACATCGCGGTGCTCGCCCAGGCGCTCGCGCAGATCCCTGACGCCCACCGGCACGGCACCGACCCCCTCGTCCGCACCGACAGCGCCGGATCCGCGAAGGCCTTCCTCGCGCACGTCCGCGACCTGCGGAAACGAGGATCCGTACCTGCTTCTCGGTCGGATACGCCATCACTGAGCCGGTCCGACGCGCCATTCGGGCCATGCCCGACCGCCTCTGGCATCCCGCCCTGGACCAGGACGGAACGCTGCGTGCCGGGGCCGAGGTCGCCGAGCTGACAGGCATGATCGATCTGGACGGCTACCCGAACGGCACCCGCGTCATTGTGCGCCGGGAGCGGCCGCACCCCGGAGCCCAGCTGTCCCTGTTCGACCATGGCTTGAGCAGAACGCGCCGGCCTCGCACGAGGCGCTGCTGCCCGCCGCGGTCAAGCAGGACATCGACGCCCTGGCGCAGCAGTCGGGCGTGCGTGTGCCGGTGGAGCTGCGGGCGCTGTGGCTGCTGTGCGCGGGCAACCAGGACATCCCGGGGGCCGGCTTCTTCCCCGATCACGGGTGGGCGTTGATGCCGTTGGACTCGGTTCGTGCGGTCTACCGGCGGCAGTCGCGCTGGCAGCAGGACCACGACGATGAGGAGTCGTGGATGTGGAAGCCGTCCTGGATCCCGTTCTGCTCGTGGTCGGCGACCGACACCAGCTACGGCCTGTTCGTCGACGCGGATACGGGCGGGGTTGGGCACTGGGACGACACGGCCGTGCGCACCGTGGAGGACAAGTCGCTGACGATGCTGCTGGAGGAGATCGCCGACAAGCTGGAGAATCCGCAGCTGGCCCCGGGCTGCAAGCCCGGCCTGATCGGGGAAAGGCTGGTGTGGAGCCCTCCGTTCAATACGGACGAGGCGGCCCTGTGGCGGCCGTTCACCGGCTGACCTGAGCAACGAAGAAGGGCGGACAGGCCGTTGCCTGTCCGCCCCGGCACGGAGAAACCCGTCACCTGGTGCTGCGGAGTTTCGTCGACTGTTCTACGTGGGGCACGCCGAGGACTGGCTGAATAGGGAGACCGGCGCCCTGACCCCGCTCGCGGGGACCGGCATGCCAGCTCCTGGACTGGTCGCGGTTGATCCTACCGCCGCGCATTGCGAGTATCCGTCGCTCCTGATGACGCATCTGGAGGGCCGAACGGTCCTCGGCGATGACGGATTGGAGACACGCGTTCCTCTGCTGGCCCGTCAACTCGTGGCAATCCATGCGTTGAGACCCGTCGAGCCGCCCAAAGAGTATGTGGCGTTGACGACCGCCGACACCGTCGTGACTGCAAAGGGCGCCGACGCGGCGGTTTGGGGCGCGGCGATCGACGTGATCCGCAAGCCCGCGCCGCCCTATGAAGGGCGATTTCTGCACCGGGATTTCCAGCCCGGCAACTCGCTGTTCGACGTGCCGCCCCCAGGGTCGGCAGATGCCCGGATCACCGGCGTCGTTGACTGGGCAGCGACTTCCTAGGGCCCGGCGGATCTCGATGTGGCGCACTGCTCGACCACTCTCGCGCTGCTGCACCGCCCGGCGTGGGGTCTGCGGTTCGCTGAGGCGTATGAGGAGGCCGGCGGGGTGCTGGCCGCGGCCGCGAGCGAGCGGCTGTACTGGCGGGTGCGGGACGGGCTGGCTTGCTCAGAAGAAGTGCAGCAGGTGGCGCAGCCATGGCGGAAGGCAGGCAGGACAGAGCTGACGACGCGGGCTGTGGAGGAGCGGCTGGATGCCTACGTCACCGCCCTGATGGACGTGCTGGGCTGAGCCAAAGCAGCCCGGGGCGCGGGCCGGCAGTGAGCGCCGGGTCCGGCTGAGCCGATCGCACACCCGCACCAGGGCACCCCCGAGTACGGCCGACAGCTCAGCGACGCCTCCAGATCGAACGGCGATATCACTCGCCGTAACAGCTCCGCCGAGATCTGTGCCAGAACCCACGAATCGTGAACACAGCCACGCCGCAGTCGTCATCACGAGAACCAGGCTTTTGGCCTTCCTCAGCCTCGATGATCCATCACACGAACACAGAGGTTCCGTCGGCGAACTGACGAGGACTCACGAGCGTTGACTGCATTCTGGCTACGCCTTGAAAACGCCGCGATTGTAGCGAAGCGTCCCCACGACGATGGCAACGATGACCGCGGTGATGACGGCCGTTCCCACGACCGAGCTGGTAGCGGCGAAAATGCCACCGAATCCGGCCACGCCCAGAGCTGCACCTACCGCGAGGCTGGTCTCCTGGAGAGCCGCAGCGCGTGCAACATCCTTGGGTGGAACGCTCCCCAGCAGGTACGCGTCTCCGGACGCCATAGAGACGCCCACGCCCAGACCGATCAAGAAGCTTGCCGGCCACAAGCCGACAAAAGCGGCTATTACGAGGCCAAGAGCGCACGTGGCCAAGCTGACCTGCAGCATGTGAACCGGGGTAAACCGGGACTGCAGTTTGTGGAAAGCGAATCCTCCGAGCGATACCCACAGCGCCAGAACCGAAACCGGCACGGTGGACAGCAGCGAATCGGCCTCTGCGCTGAAGAGGAAAACCGATCCTGTGTAGCACGCAGAACTGATTACCAGCGCGAGTGAACAGGCGCCCAATCGGGAGAAGCTGAGCATCCGTACATCGATGAGTGGATCCCGAGAGCGGAGTTGTCGCATGCAAAAGACCGCCATGACGGCGCATCCGGCGACAGTCGCTAGTACTCGCCCGAATGCCGCACCATGACTCTGCAGACCGGCCACGAAGAGCCCGAAGCCAAGAAGAGCTAGGACTGAAGAAGCGACATCGACCTTAGTCGACGAGGCCTGGCCCAGACTGATGTCGCGTAACAGCAGAGTCGCAAGCGCTCCGCACGCCAGAGCGATTGCGGCCGGCAGCCAGAACAGCAGAGTGTATGCGCCCATGTCGACGAACGCTCGGCCGATCAGTGGTCCTGCACCAGCTCCGATGCTGTAGGTCGTGATCCACAGGGAGTAGCCCAGTGTGCGCTCGGCAGTTTCAGGCAGCCCGCCAATGACCGAGGCAACGCTGGAAACGATCAAGGCATAGCCAAAGCCTTGTATGAACCGAGTTGCTGTCCACGTCACTGACGAATCCAGCAGGACAGGACTGGCTCCTGCGATCGCAAACACGAAAAGCCCGGTCGCCAACGTCACGCCAGGGCCCATCCGTGCGCCCAGACGCGACCCGAGAACAACACTCGAGGCAAGGGCAATCGTGTATCCGTCGATGAACCACAGGCGCCACGAATCGGTCAGTACCGGCAGGTCGTAGGCGATGGAGTTGAACAGCGTGGAGTCCACACCGCCGAGGAACATGGGGATTAAGAGCAGGAGGAAAAGAATCTTCTTTGACACGGCGGTAGACCGCGCTGGAACAAGGACAGTTCCGGTCATGGCAGACCTCGTCTCAGTTGACCTTCTGTGGCGATTACAGGAGGAGCAGGATCACTGCAATGAAGCCCGGCAGTACCGTCAAATCCACCGTCGTCTTCTACTTCCGACCCTGGTGTGGTGTGCGTGAGCCGCACAGCGCTGGTGGCCGCTCCGACCTGGGTGGGCGCAGCCGGCCGGGCAGTCAACGCTGACCTTGGAGGGCGCCATGAAATCTCCGAGTCGATGCGGAACCATCTAAGACGGTTCTACCAGTCTGCGCTTCTGAAGGCAACCGGCCAAGCTGGTTCCAAGCCGTTTTTCCCCGGGCTCCGTCTGGGTAACGTGCCAACGACTGGCTTCACGGCGGCCCTGACGCAGCGTTTGCTACGAGGGCGCTGCAGGGCATTCCTGCGCCGTCCCGACCCGGGTCTGCCGGGCCGCCGACCAGCGTCTGCCGACCTCACGCTGGTGCGGCCCGAAGGACGGGAACCGCCGCCGCCGGCGGCGATCCGGCCGATCGACAGCAGCGAGCCCGTCCAGGATCATGAAGGCCCGGCCCGAGCCTGTACGGCGTCGGCAAGGCGAAGTGCGCGCATGGCAGGACCTCAATGGCCTCGCTTATGCAGCGGCACACGATGGCGACTTCGATACCGAACCCGCGCTGAACCGAGCGCAGGTGTCACCACACCGCCGGTGGGCCAGGACCAGCAAGGCCTGGCCCACCCGCAGTCAGCCGCGACCGGCAACAGCCGATCTCCCCCGGTTCAGCGCCAGTCGATCGGCGAGATGCCGCAAGTGTGCGCTGGACAGCTCGATCGGCGACGGGCCGACGAGCACGCGAGGCCTCTGGTAAGTACGGGTGACCTTCGTCGTGACCTCAGCTACCAGGAGCTTCGTCGTTCCGCAGAACCAGACGACCCACACGCGGCTCGCACCGGCAGGTCGTAGACGGCCTCTTGCGTAGCGGCGTATGGAAACGCCAGAGGCGCGCGACAGCGAGGAGGGCGGCCTTGCCCAAAGCACCCTCGATATCCGGTGCCAGATCCAAGAGGCGCAGCGGCAAGAGCTCAGATGATGTCCGTCGCCGTGCGTCACGCTCAAACCGGGAACGCTGGTGCTGACGGTCCGAGCCTGCTGACTACATGGCCGACGTAGACGGAAACTCGCGGTTGCTGAGGTGCTGCGGACGCGGCCTGGGCGCGGCGTACGGCGCTCCCAGCGTGTTCTCCACGCTGTTGTACACGATGAAAATGTTCGAGCGCGCGAAGGGCGAGAGGTTTCCGTTGGAACCGTGGAGCAGGTTCGAGTCGAACATCACCGCGGACCCGGCAGGACCTACGATCTGCTCGATTCCATGCTCGTCGGCCATTCGCGTCAAGTGCTTCCGGTCCGGGGAGCCGACACTGGGGCTGGCCACACGGAGCGACTCCTTGTGGTAGTCCAGCGGTGTCGCCCCTATCGTAGGAATGAACACCTTGTGAGTACCAGGCATAACCATGAGCGGGCCGTTGAACGGGTGATTCGCGGTCAGTGAAATTGAGACACTGAACGCGCGCGGTCGGGGCATGCCATCCTCAGAGTGCCAAGTTTCAAAGTCAGAGTGCCAGTGGAATGGAGCACCGCCGAAACCAGGCTTGTAGTTGACTCGGCTCTGGTGAATGTACACCTCCGAGTCGAGGACCTGCCGGGCGATGTTGGTGAGCCGAGGAGACTGAAGCAGTTCAGCAAAGATTTGACTGACCTTCTCAACCTCGAAAACGGACCGAACCTGGTCAGACTCCGGCTCCAGGATTACGCGCTCACTCGCGCGCAGCACCGGATCCTCGCTAAGACGCTGCAGTTCGGCGAGGTATGTCTGCACCTCCTGCTCAGACAGTAGGTCGTCAAGGACCAGGTAGCCACTGGACTCATACTGATCCAACTGCTTGCTGTCGAGCGGGCCCCGAGCCCCTCCCCACACCGTCGGATCGGTCCGCGGCTGAGGAACGGACTCACCAATGACTCGGGTTGGATACAAGTCGGGGCGCCGAGTGATAGTCATATGCTGGTCTCCTTTACAGGGGAGCGGCGGTTTGGTTTGCCCATGCCGTGAGCTCGCAATACGAGATGCTGGACGATCCACGTCTTTCCTTGCTCACAGCTCGCTGGTTCGTTCTCCAGCCCTCTAAATTCTGCAAGCTTCCGCGCGGCAAAGGAAGAGCTAATGAGTGTCCTGAATCGGCCTTGACCTAATCCGGACCGCAGTCGGGATCGGTGCCCACCCATTCCAGCGCGCAGGGCGAGAGCTGTCAGCACGTCGCAGGCGCCGTTCAGCCAGTTGAGGCTACACAGCACCAGAGCGCTCCCGGAAGCGCTCTGCGAGCGGTGGCTGAGCGCTCTCGCGAGCGGCCACTGATCGAGTGAGGGGCAGCGGGAAGCCTGCAACGCACGAGGCTCCTGTGCTGTTGTGAGAGGTACCTGACGTCTCAACTCGGCTTCGCAAGAGTGTCGTTGGTTCCCAGTCCTGCCGCACTCGATCTGTCTCCGATCTGCGTGCGGATGTCGTCGGCCAGGGCCCGGGCGGCGTCCTCCTGGATGTCGAGCGCCTCGAGCAAGGGCTGGATGTTCACGTACTCACCGCCTGCGCATCGCGCCAGGTGGGAGTGTTCGTGCCGGTGAGCCGGTGGACCACGACGTGGGTCATCGCCCAGTAGACGCGGGAGGCTGAAGAGACCGGGCGGTGCTCGTAGTCGCGGAACAGGCGCCGGTGCAGTATCAGGATCCCGAAGGTCTGCTCGACCCTCCACCGCTTCAGCTGCGGGGACGAACCCCTGGTCCTGCGGATTGCGTTTGACGATCTCCACGTCGATCCCGAGCGAGGCGCCTTGGTCGACGACGGCGTTCTTGAAGCCCTGGTCGACCAGCGCCTCGTGCACCGTGGCCCGTGCCCGGCGACATGGTCGAGCAGCGCGGTGCCCGCGGCGTTGTCGTGCGCGCTCGCGGCGAGCACGACGACCGCGATGACCAGGCCCAGCACGTCGACGGCCAGGCCCGCTTGCGGCCCGGCACCTGCTTCGCCGGGTCCCGACCGGTCGAGGCGGCGGGGACCCCGGCAGCCGCGTGGACACTTTGCGTGTTCAGCACCACCAGGGTCGGGTCCTCTAATCGCCGGGCCTTCTCGCGGACCTGGCAGCGCAGGAGTTCATGGATGATCTGGTCGGTCCCGTCGTCCGCCAGGCGGCGAAGTAGTAGTACGTCGCGCTCTTCTGCGGCAGGTCGTGCGGGAGGTAGGCCCGCTGGCAGCCGGTCCGGCCCTGGTAGAGGATCGCGTTGATTCTCCCGCATGGCGTAGGCGCCCTGATGGCCGCTGATCGAGCGGTGCCTGTCCTTCCATGCGGTGATCACCGGCTCGATCAACGACCACTGCTCATCCGATAAGTCACTCGGGTACGACCAGCTCGATGCGGTGACCGACATGCTCGGGCAGCAGTTCCCCAAGGTCAGGCAGATGCTCCTGGACGCCAAGGAGGACCTGACCGCCTTCGCCGCCTTCCCCATCTCCCACTGGAAGAAGATCCAGTTCTCAAATCCCCTGGAACGGATCAACCGCGAGATCAAGCGCCGCACCGACGTCGTGCAGGTCTTCCCCAACCCGGCCGCGCTCGAACGGCTGGTCACCGCCGTGCTCAGCGAGATGCACGACGAATGGATCGCCTTCCCCCGCCGCTACCTCTCCGAAGGCAGCATGACGGCCATCAACGCCGCCGAACACGCCGACCACACCACCCACGCACTCCCCAAGACTCCGAACACTACGGACGATTGATCGCCTACACCATCACGGGGGACGCGACCTCGCCGCAAGCTCCCGCCTGCAACGCGCTCTTGCCGGCATGGCGGAGCTGCTCCCGATGACACCCGCGCCCATCTGGCCGACGGCTTCGACATCTCGGAGGGGGGCCACTCCCAGCCACGCCACCTCGGAGACCACTCTTCTCGTCGCGGCACCAAGACTGCTGGACGTCCGCAGCAACGATCCCGACCGTTCTGGGTGACGGCACCCGGCCGCATGTGACCCAGTCCGTGACGGTCGCGTCGGCTACTCCCACAAACGCCGCCGCTACGCAGTGGGCGTGCAGGTTCGTGGCATGGCCAGCCGGTCCTGACAATTGCCGTGGTCTCGTCGTCAGGGCCGGCGTGCTCACGATCTCACGCGACGATCATTCGGATCTGCGAGCGCCAGGGCGTACCCCTGCTGGCCGGCCGCGTCTGCACAGGTACCTGAGGTCCTGGCCTGGTGCGCGGGAGCTCAGTGCTGGTGGCCATTACCTCGCGCTGGGGGTGCGGCCCGGCCTCTTGGCGCCCAACGCTGACCTTGGACGAGGGGCATGAGATCTGCGAGCCGCCATGGAACCGTCCATGATGGTTCTAGCACTTGCCCTCCAAATGGCAACCGGCTAGGGTGGTTCCATGTCCGTCAACCATTTCCCTGAGTTCCGTCTTGGTAGGGTTCTAGCGACCAGCTTCACGGCGACTCTGACGGAGCGTTGCGGCGAACCCGTGGAGCGTATTCCTGTCCCTCACCGGCTCGTGGACTGGTTGGCAATCAATGGGCTCGTGGTCGATTCCTGTAGCGATTCTCAGCTCGACCACGCTCGAGAACTGCGTGAATCAATTCACGCAGCCGCTACCGCCGTCGCAAACCAAGCTCTTCCTCCCCGTTCAGCTGTCCAAGTCATCAATGACTGCAGTACTGGCGGTCGGGCCTCACTCATCTTGTCGTCCGAGGGCAGCCAGGAGTGGCGGCTGGGTTCCGCTTCCGTCGAAGACGCGCTCAGCGTGATCGCCGCTGATGCGATCAGCATCATCTCGGGAGAACGCGAAGGAAAGATGGCCCTGTGCGCATCGCCAACATGCCGAGCCGCCTTCTTCGACACCAGCCGAGGCGCCACGCGCAGATGGTGCGAGATGAATACCTGTGGGAATCGCGAGAAAAAGGCGCGGTTCCTCGCTAACAAGCGCCAAAAATCAAGCCTCGCCAGCTGAACACCATCCCTCATGCGCCGCGACTTCAGCGGCGAGGACCGCACGATCGGTCTTGGGCTGGGTTAATGCTCTGGGTTAATGCTGTCCACCAGGCCGGCGCCGGACTGGCCACAGTGGTCCGCGACACGGCCGCCACCTACACCCCGTATATGACCGCCGCGAGCGGGTAGCCGCGCGGTGGAGTGCTGCTCGCGAGTTCGGAACGACGCCGCTCGACGCCCATCGAGCGGCGTCGTTGACGACGGGCGCAGGGCGTCGTTAGCCACCAGACTCCCCCAGTCCCTCGTCTCGCTACCGCACAAAGTTTCAGAGAGGGAATCGCATGCTCGACGTTCTGGGAATAGACGCTACGGCTGAGGTGGTCTACCGCGAGATGCTGGCGCACCCGCAGGAGGGTGTGGCAGATCTGATGCGCCGACTCGAGCTGACTGAGCATGCGGTGCGGGCAGCACTCGACACTCTGGGAGAGCTGGCTCTGGTATGGCATTCCCCCGAAGATCCCCAGAACTTTCACGTGGTGGAACCGCATCTCGCCGCAGAGATCCTGCTGGCCAGGGAACGAGCCGAGCTCGCCGCGCAACAGCAGCGTGTGCAAGAGGCTCAGGCTGCCGCGTTACAGCTCAAATCGGAATTCACCCAGGACAGTGTCAAAGACGAGTTACATCGCCTGACGGGGGTCGACTCCGTCCGCGACTACCTGGCAACTCTGCACGATAAGGTTGAGGATGAGCTGTTGACCTTCGCTCCGGGCGGAGCCCAGACGACAGCCAATCTGCGCAGCTCGCGACCTCTCGCCGAAGACCTGCTGAAGCGCGGCGTGCAGATGCGCACAGTGTATATAGACAGCGTCCGCAACGATCCTGCCACGGTGGCGCACGCGGATTGGCTGGCCGCGCGCGGCGGCCGAATACGTACCGTCCCCTCGTTGCCGAACCGCTTGATCATCTGTGACAGGAAGATCGCCATCGTTGCTGTCGACTCGGACGACACCTCTGCCGGCGCAGTGGTCCTGCAGACGGCAGGAGTGGTCTCCTCCCTGTACGCCCTGTTCGAGAGCATCTGGCAGTCCGCCCAGCCGATGGGTGCGACCACTCAACCGGCCGATGCGCAGAGTCTTAGTCCGCAGCAATTGGAAGCCCTGAGGCTGTTGTCCCTGGGGCACACCGACGACTACGTCGCGGCGCGGTTAGGTGTGTCGAGTCGAACGGCACGCCGTATTGCCACGAAACTCATGGAACACCTCGGCGCGCGAAGCCGCTTCCAAGCCGGCCTGCACGCGGCCGCGAGGGGCCTCATCCGGCCTTGACGGTCCGTACAGTCGCGAGTCGACGAGCAATCGAAGGGGATTGACTATTCGAACAGGACAATACCTCATGTACCTCGTACAGCTCACTCTTGCCTCTCCGGGCGATGCCCCCCTGCCTGCTGAGCTCAAGCAGGTGCTCCAAGCCACAGCGCCGGACGTTCTCGAACACGTCGGCATCCATTTTCAGGCACAGCCTCACCTTGTCATCAGTCTCTTCCTCCGCGCCGCCTCCTTGAATGAGGCGGAGACGACAGCGGAGCAGATCTGGGAACGCGCGACCGCTTCCTGCTCCCAGCTGGCTGAATGGCCCTTGCTGCGTGCCGAAGTGCCTCTCCACCCCTACGACTTGGAATGAGAGGCCGTATCTCAATCGATCTTGGATCGCGCAGGTCGAACGGAGTTCCTGGTCGGGTGATCCTCCGCCGGTGCGCGCATGAAGGCAGAGCCCCCTGGTAGCTCGGGGGTGCGATCCCATTCCGAGTGGTTCCCGGAGGCCCTGTTGTCGTTGTTGTACGCGTCCGAGCCCGCCCGCTTCAACTTGCCTGTCCGATCGTGTGATTGCCTCGCTCACCTCTACGGCAACGCGGCTGATCACTCTGATCGGGTGCGCCGGTATCCGTCGGACATGACGGACGCGGAGTGGGCGGCCGTCCGGCCGCTGCTGCCGGTGCCTGGCTGGATGCGCGGCCGGGGAGGGCAGCCGGAGGCGTACTGCCACCGGGCGATACTCGATGCCATCCGCCACCTGTCGACAACGGCATCAAGTCGCGGGCAGTGCCCGCCGACTTCCCGCCGTGGGACTGGGTCTACGCGTTTTCCGCCACTGTCGCGACCAGCTGCTGGTCAAGGAGTTCCACGACCGGCTGCGCGCCGAGGTCCGCGAGGAACTGGGCCGTGACGCGGAGCCGACGGCCGGGGTGATCGACTCGCAGTCGGTCAAGGCGGACGCCGTCGTCGGCTCCGACAGCGCGGGTTCGACGGAGGCAAGCTGATCAACGGCCGCAAGCGGCACGTCGTGGTCGACACACTCGGTCTGCTGCTGGGCGTGACGGTCACCGCCGCGGACACCGGCGACCACACCACCGCCCAAGTCCTGCTGCGACAAGTCGCCGACGCGCACCACCGCCTCGCCCTCGTCTGGGCCGACGGCGGCTACACCGGCAGCCTCGTCGAGCACTGCCTGGCCACGCTCGCGCTGGTCCTGTCGATCGTCAAGCGCAGCGACGACCAGAAGGGGTTCGTGGTGCTTGGTGGATCGTCGAGCGCCTCTTCGCCCACCTGATGCGCAGCCGCCGCCTGGCACGCGACTACGAACGCCGCACCACCAGCGCCGAAGCGAAGGTCTACTGGTCGATGATCCTGCTCATGACCCGCCGCCTGACCCGCTCACACCTGCAGCCAGCGTGAACCGGCCCGGCGCGGGCTCGGCCAGCCAGCCCCGCGCGACCGGGCGTTTCGCCTTCGACCGCAGCGCTTCCACTCGCGCCGACACCACCTCCATGCCGAACATCACGGCCAACTCCTGGCAGATCAACGGCCCTTGGTAGAGCCGGTGCCGGTCCGCGAGGGCGGTGAGGATGCGCTGATAGTCCACCGACAGCACCGCCCCGGCCAGCCCCTCACGCCACATGGACACCTGCGGCTTCGCCTTCGCCGCCCCTGACACCTGCGCGGTCTTTCCGGTCTGCTCCTCGGCAGCCGGCACGGTCAGGTCGGCCTGGGCGTGGTCCTGCCCTCTCTCGTCCGCCGGGGCCAGCACTTCGCCGGCCCCGCGAGCGGGCGATAGCCCACTCCTGCCATTCCCGCTCGGCCGCGGCCAGTTCGGCCTGGATACGATCGGCCTCCTCCCACAGCTCGTCCACGCGACGGCGAGCACCCAGCTCACGCTGTTCCAACAGCCCAACCGCCGACGGCATCCACGACCTCCCGGGGAGCAACAGCACGACAGGCCACTACTCCCACGGGACCTCTCGCCCTACGCACGACCAGCGGAAACGCAGTCCTCAAGCCCGGAAAGACAACAGCTACTCAGCCATCGCCCGAGGTCAGCGACATGGACGCATACACTGCTCGGCCCGCGGACTCGAGCAGGTATTCGAACAGCTTTGCACTGACCGCCAACACCTCGATGACGATGAGGCGGACCTGGTGGGTCTGTCAAACGGACGGTGTAACCAGAGTGGTTGAGGTTACTGACGGGCTGCGGAGAGCCGACCGTCGAAGGTGATGTCGAAGGCGTTCAGGG
>NZ_JBSFUR010000070.1:0-22186 GCF_053591895.1 Streptomyces sp. NPDC002867 | reverse complement strand
ACCGACGAGACCGCCCTGCCCACCGAACTCACCGCATAGCCTCAAAACGAGATCACCGAGTGGCCGTCACTACACCACTCCAGCGGACGTGACCCAGTACCGCCGGAGCAGGATGCGTCCAAACTTTCTCTACGTCTTCAAGGCGACCCGCTGACGCGGGTCGCGCGCGGCACGGCCGCCCACCCGGCCCGCTCTCGGCTCCGCCACCGCGGGCCGGCCAGCGACCAGGCCGCGCAAAGACAGCACAGCGGGCGACCGGAAGCGCAGAGAAGCCGGACGCGCCAGCACGGCGAACGCGAGGCCGACGGCGAGGCGACGGCGGGGAGTTGGCCGGGACGGGGGCCCGGAGGTGGGGTCGGTCGGCTCCGTGTGCTTTACCCACCTCCCCGGGCCGGGGCCCGCGTCGGGCAAGACCAGGGGGCCACTCGTTCAAATTCCGGGCAGGATCACGACCTGCCCGAGTTGCCGGGCCAGCGTACGGCCCCCTGACCATGCCCGACCCCAACCCGGGCAGGACACCGGCCAAAGCCCACTCCACCGCCCTCACGCGCGCAGCCGTCTGACGGCAACGCCGACGGCAACACGCGCGCACAACAGGGCACTTCCAGGCATACCCACGGACAGGCCGGAATTCGCTGACCAGCAGAAATGCCGGTGACGCCCGCCGGGCGAGCACACGTACTATGTGCTGGCGGGCGAGACTCCGGTCCTTGTTCACAACAGCAACTGTGGCATTCGTAAGCATGACAAAGCCCGGGGTGCTGCCGGTGTCGATGAAATGACGGAGACGTTCGAGAAGTTCTACAAAAAGTCCGATATCTATAGCGAGAGCTATGGGAACGGATTCGAATTCTGGACCCCTTACGGCAAGCGTCAAGTGGACATTGCGGTCAGGAATCCAGACGGCAACCTTCACCTTTACGAGGTGAAGGTGAATAAATCGAATTACACGAGGGGGCAGCGGAGGAAGGACGAATGGCTAGCGAAGACGTATGGGTTTGAAACCTCAGTCGTCCGTCGCGGTACAGCGTGTCCAATCTGCAATCCCTAACCTGAGAGGATGGCCAGTGAGTAGCGACTTCGGCTTCTGGAAGCGCAGTGTTGGGGACCCTGAGGAAATCTTCGACAACCTTGCTGAGGGTGACACCAGTGACCTTGTCGTAAGCCCTGACGTGTTGCGGTTCCGGGAGGAGTTGCTGACTAGGTGGCCAGATGTGGACGACGTTCTGGAGCCGTCTCGGTTCGACCTGGAAGAGGAACCGGATGACGCGGGAAAGTACGTCCTCCTGACCCTTTCGGTTCGCCAACTGGATTATCTCCCTGAGATTCTTGACATGGCGAAGAGGAACGGCCTCGTTGGATTTAGCGGAGTGGCGGGCGAGCCGATTTAGGCTTCCGATTCACTACGCATTCAAGCGCAAAGACGCGGCCCCTGTGGGTGTCACCTACAGGGGCCGTTTCGCGGCTTGACGGCAGTAGATGACGGCAACGGCGGCGGACACCTGGTGTCCGCCGCGGTTGCCGTACGTGTGTCAGGGGTGGTCGAGGGCGCGGCCGAGGAGATCGATGGCGTCGTGTTGGAGGCGAAGTCGGACGTGGGCGTAGACGGTGGCGGTGACGCCGATGTGGGCGTGGCCGAGGAGTTCCTTGATCACGACGAGTTCGACGCCCTGTTCCAGGAGCAGGGTCGCGGTGGAGTGCCGGAGGTCGTGGAAGCGGATGCGGCGGCGGCCGGCCTTGCGGAGGAGCCTGGTGAAGGTCCGGGTGAGATTGGTTCGGGTCGATCGGCCAGCGCGTCCGGCGCGTGTCCCATCGCAGCTTCCACGTCACCCCCCTCTTCATGTATCAGGCGGAGCATGTGGCCCAGGTCGAGGCGGGCCGCGTGCTCCGAGCTCAGGCCGAGCAGATCCAGCACCGCCGCCGAGACAGCGAACGATGCCCTGCCCCGGCCCCCGGCAGGGGCCGGAGCGCCCTGGATCAGCGAGGTCACCGCCCACAACCGCGCCTGCGGGCCGCCCACGGAGTCGGACCCCGCACTGCGGCCAAGTTGCTGGTCACGGCAGGGGGCAATCCCGAGGGCATGCGGACCGAAGCTTCCTTGAAGGCGGCCCTCCTCTGATCCTGTGCTCCGTCACAGATGCCGTGCTCATCGGCCTGGCTCTGTGTGTGTGGGGGCGGCGGCGCAGGCCACCACCGGGTCAGGGCAGCAGCCGCTTCACGCGCCGGGCGAGCGCTTTGGCGACGGCCACGCGTCCGACGCGTAGGACGAGGCCGTCATCTTCGATGGGCTTCGCGTACGTGGGGAGTCCCCGGTGCCGCCAACGACCGCCCGGCAGCTTCGGCTGGGCCGGTACCCGCCAGGTCCACCGCGCCACGCCGTCGCCTGCGGTCAGCAGCACGGCGAGGCGCCAGGTGCCGAGCGCCAGACGGTGCACCGGCACGGCGACCGAGAAGGTGCCGCCGTCCACGACGCCGGGGACGGCGACCGTACGCCCCGTCTCGTCGCGGAGCTCCACGCCGAGAGTGCCGGCCGGAGGGGCGGCGAACCGCAGGTCGCCGAAGACCTCCAGGATGCCCGTCTTCCCCTGGGCCCACCGGGCACCCTTGGTCCGCAGCTTGTCGGGGACCTTGTGCACGTTCTCGCCGACGTCGACGGTGAGGTTGCTGTACGGGTGGGTGTAGTACAGCGCCACGCCGAAGATGTCGTCGTCGCCGTCGGCCACCACGTACGTCCGCTGCGTGCTGACGACCTCGGGGAGGCGCTGGTTACCGATGCGGATCTCCCTGGTCAGTCCCTGCACGCGGACGGTGAGGAACGCGTCCCACAGGCCACGGGGCAGCCGCGTACCGTCGCCGGCTGCGGTCGTCAGGTCGATCTCGGCGACGAAGCCGGCCCCGGAGTAGTCGTACCCGCCGCCGTCGTGGTCCTCGCCCAGCCCGGGAACGGTGATCCGGGTGGTCGGGAACCGGTGCTCCGCGCCGGACTTCCGCTCGCGCAGGAGGAGTTCGATGCCGGTGTCGTCCTGCGGTATGCGCCGCAGGTAGCCGTGGCCGCGGAGGGACAGCCGACCGGTGCCGGTGGCCAGCTCGATGGAGTCCAGCCGGTGGGCGGACGGAATCCCGCCGGTGATCTCGTAGATCTCGTCCGGGAGGCCTCTTTCTGGGTCACGGAAGAAGGGCAGCTGGGCGTAGGCCCGCTCGCCGTCGACCAGGATGCCGTGCTGCACACCGCTTGCCGCTTCTCGGCGAACCTCGGCCTCCAGCTCGACGGACTCGTCCAGCATGCCGCGCAGGGCGAGCGCGCAGCGCAGCCGGGCGAGGGGCGCGAGCCGCTGCGTGAGCGCGTCGGAGCAGTGCCGCTCCAGCACGGTGCGCAGCTTCGCGTAGTGGGCGCGCCGCAGCTCGTCGTCGGGCTCGAGAACCAGGTCCTTGAGCACATCGCCCATATCCACGGCGATGTGACGCTCGGTCAGCTTGTCGCGGTCCGGCCCGGCGGGGAAGTGCTCCGCCACCAGCTCGATCAGGGCCTCCTGGGCCTCGATGCGGCGGTCGATGTCCGTGGTCGCGCTCGTGATGTTGTCGCCGTCGTCCCGCTTGACGACGAACAGGCAGTCGTAGTCGGCGACGACGGAGATGCCGTCCGCGAGGAAGTAGCCGCGGGCGACGAAGAGCTGGTCCTCGTACACCCGGTACTCGGTCGGGAAGCGCAGCCCGTGCTTCTCGACCAGCGAGCGCCGGAACAACTTCAGGGGGCTGAGGGTCCGGTAGACCCGGGACGCGAGGACATCCGTACGAGCCTGGTTGTGGCCGAACATGGCTGTGGCGACGCCGCGCCCGTTGACGCCGACGACCTTGCCGAGGACCACGTCGGTGTTGTTCTTGTCGGCCACCGTGAGCATCCGCTCAAGTGCCTCGTCGCCGAGGAAGTCGTCGGCGTCGAGGAAGAAGACGAACCGTCCGCGCGCGTGGTCGAGGCCCTTGTTGCGGGGTGCGGCGGGCCCACCGGAGTTCTCCTGGTGAAAGACCTGGAAGAGCCCCGGGTACGCGGCGGCGAACCGCTCCAGCTCCTCACCGGTGCCGTCGGTCGACCCGTCGTTGACGGTGATGACCTCCAAGCGGTCGCGGCCAAGGGACTGCCGCACCACCGAATTCAACGTCTCCGTCAGATAGGGCATCGCGTTGTAGGCCCCAATAATCACGGATATGTCAGGGTTGGTCACAGTCCGTACCGCATTCCTCTCGCGCAGCCCAATCCAGGTAACCGCGGATGTGGGTGAGTGTTTTACGCGCTTACTACATCACGCTCTCGGCGGGGGAATGATGGCGTCGGCCGGCCGAGCCTGCTGGAGTCGACGGCCTGGGCCCCAGCGGCCCAGACCCTGGCCGTCTCGGGCGTCCAGCAGTGGCGCACCACCACCACGTACGACGTTGAGCGCACCACGGTCGACCCGCCCACGGGTGGCGGGCCCACCGCCACGATCACGGATCTGGCCGCCTCTGCTGAGGCCGGACTTGAGCACGACGAAGCCGGCGAGGACCACCCGCAGGGTCAGGTGGATGAGCCGTTCGCGCGGCATGTCTGCGCATGCCCCCACCCCGCCGAAGGCTCCGCGTCCGGCGCCCCTGACGAAAGTGAGGAGGGGCTACTGCTCCTTGGCGGCCATGAACGCGGTGAGCACCTCCGTCACGTGCTGCTCGGTGGCGCTCTTGTCGATGCCGACCGCCGAGAGCGGGCCGCTGCCGTCCTCCGCCTCCAGCAGGGCCAGCAGGATGTGCTCGGTGCCGATGTAGTTGTGGCCCAGCCGCAAGGCCTCGCGGAACGTGAGCTCCAGCACCTTGCGGGCCCGGGCGTCGTACGGCGCCACCTCGGGGAGTTCGTCGGCGGCTGGGGGCAGCGCCTCCGTCACCGCCGCCCGGACCCGGTCGGCGCCGGTGCCCTGCGCGGCGAGCGCCTTGGCGGCAAGACCCTCGGGCTCGGCGAGCAGGCCGAGGGTCAGGTGCCCGGTGCCGACGTGCGTGTTGCGGGCCTCACGGGCTTCATTGGCGGCCGCCGTGATGACGTTCCTGGCCCGAGGGGTGAACCGGCTGAAGCCCTGGCTCGGGTCCAGGTCGAGCGGCCGGTCGGACTCCTTGGTCACGAAGCGCTTCTGGGCGGCCTGCTTGGTGACGCCCATGGATGTGCCGATCTCGGTCCACGAGGCGCCGGAGCGTCGGGCCTGGTCGACGAAGTGGCCGATCAGGTGGTCGGCGATGTCGCCGAGGTGGTCCGCCGCGATGACCGCGTCGGACAGCTGGGCGAGAGGCTGGGAATGGGCCTTCTTGATGGCTTCGATCAGATCGTCGAGCCGTACGGGGTGGGTCAGACGGATGGGATCGGTCATGCGACAACCTTAGGTTGACGCTCGGCGATCGTCAACCATTGGTTGACGATCAGTGGCGTGTCGGCCACCGACCCCGCCTCGTACACGCGAAACGGCGGCCGCCTCCTCGACCGCCGGCGGCACCCTGGTCATCCGTCCACGACGAAGCCGCCCGGGGTGCGGGCACCCCGGGCGGCTCGGCTGACGTGTGCTCAGAAACCGGCCGGGCTCAGAAGGTGAGCTTCCAGCTGTTGATGTAGCCCGTGTCGTAGCGCGCTACGTCCTGCACGCGCAGCTTCCACGTGCCGTTCGCCACCTCGCTGGAGGCGTTGACCGTGTACGTCGTCTGGACGTTGTCCGCCGAGTCCGAACCGCTGGAGTTCTTCAGGCGGTACGCGCTCCCGTCCGGGGCCAGCAGGTCGATGACCAGGTCACCGCGCCAGGTGTGGACGATGTCCACGCCGACCTTGAGGGTCGAGGGCGCGTTGCCCGTGCGGCCGGTGACGTTGATCGAGGAGGTCACGGCCGCACCCGGGGAGTCCGGGATGGACACGTCGGCCGTGTTCTCGAAGACCGTGCCCGGGTCCGGGTCACCGCCGCCGGGCCGGGAGCCGACGTTGATGCCGGCCCAGGCGTCGGTGACCGACTTGACCTCTGCGCTGCTCGCTCCGTACAGCTCCGTCGCCACGGCGATGGTGCCGGTGCGGGCGCCCGCGTAGTCCGTGCGGGAGCTGAACTTCGTGGTGAGCGCCTTGAACCAGATCAGCGCGGCCTTGTCACGGCCGATGCCGGTCACCGGCAGGCCGTCGGAGGTCGGCGAGTCGTAGTTGACCCCGTTGACGGTCTTGGCGCCGCTGCCCTCGGAGAGCAGGTAGAACCAGTGGTTCGCCGGGCCCGAGGAGTAGTGGACGTCGATGTTGCCGATGCCGGAGTACCAGTAGTCCTTGGACGAGCCGTCCTTGCTGGGCTTGTCCATGTAGCGCAGCGGGGTGCCGTTGCCGCGGATGTCGATCTTCTCGCCGACCAGGTAGTCGCCGACGTCCTTGGTGTTGTTGGCGTAGAACTCCACGGCCGCGGCGAAGATGTCGGAGGTGGCCTCGTTCAGGCCGCCGGACTCGCCGCTGTAGACCAGGCCCGCCGTGTTGGACGTGAGGCCGTGGGTCATCTCGTGCGCGGCCACGTCGATGGACGTGAGCGGCTTGGTGTTGTTCGCACCGTCGCCGTAGGTCATGCAGAAGCAGGAGTCCGACCAGAACGCGTTGACGTACGCGTTGCCGTAGTGGACCCGGGAGTACGCGCCGACGCCGTCGCCGCGTATACCCGAGCGGCCGTACACGTTCTTGAGGTAGTCCCAGGTGAGGGCGGCGCCGTAGTGGGCGTCGGCGCCCGCGGTCTCGGCGTTCTGCGGGGTGCCGTCGCCCCAGATGTCGTCCGTGCCCGAGAACAGGGTGCCGGTGCCCGACGTACCCCGGTTCAGGTTGTACGTCTTGTGGTTGCCGCGCCCCGTGTCGGTCAGCGTGTACGACGGGGCCGTGCCAAGCGTGACCTGGCCGCTGTACTGGGTGTTGCCCGTACCGTTGTGGACGGCCTGGCGCTCGAAGAGCTTCTCGCCCGTGGTGGCGTCGGTGATGACGTGCAGCTCGTTGGGCGTCCCGTCGTGCTGGAGTCCGCCGACGACCGTCTCGTACGCCAGCGTGGGCCTGCCGTCCGTCAGCCAGATGACCTTGCGCGGCGCGCGCTCGGCCTCGGTCTCGGCGGAACCCTCCGCCCTGGCCGCGCTCACCGCCTGCTTCTCGGCCGTGGCCGGAGCGATGCCGGCGCTGGTGTCGACGTTCTTCAGGGCGGCCCTCGACGCCTTGCTGACGGACTCGGTGGCTCCCGCGGCCGTCCGGGACACCACGAGGTCGCCGCCGAGGACGGGCAGGCCCGCGTAGGTGCGCTCGTAGCGGGTGTGGGTGGTGCCGTCGCGGTCCTGGACCACGTCCCGGACCACGAGCTTCTCCTGGGCCCCGAGGCCGAGTTCCTTCGCGGTGGCGGCCGTGGTGGCGGTCGCCGCACGGATCAGCTCCGCGCGCTGGGCGGGCGAGAGGTTCTTGGGCAGGGCGCCCGGGTCGGCCTTGCCCGCCTTCGCCGCAGTGGGCGCCGCCATGGGCTGGGCGGCCGATGTGCCGGTCTGGAAACCGACCGCGAGAAGAGCGGCCGTGGCGATGAGGGCTCCCGTCGCTGTGGCGCGACGGCGATGCGTGGGTCTCACGCGGACTCCTTCTGCGAGGGGGGTACCGGCCGGCTGGGTGGGACGGCCGGGCAGAGCATGCGATGCAGTGGAGCGGTCGAACGGTGGTGTGTTCGAACGTGATTGCGCGGAACGGGGGAAGAGTGGCAGCCGCGTACGGTTCCTGTCAGGAGCGCGACAAGAACTTGGCCGGAATTCGTCCGTTGCTCGAAAGGCCGTGTTCGTTGAGCGAACGTTCACCGGTCACAGTGGCGCCGCGCCGGGGACGCCACCGGCGAGCCACGGCCGGACCGGGAGGTCCGGTCAGCCCACCACGCTCTCCCGCCACGCCTTGTGCAGACCGGCGAACCGGCCCTCGCCGCCGATCAGTTCGGCGGGGGGCCCGTCCTCGACGATCCGTCCCCGCTCCATCACCAGCACGCGGTCCGCGATCTCCACCGTGGAGAGCCTGTGCGCGATCACCACGGCCGTACGCCCCTCCAGGACGGTGTCCATCGCGCGCTGCACCGCCCGCTCACCGGGGATGTCCAGCGAGCTCGTCGCCTCGTCGAGGATCAGCACCGCCGGGTCGGCGAGCAGCGCCCGCGCGAAGGCCACCAGTTGGCGCTGTCCCGCGGAGATGCGCCCGCCCCGCTTGCGCACGTCCGTGTCGTAGCCCTCGGGCAGCGAGGCGATGAAGTCGTGCGCCCCGATCGCCTTCGCCGCCTGCTCGATCTCCGCGCGGGTCGCCTCCGGGCGGCCGATGGCGATGTTCTCCGCGACCGTGCCGGAGAACAGGAACGCCTCCTGCGTCACCATCACCACACCCCGGCGCAGTTCCCGCGTGGACAGCTCGCGCAGATCCGTCCCGTCGAGCAGCACGCGGCCCTCGGTCGGGTCGTAGAAGCGGGCCAGCAGCTTGGCCAGGGTCGACTTGCCCGCGCCCGTCGAGCCGACCACGGCGACCGTCTGCCCGGCCGGGATCGTCAGGTCGAAGCGCGGCAGTACCTCACCGCCCGTGCGGTAGCCGAAGCCGACCCGCTCGAAGACCACCTCGCGCCCGGGCCGGTCGTCGTCGCGCACCGGCAGCTCGCGCGGCCGCACGGCCTCCGGCACGGACGGGACCTGGGCCAGCAGACCGGCGATCTTCTCCAGCGACGCCGCCGCCGACTGATAGGAGTTGAGGAACATGCCCAGCCGGTCGATCGGGTCGTACAGCCGCCGCAGGTACAGCACGGCCGCCGCCAGCACACCCAGCGCCAGTGTCCCCGACGCGACCCGGTAGGCGCCCCACAGCACGATCCCGGCCACCGCCGTGTTGGCCACCAGCCGGGAACCGACCACATAGCGCGCCATCTCCAGCAGCGCGTCGCCGTTGCTGCGCGCGTGGCGCTCGTTCAGCACACGGAAGGCGGCGTCGTTGGCCCGCTCGCGGCGGAAGGCGCGCACCGGCCGGATGCCGTTCATCGTCTCCGCGAACTTCACGATCACCGCGGCGATCGCCGTGGACCGCCGCATGAACACCGACTTCGCACGCCGCTGGTAGAGACGCACCAGCAGATACAGCGGCACGAAGGACAGCACCGCGAGACCGCCGAGACTGACGTCGAGCCAGAGCAGCATGGCCGAGATGTAGACGAACGCGAGGACGACGCCGATCAGCTCCTGCAGCCCCTCGCTCAGCAGCTCCCGCAGGGACTCGACGTCCGTGGTCGACCGGGAGATCAGGCGGCCCGAGGTGTAGCGCTCGTGGAAGTCCACGCTCAGCGCCTGGGCATGGCGGAAGATCCGTCCCCGCAGGTCGAGCAGCACGTCCTGGTTGACGCGGGCGGAGGCGCGGATGAAGGCGTACTGGAGGAAGCCCGCCGCGAGCGCGCACAACGCGTATCCGGCACCGACGGTGATCAGGGGGCCGCTGTCGTCCGCCCGGAAGGCGGGCACGCCGCGGTCGATGGCGTACGCGACGAGCAGGGGACCCGCCTGGACCGTCGCCTGCTGGAGCAGCAGAAGCACAGCCGCGAGCACCACGCGCGCGCGGCGCGGCGCGAGCAGCGAGCGCAGCAGGGCGCCGGTCGCGCCCTTGGGCGCGGGCAGCGCGTCCCGGTCGAAGGGGTCGTCCGCGGCCCCGGGCCGCCCCGGCTTCCCGTCGGCTCCGGCGCCGACGCCGGACGGCCCCCCGGCTCGGACGGCCCCGCTCCGGACCGCGGCGTGAGTCCCGACACCCGGACGTGCCGCCGCCCCCGCGGCGTCGGCTGACGTGCCGTCGGCCGGGCTCGAGTGCGTCGGCGCGGCGCCGGAGGTGCCGGCCTTGTTCGGCACGGCCGGGCCGCCCGCCCCGGCGGCGGTCTCCACGGCCCCGCCCGCGGCGGGGCCCGGGTGGGGGGCCGGGCCGGCGGCCGTGTCCGCTTGCGTCGCCGCGGCGAGGTCCGGACATGCCGGCCCCGCGGCGGCCGGGGGCGGCTCCGGTGTCCCGTCAGGGCCCGGACCCGGCGTCGCGCCGGCCGGTGAGCCCGTCGTCGAACCCGTCGTCACCGGGCCCTCCCTTCCGCGCCCGTGGCGCTCCTCACGGCCGGCTCCGGTGCGCCGGTGGTTCCCGGACCGTCAGGCCCTTCCGCGCCCGACATCAGCCAGGCGTACTCCCCGTTGGTCCGCAGCAGTTCGTGGTGCGTGCCCACCGCCGTGATCCGGCCGCCGGACAGCAGGGCGACGCGGTCGGCGAGCATGACCGTCGAGGGGCGGTGCGCCACCACCAGGGCCGTCGTGCCCTCCAGGACGCGGCGCAGCGCCGCCTCCACCAGCGCCTCGGTGTGCACGTCGAGCGCCGAGAGGGGGTCGTCGAGCACCAGGAAGCGCGGCTGCCCGACGACCGCGCGGGCGAGCGCCAGCCGCTGGCGCTGACCACCGGACAGGCTCAGGCCCTGTTCGCCGACCTGCGTGTCCGCGCCCTGCGGCAGGTCGTCCACGAAGCCCGCCTGCGCGACGTCCAGCGAGCGCCGCAGGTCCGCGTCCGTCGCGTCCTGTGCGCCCATCAGCACGTTCTCGCCGACGCTCGCCGAGAACAGGGTCGGCTCCTCGAAGGCCACGGACACCAACTCGCGCAGCCGCTCGCGGGGCAGCGCGGTGATGTCCTGCCCGTCGAGCGTGATGCGCCCGGCCGTCACGTCGTACAGCCGCGGCACCAGTGCCGTGAGCGTGGTCTTGCCGCTGCCGGTGCCGCCGACGAGTGCCATGGTCTCGCCGGGGCGCACGTGCAGGTCGATACGGGCGAGGACGGGCGGGGCGTCCTCGGGGGCGTCGGGGTAGCGGAACGCGACGCCCTCGAAGCGCAGTCCGCCGCTTTCGGCCGGCGCCTTTGCCGGGGCGTCCCCGGACGTCTCCCGCTCCTCGGGAGCGTCCAGCACCTCGAAGTACCGGTCGGCCGCCGTGGCCGCCTCCTGGCTCATCGCCAGCAGGAAGCCGATCGACTCCACCGGCCAGCGCAGCGCCAGCGCGGTCGACAGGAACGCCACCAGCGTGCCCGCCGACAGCGCGCCGTCCGCGACCTGCACGGTGCCCAGCACGAGCGCCGCGCCGATCGCCAGCTCGGGGACGACCGTGATGAGCGCCCAGACGCCGCCGAGCAGCCGTGCCTTGCCCAGCTCCGTGCCGCGCAGCCGCTCCGACAGGGCCCGGAACGCCTCCGCCTGGCTGCGGTGCCGGCCGAAGCCCTTGACGATACGGATGCCGAGGACGCTCTCCTCGACCACCGTGGTCAGATCGCCGACCTGGTCCTGCGCGCGGCGTGCCACCAGCGCGTACCGCCTCTCGAAGGCGGAGCACGCGACGACGAGCGGCACGATCGGCGCGAGCAGCACCAGCCCCAGCGTCCACTCCTGCTGGAGCAGGATCACGAAACCGACCAGGATCGTCGTCCCGTTGACGAGGAGGAACGTGAGCGGGAAGGCGAGGAACATCCGCAGCAGCATCAGATCCGTGGTGCCCCGCGAGAGCAGCTGCCCCGACGCCCACCGGTCGTGGAAGGCGACGGGCAGGCGCTGCAGGTGCCGGAAGAGATCGGCCCGCATCGCGGCCTCCACCCCGGCCAGCGGCCGGGCGACCAGCCACCGCCGGAAGCCGAACAGCGCGGCCTCCGCGAGGCCGAGCAGCAGCAGCGTCAGCGCCCCGAGCCACACCCCGCCCGGATCGCCTCCGGCCACCGGGCCGTCCACGATCCACTTGAGGACCAGGGGGATGACCAGGCTCAGGCAGGAGGCCACTATCGCGACGAACGCCGCGCTGAACAGCCGGGCGCGCACCGGCCGTACGTACGGCCACAGGCGCAGGAGCGACCGCACGGTGGAGCGGTCCTGGGGGTCCGAAGGAGTCGTGGGCATCAGGTGCGAGCCTACGAGTCACCACTGACAGCCCTCATGTGGTTTTCCGGCGACGCGGGGCGTGTGCGGACGTTCACCCGAAGACGTTCACCCGGCAGGCCTACGTCCGCACGCGCAGCAGCAGCACGCAGCGAGCGGGCACACGTACCACCGCACCCCCCTCGTGCACCGTCCCCGGCGCCTGCGCCTGCTCCTCCAGCGAGGTGTCCACCACCACCTCGTACGCCTCCGCCCACGGCGGTCCCGGCAGCCGGAAGTCCACCGGCTCGCCGGCGGCGTGCAGGACCGTCAGGAAGCTGTCGTCCGTCACCTGCGCCCCGCGCGCGTCCCGCCCCGGGATGTCGCGTCCGGACAGGTAGAGCGCGAGCGTCGCCGAGGGCGCGTACCAGTCGCCCTCGGTCATCTCCGTGCCCTGCGGGGTGAACCACGCCAGGTCCCGCAGTCCGTCCGGCGCCTGCGGACGGCCCGAGAAGAAAGCACGGCGGCGCAGCACCGGATGGGCGTGCCGCAGGGCGAGCAGCCGCCGCGTCAGCTCCAGCAGTCCGCGCCCGGCCGGCTGCGCCGGCAGCGTCCAGTCCACCCAGCTGACCTCGTTGTCCTGGCAGTACGCGTTGTTGCTGCCGCCCTGGGTGCGGCCCATCTCGTCGCCCGCCACCAGCATCGGCACACCGGTCGACAGCAGCAGCGTGGTCAGCAGGTTCCGCAGCTGCCTGCGGCGCAGCGCGTTGATCCGCGGGTCGTCGGTCTCGCCCTCGGCGCCGCAGTTCCAGGACCTGTTGTCGTTCGTCCCGTCCCGATTGCCCTCCCCGTTGGCCTCGTTGTGCTTGTGCCCGTAGCTGACCAGGTCGCGCAGGGTGAAACCGTCGTGCGCGGTGACGAAGTTGATCGACGCGTACGGGCGGCGCCCGCCCCACGCGTACAGATCGCTGGAGCCCGACAGCCGGTAGCCCAGATCCCGCACGTCGTGCAGCGCACCGCGCCAGAAGTCCCGCACGGAGTCGCGGTACCGGTCGTTCCACTCCGTCCACAGCGGAGGGAACGCGCCCACCTGGTATCCGCCGTTGCCGACGTCCCACGGCTCGGCGATCAGCTTCACCCGCCGCAGCACCGGGTCCTGGGCGATGACGGCGAGGAACGGGGAGAGCATGTCGACGTCGTGCATCGAGCGGGCGAGCGCCGCCGCCAGGTCGAAGCGGAAGCCGTCCACGCCCATCTCGGTGACCCAGTACCGCAGCGAGTCGGTGATCAGCCGCAGCACGTGGGGCTGCACCACGTGCAGGGTGTTGCCGCAGCCCGTGTAGTCGGCGTACCGCCGGGCGTCCGCCTGGAGGCGGTAGTAGCCCCGGTTGTCGATGCCGCGCAGGGACAGCATGGGGCCCAGCTCGCCCGCCTCCGCCGTGTGGTTGTAGACGACGTCGAGGATGACCTCGATCCCGGCGGCGTGCAGCGCCCGCACCATCCGCTTGAACTCGCCCACCTGCTGACCCGCCGTGCCGGAAGCCGCGTACGCGGCGTGCGGGGCGAAGTAGCCGATGGAGTTGTAGCCCCAGTAGTTGACGAGCCCCCGCCGCAGCAGATGGTCCTCGTGCGCGAACTGGTGCACGGGCAGCAGCTCCACCGCCGTCACCCCGAGGTCCACCAGGTGCTCGATCGCCGCCGGGTGCGCGAGCCCCGCGTACGTGCCCCGCAGCTCCTCGGGGATGCCGGGGTGCAGCTTGGTGAAGCCGCGCACGTGCAGCTCGTAGATGACCGAGTCGGCCCACGGCGTCTTGGGTCTGCGGTCGTCCATCCATTCGTCGCCGTCGGCGTCGTCGTGGACCACGACGCCCTTGGGCACGAACGGCCCCGAGTCCCGGTCGTCGCGCACGGTGTCGGCGACATGCTGCTGCGGCCAGTCCCGCACGTGCCCGTAGACCTCCGGCGGCAGCCCGAAGTCGGCGTAGTCCCCGTCGACCGCGCGGGCGTACGGATCGAGCAGCAGCTTCGCCGGGTTCCAGCGGGCCCCCGTCCACGGGTCCCAGCGGCCGTGCACGCGGTAGCCGTACCGGTGACCGGGTCCCACACCGGGCACGAAACCGTGCCAGATCCCGTGCGTCAGCTCCGTCAGCGGCACCCGCGTCTCGGTGGCCGACGGCCCGGGGCCGTCGAACAGGCACAGCTCGACGGCCTCCGCCCCGCCCGCCCACAGCGCGAAGTTGGTGCCCGCGAGCCCGTCGGGCCCGACCCGGTACCGCGCCCCCAGCGGGGTCGGGGCCCCCGGCCAGGCCGGCGCGGCGCGCACGGCCGCCCGCCGGCCCTCCGCGCCGGCCGCCGCCGAAGGCGCACGCGGCGGCCCGCCCCGTACTCCTTCGTCCACCGTCTCCTGCTCGGCTGCGCTCGACACCTGTCGGCCTCCCGCGGCTCGTCGGGCCTGCCGGGAGGGCCCCTCCCGGCACGAGGCCGTCCGGCCGCCACGGCCGGACAGCCCCACGGGCCGCCGCGGCGTCCCTTCCGCGGCGGCCCTCGTACGGTCTTTCACCATTTCTGCCCGCGCGGCACTCGTCCCAACATCGCCCCGCCCCCACGTTGCCCGCGGAGGGGGGCAGTCGTTGGTCGGTACGTGAGACATGTACTGAAGCGGGCAGGGCGGTGCGCGGCCCTCGCCGTGGCCGGGGCAGGACTCGTCGTGGGGCTCGCCGGCTGCACCGGCGGGACGCTGGACATCGGCAGCAAGCCACGGGCACCCGAGGACACGATCCGGGTGACCCCCGAAGACGGCGCCAAGGGCGTCGGTCCCGAAGCGCCGCTGCTGGTCAAGCTGCCCAGCGGCCGGCTGGAGCGGGTGAAGGTGACCCGGGTCGAGGCGGCGGGCCGCACCGATGTGCCGGGTTCCGTCTCGGACGACGGACTGCGCTGGACCCCCGCCGAGGGGACGCGGCTGGAGCTCGCCGCGAAGTACAGCGTCGACGTCGTCGCCCTCGACAGCCACGGGCGCCGCACGGCACGCCACACCACCTTCACCACGGCGGTCCCCGAGCACCACTTCACCGCCTACTTCAAACCGGAGAACCGTTCGACCGTCGGCACCGGAATGATCGTCTCGTTCACCTTCAACCGGCCGATCGAGAACCGCGCCGCCGTCGAGCGCGCCATCCGCGTCACCTCCTCGCCCCCGGTCGAGATCGCGGGCCACTGGTTCGGCTCCGGGCGGCTCGACTTCCGGCCGCAGACGTACTGGAAGCCGGGCACGCGGGTCACCATCGACATGCGCCTGCGGGACGTGGAGGCCGCGCCCGGGGCGTACGGCATCCAGCAGAAGACGATCGCCTTCACCGTGGGCCGCTCCCAGGTCTCCACGGTCGACGCGGCGGCGCACACCATGCGGGTCGTACGGGACGGGCAGCTGCTGGCGACGGTGCCGATCACAGCAGGGGCGCCCAAGACGACGACGTACAACGGCAAGATGGTCGTCACCGAGATGTTCGACGTGACCCGGATGAACGGCGCGACGGTCGGCTTCAAGAAGAAGGACGGCAAGGGCGAGTACGACATCAAGGACGTGCCGCACGCGATCCGACTGACGACCTCGGGCACCTTCCTGCACGGGAACTACTGGGCCGCGGCCGAGACGTTCGGCACGGCGAACGTCAGCCACGGCTGTGTGGGCCTGCGCGACGAGAAGGGCGGCAGTAGCGAGTCCCCGGCGGGGTGGTTCTTCGACCGCACCCTGATCGGCGACGTGGTCGAGGTGGTCAACTCCAAGGACAGGACGGTCGCACCCGACAACGGGCTCGGCGGCTGGAACATGGACTGGCCGCAGTGGAAGGAGGGTTCGGCTCTGGAGTGACGCGGTGCCCCGCCCGCGGCCGACGGCCTTGCCCTCGGATCGCCTCCGCCGCTCCGCCGACCCCTGGCAGCAGTTTTCGGTGCCTGTCTGATGGACAGGTTGGGACTGAACGGTGACATTCGTGGGGACTTCCGATGACCTGCGGTGTGATTTTCTGTCTGTGTGCGTGCGTGAGGCACGCGGGGGTGCGGGGCCGTGGCGTGGCCAGGCCGTGCTGAGGGGAGAACACAACAGTGAACGGGCAGCCGATATCGGGGGCATCGGCCGGAGCCGGACGACGCGGTCGCGGGCGCGGGGGCGCCCGGGTTTCCGCGCTGGCGCTGGGGGCGTTGCTGGTGCTGACGGCCTGCGGGGGCGGGGGATCCGGCAAGGGCGACGACGGCGCCGGCAAGAAGGACGGCGGGAAGGTCGAGAACGCGGCCTCCCGGGCCGTGGTGACGATCGCGCCCAAGGACGGCGCCGACGCCGTCGCCACGAGCGGTGCCCTGAGGGTCACCGCGGCCGGCGGGAAGCTGACCACGGTCACCGTGCAGGACGACAAGGGCACGAGGATAGACGGCCGGATCTCCGGCGACGGCGCCTCGTGGGAGCCGCTGCAGCACCTGGCGGGCTCCACCAAGTACAAGGTGCACGCGGTCGCGAAGGACTCCGACGGCCGTGAGTCGGCCAGGGACACCACGTTCACCACTCTCGTTCCGCAGAACACCTTCATCGGCCACTACACGCCCGAGGACGGTTCGACGGTCGGCGTGGGCATGCCGGTGTCCGTCAACTTCACCCGGGGCATCACGAACCCCGAGGCCGTGGAGAAGGCCATCAAGGTCACCGCCGAGCCGTCCGTACCGATCGAGGGCCACTGGTTCGGCAACGACCGCCTCGACTTCCGCCCCGAGAAGTACTGGGCCGCGGGCACCAAGGTCACGGTCAAGCTGAACCTGGACGGCGTCGAGGGCCGCCCCGGCGTCTACGGCAAGCAGGCGAAGAGCTTCTCGTTCACCATCGGCCGCTCCCAGGTCTCCACGGTCGACGCGTCCGCGCACACCATGAGGGTTGTGCGCGACGGCAAGGAGATCAGGAACATCCCGATCACCGCGGGCGCGCCGTCGACCACCACGTACAACGGGCAGATGGTCATCAGCGAGAAGTACAAGGTGACCCGGATGAACGGCGCCACCGTCGGCTTCGGCGGCGAGTACGACATCAAGGACGTGCCGCACGCGATGCGCCTGTCGACGTCGGGCACGTTCATCCACGGCAACTACTGGGCCTCCGCGGGCACGTTCGGCTCGGCGAACGTCAGCCACGGCTGCGTCGGCCTGCGCGACGTGCGCGGCGCGTACGACAACGGCACCCCGGCGGCCTGGCTCTACAACAACTCGATCATCGGCGACGTGGTGATCGTGAAGAACTCCAAGGACAAGCAGATCGCCCCGGAGAACGGCCTGAACGGCTGGAACATGCCGTGGTCGGAGTGGATCGCGTAACAGGCGTCCGAGGGGGCCCGGCGCTGTGAGGCTGTGCTTTTTTGGGGGGATCCCCCCAAACCCCCCATGCACCGGGCCCCGTGCCGTTAACCGCGGCTAACCTTCCCTCCATGACCGTTTCCCTCGAAGTCTCCGAAGGCGTCGGCACCATCCGCCTGGACCGGCCCCCGATGAACGCCCTCGACATCGCCGTGCAGGACCGGCTGCGCGAGCTCGCCGAAGAGGCGACCCGGCGCGAGGACGTACGCGCCGTGATCCTCTACGGCGGCGAGAAGGTGTTCGCGGCCGGCGCGGACATCAAGGAGATGCAGGCGATGGACCACACGGCGATGGTCGTGCGCTCCCGTGCCCTGCAGGAGTCCTTCACCGCCGTCGCCCGCATCCCCAAGCCCGTCGTCGCCGCGGTCACCGGTTACGCGCTCGGCGGCGGCTGCGAACTCGCGCTCTGCGCCGACTACCGGATCGCGGCCGACAACGCCAAGCTCGGTCAGCCCGAGATCCTGCTCGGCCTGATCCCGGGCGCGGGCGGCACCCAGCGGCTGTCCCGGCTGATCGGCCCGTCCCGGGCCAAGGATCTGATCTTCACCGGCCGGATGGTCGCGGCCGACGAGGCGCTCACGCTCGGCCTGGTCGACCGTGTCGTCCCGGCCGCCGAGGTCTACGAGCAGGCCCGCGCATGGGCGGCGAAGCTGGCCAAGGGCCCGGCGCTGGCCCTGCGGGCCGCGAAGGAGTCGGTGGACGCGGGCCTGGAGACGGACATCGAGACGGGCCTCGCCGTCGAACGGAACTGGTTCGCGGGCCTGTTCGCCACGGAGGACCGCGAGCGCGGCATGCGCAGCTTCGTCGAGGAGGGCCCGGGCAAGGCCAAGTTCCTCTGAATCACCGCCAGTTGACGGCTCCGCGGCCCGCGTCAATCGCGTGCCCGGATCGTCCCGGCCGGGTGAGGGAATACGTGCGCATCCGGCCCCGCATGCGCCGAGGACGTCCACAGAAGCGGCGTCGACGCAGGTCAGGTCGGGTATTGAGGCCGGATGAGGCCAGTGGCATATGCCGGAAGGCTCCCTTGGAATCAGGTATTCCGGGGGGCCTATTCCCTGGGAACGGCCACGAGTGCGGCTGTTTGCGGCCATGATGGAGACATGGCGGGCCTGGAGGGCGTGGGACAACCGCGGCAGCGCGTCGGTGCGACCGCCGCGCGGTGGATCCCGGCCGTGGACGACGAACAGGCGCTGAAGGCGCTGGAGTTGTACGGCAATCCGACGGAGGAGGAGGTCCGGCTGCCCTCGCGCCCCGAATCCGCGGGCACCGCGCGGCGGCTCACGCAGTGCGTGGTGCTGCGCCAGTGGGCGCTGCCGGCCCAGACGTGTGAGCACGCGGTCCTGCTCGTCTCGGAGTTGGTGGGCAACGCGGTGCGTCACACCGGCGCGCGCGTCTTCGGTCTGCGGATGCTGCGCCGCCGCGGCTGGATCCGGGTCGAGGTGCGCGACCCGTCGCGCGGACTGCCCTGCCTGATGCCGGTGCACGACATGGACACCAGCGGCCGCGGTCTGTTCCTCGTCGACACCCTCTCCGACCGCTGGGGCGTCGACCTGCTGCCGCGCGGCAAGACCACCTGGTTCGAGATGCGGGTCGTCGACCGCTGAGACGCGTCGACCGTACCGGCCGTGAGGATGCACAGAAGCCCCCGTGCGCCGTCAGCGCGTCGGGGGCTTCTATGGGGAGCGCCGTGGATCGGGGGGGGTGTATCCACGGCGGCTGATGACGGCCTGGCCCGGGTCAATGGGGGGTCGCGCTCTCGACTATGGCAGACGGGCGCCTCATCTCCAAGGCTCCGGATGAGGGCAAAGTTGCATGAATCGGACGCCCTGAGGGTGAATCGTAGGTTAAGGGGAGCGTCACCCTTGTAATCACCGTACAAATATCGGCCTGTGTGAGTGTTTCGACGGTCAGTAATCCTGGGTGTGGGTGTGGGTCCGGCGACCCGTAGTGCGGATGAATTGGGTCAATCATTACCTTTCGCCCTGGCCGCCCCTACTGTGCATCCGTCACCCCGAACCGCCGCGGACCGCGTGCGGTGACCACCACGGAGCTGCTGAGCTGATGCATCCGACGACCTCCTTCACCCAGCGGACCACGGCGCTCCTCGTGGGCGCCCTCCTCGTTCTGCTCGCCGGCTGCGGCTCGGGCGGCGAGCAGAACGAGGCACGCGGCACCGAGCAGGCCGCCCCGCCCGTCAAGCCCAGGAAGACCGCGGCCGTTCCCGCCGGGCTGCCCGGCATGCCGCCGGTCCAGGATCCCCAGGACATCTACGCGGCCGACCGGCCGGGCATGCTCTCACCGGTCGTCAAGAACTTCCCCTCCCGGGTGTACGTCCCCAACACCAACTCCAACACGGTCTCGGTCATCGACCCCGCGACGTACAAGGTGATCGACACCATCCCGGTCGGCGTGCAGCCGCAGCACGTCGTGCCCTCCTGGGACCTGAAGACGCTGTGGGTCAACAACAACCGCGGCCACACGCTCACGCCGATCGACCCCGCGACGGGGAAGGCGGGCGAGCCGGTCGACGTCCACGACCCGTACAACCTCTACTTCACGCCCAACGGCAAGTACGCCGTCGTCATGGCCTCCCTCGACCGCGAGCTCGTCTTCCGCGATCCGCACACCATGGAGACCAGGCACACCGAGCCGGTCTCCTGCTACGGCGTCAACCACGCGGACTTCTCCGCCGACGGCCGGTACTTCATCGTCTCCTGCGAGTTCTCCGCCGAACTGCTCAAGGTCGACACGGAGAAGATGAAGGTCGTCGGCCGGCAGCGGCTGCCCTTCGAGGGCGCCATGCCCCAGGACGTCAAGCTCTCCCCGGACGGCAAGACCTTCTACATCGCCGACATGATCGCGCACGGCGTATGGGTCCTCGACGGGGAGAAGTTCACCGAGCCCGCGCTGATCCCCACCGGCAAGGGCGCCCACGGCCTCTACATCAGCCGCGACTCCAAGGAGATGTACATCCCCAACCGCGGCGAGGGCTCGATCTCCGTCTTCGACTTCGCCCGCAACAAGCTGACGAAGAAGTGGTGGCTGCCGGACGGCGGCAGCCCGGACATGGGCGGCGTCTCCGCCGACGGCAAGGTGCTGTGGCTCTCGGGGCGCTACCACTCCGAGGTGTACGCCATCGACACGGAGACCGGCAAGCAGCTCGCCCGCATCCCCGTCGGCAGCGGCCCGCACGGTCTCGCCGTCTACCCGCAGCCCGGCCGCTACTCCCTCGGCCACACCGGCGTCTTCCGGTAGCCCGGACAACGCGCCGGCGGGCGGCCGCGTACCCGCTCAGTGCGCCGTGAGGACCGCCTCCGAGCCCACGGGCCTGTACCCGGCCGCCTGGAACGCCCGTACGCTGCGGGCGTTGCCCGGCGCCTGCTGCGACCACACCACCGGCCCCGGCACCAGATGCCGGGGCTGCTCCGGGGAAACCCACCAGCCTCAGAAACCACCAACGGCCCCTGCCCTCGTCAGTCACGAACCGGGCAAGGGGCGGCACGCGCCAGTGCCTGGCCGAGGCCCTTTCCGCGCGCCTCCTCGTCGACCTCGACGGACGCCTCCCAGCGGCCCGCCACCCCGCGGCCGAGGATCAGCACCCCTCCGTCGGCGGCCCACACCCGCACGTCCTGGCGGTGCTTGAGCGCACGAGCCACGCGGGGATGCTCCGGGTCCACCAGCTCACGCAGCCGGAGACCGGGGTCACCGGGCAGCGAGCCGGCGACGGTCACCAGGTCGATGGTGTCCATACGGCGGCCCGTGCGGGCCATCAGGGCACACAGGAACCCCGGGTTCATCGCTGCCGCGAGCGGATCGGCCGCCGTCGCGGCCAACTGCTCCTCCACCCACGCCGGATCCTCGTCCGTGAAGACCACCGAGTGGGCGGTGAAGGCCACTACGCCCGCGTCCCGGGCGTCCGGCTGCCCGACCACCGTCACCGATCCGTCCGGCGGCGGAAACCGTCCCTCCGCCGCAGCTCCGAGAATCTCCGCCAGTTTCCCGCTCATCGCACGCCTCCCCCCGCCCGTGGTCCCGGGCTCCCCTCCATGATCACTCAGGCGGGCCGATAATCTGACCCCCGTCAGTAATGCACCAAGAAGGGGTGGACTGTGGCGGACATCGAGGAAGCACGCAAGGCGTTCGACCGTTACGACGCGGACGGCGACGGCTTCATCACCGCGGCCGAGTACAAGACAGCGATGGCTCAGATGGGTGACTGGAACGTCACCGAGTCCGTCGCGGAGGCCGTGATCGCCTCGCAGGACACCGACAAGGACAAGCTCCTGTCGTTCGACGAGTTCTGGACCCACCTGAACAAGGCCTGAGCGCTGGGACCTCGGCGCCGTCCGCCGGTGGCCGTCAGCGCATCGCCCGGCTCGACACCGTGGCCGCCGCGACGGACGTGGTGACGCGCGAGACCTCCGCCGGGACGTGCGAGTGGGCCCGCAACGACGACGAGGCGCCCCCCGGGGATCCGGGGGGGCGCCTCGTCCGCGTCAGGCGCTCAGCACTCGATGATGTTCACCGCGAGACCGCCGCGCGCGGTCTCCTTGTACTTCACCGACATGTCCGCGCCGGTGTCCTTCATGGTCTTGATGACCTTGTCCAGGGACACCTTGTGGGTGCCGTCGCCGCGCATGGCCATACGTGCGGCGGTGACGGCCTTGACCGCCGCCATGCCGTTGCGTTCGATGCAGGGGATCTGGACGAGGCCGCCGACGGGGTCGCAGGTCAGGCCCAGGTTGTGCTCCATGCCGATCTCGGCGGCGTTCTCGACCTGCTCCGGGGAGCCGCCGAGCACCTCGGCGAGCGCGCCCGCGGCCATCGAGCAGGCGGAGCCGACCTCGCCCTGGCAGCCCACCTCGGCGCCGGAGATGGAGGCGTTCTCCTTG
>NZ_JBSFUR010000069.1:10022-22435 GCF_053591895.1 Streptomyces sp. NPDC002867 | reverse complement strand
GTCGATGCCGATGCGGGGGTGTCCGAGGACTTCGGTGAACACGTCGTGGAGGAGGTGTTCGCGTGGGGTCGTGGGGGCTCGGTAGGCGTTGGTGGTGGGGAAGTGGGGTGCGGGCAGGGCGTGTCGGTCGATCTTGCCGTTGGGTGTGAGGGGGAAGGTGTCGATCACGGTCACGGCGGCGGGGACCATGTACGCGGGCAGCCGCTCGGCCACCCACTCGCGCAGCGCGGCCCCATCCGGCCGGATCTCCCCCAAGGTGTCCGCGGCAGGGGTGACGTACCCGATCAACTGCCGTACCCCGGGCCGGTCCTCGCGGACCGTCACGGCGACCTGCCCGACCCCGGGCGCCTGCGCGAGCGCGCCCTCGACCTCGCCCAGCTCGATGCGGAAGCCCCGGACCTTGACCTGGTTGTCGGCGCGGCCCAGGTAGACCAGCTCGCCGTCCGCCGTCCACCGGGCCATGTCGCCCGTCCGGTACATGCGCGCACCGGGCGCGCCGAAGGGGTCGGCGACGAACCGCTCCGCGGTGACACCCGGGCGGCCGAGGTAGCCGCGGGCGAGCCCGTCGCCGCTCAGGTACACCTCGCCCGCCACGCCCGGCGGCACCGGACGCAGCGCCCCGTCGAGCAGCCGGAGCCGGCTGCCGGGGACCGAGTGGCCCATGGGCGGCACCGTCCGGCCGGAGAGCGGCCCGGTCTGCGTCGCGATGACCGTCGCCTCGGTGGGACCGTAGGCGTTGACCATGTGACGCCCGGGGGACCAGCGCGCGACCAGCTCCGGGGAGCACGCCTCGGCGCCGACGACCAGGTTGACGCCCTCCGGCAGGCCGTCGGGCGGTATGACGGCCAGGGCCGAGGGCGCCAGCAGCAGGCAGCTGACGCCCAGTTCGGCCACCAGGTCCGCCAACGGCGGTCCCGGCGCGAGCCGTTCGGCCGGGGCGACCACCGCGGCGGCGCCGGTGAGCAGGGCCACGCACAGCTCCCACACCGACGCGTCGAAGCTCGGTGACGCGAACTGGAGCACGCGGGTGTCCGGCGTCAGACGGAGCAGGTCCTGCTGGTGCCGCAGCAGCGCGGCCAGACCGGTGTGGGTGACGACGACGCCCTTGGGGCGCCCGGTCGAGCCGGAGGTGTAGATGACGTACGCCGGGTGGCCGGGGCGCAGCGGCGCCAGGCGGTCACCGTCGTCGAGATCGGTGCCCGGCAGGTCCGGCACAGGCGCGTCGGTGGGACTGTCCGCGTCGTCCAGGTACAGCCGCGGCACCCCGGACGCCAGCGTCGGGTCGTCGGCCGCACGGGTCGTCAGCAGGAGCAGCGGGGCGGTGTCGTCGAGCATGCGGCTGACCCGGGCCCGCGGGTAGTCCAGGTCGACCGGGAGATACGCGGCGCCCGCCTTCATCACCGCGACGACGGCTGTCAGCGCGGCGATGCCGCGCGGCAGGGCGACCGCCACCAGCCGCTCGGGCGCGGCTCCCCGCTCGACCAGGGCCCTGGCCAGGCGGTTGGCCCGGGCGTTGAGCCCGGCGTAGTCGAGGGAACCGGCCGGGGAGAGCACCGCGCAGGCGTCCGGAGTGCGCCGGACCTGCTCCTCGAACAGCTCGGGGAACGTGCGCGGCGCCGGAGGCTCCGCCGCTCCGGGCAGCTGCCCCGCGGCGAGGACCTGCGTGCGCTCGGCGTCCGTCAGGACGTCCACCCGGGCCAGCGGAAGATCCTTCGGCGCCGCGAGGAACCGGGTGAGGAAGTCGGTGAACCGCGCCTGGTGCGCCGCCAGTTCGGCGGCGCTGTAGCGGTCGGGATTGGCCTCGAACTCGACCCGGGCGTCCCGGCCGTCCGGACCGGGATGGCAGGTGATGTTGAGGTCGGTCACCGGCCCGCCGGACAGCGTGTGCAGGACCGCGTCCCGTCCGGTGAAGGCGCTCTCGGAGCCCGTCGGCATGATGTTCACGAGCACGCCGAACATCTGCTCGTTCGTGCCCAGCAGCCGCTGGTCGCGACGGAGTTCGTCGTACGGGTAGCGCTGGTGCGTCAGTAGTTCCCCGAGCCGGCGGGCGACCTGCCGGACCAGGCCCACCCGGTCCGCCGCCGCGGTGACGGTCAGCCGCAGCGGGAGAGTGTTCGACAGCATGCCGGGGACGTTCCGGGACCCCGCCCCGACCCGTGCCGTGACGGGGACGCCGATGGTCAGGTCCTCCGTGCCGGTCATCCCGTGCAGATACGCGGCGACGGCCGCCATCATCGCCACCGTCCACGGAGCGCGGGCCTCCCGCCCCGCCGTGTGCAGCGCCCGCAGCTCGGCCTGCGACAGCGTCGTCGTCGCGGAGATCGCCCGTCCTGCCGCGCCGGTCGGCACGCCCGGCGCGAGACTGGCGGCCTCGGGCCGGTCCGCGAAGGTCCGGTCCCAGTACTCCTTGTCCGCCGCGTAGTCGTCCGAGGCGCGGTAGTCCGCCTCCTCGGCCAGCAGGGCGCGCAGGGTGCCCAGCGGCTCGCCCGCCGGCTCCGTCCCGGCGGCCAGCGCCTCGTAGACCGTGGCGATCCTGCGCGAGTGCAGCACCGAGCCGAAGCCGTCGGACAGGATGTGGTGGCTGCGCTGGTACCAGAGGCAGTGGTCGTCGCCGACCCGCATGAGCCAGTGCCCGGACAGCGCGTCCTTCAGCAGGTCCAGCGGGGTGGCGCGGTCGCGGTCCACGACGGCCCAGGCCGCCGCGAGGGGGTCCGGCTCGTTCCGCAGGTCGAGCTCCTGCCACATCGAGCAGCCCGGCGCGACCGGCCGCTGGTACAGGCCGTCCGGCCGCTCCACCAGCTCGACGTCGAAGCTGCCGCTCTCGCCCTCCGCCCGGCGGATGGCGCGCTGCAGGAGCCCGCCGTCCATCTGTCCCCGGATCTCCATGACGGCCACGGTGTTGTACGCCGGGTTGTCGGGAGCCAGCCGCTGGGCGTGGAACACCCCCCGCTGGGCGGACGTCAGGGGAAGCAGGTCGGTGTCGGCGTCGCGTGATGTCATCAAGTTCGTAACCGCTCTCGTGCACTACGACGGATCGGGAGCTTGAACCCCGGTCGATGCTGCATCGCCCGCTCGCGGGGAGACCAGGCAACCGACCGGCAATCGGTTCTGCTGGTCGAAATGCCGCCCGGCGGGCCGAGTTACCGGCCGCCTGCCTGGTGCGCGGTGGCCGGCGCGCCGACGCTGGCAGCGAGCCGGGTACGCCGATCCGCCGGTGTGCGCACCGGCCGAGCCGTGACATCCCGGAGAGGACGAGGACGTTGGGTATCCCGGACCGGGGCCTGCTCGACTGGCTGGACGAGGCGTCCGCCGAGCGTGGCCTGTACTACGCCAACCGCGACGGCGGCTGGGACTTCCTGTCCTACCGCGCCCTGGGCGACCTGGTGCTGAGGACCGCCGCCGCCCTGCGGGCGAACGGCATCGGGCAGGGCGACGTGGTCGCACTGGTGCAGCGCTCCAGCCCGGGCTTCGCCGCCGGGTTCTTCGGCGCGCTGGCCGCCGGTGCGACACCGTGCTCCATCGCCCCGCCGTTCGCCTTCCAGCGGGCCGACGAGTACGAGAGGCACGCCGGGCACCTGCTCGGGACCGTACGCCCCCGGGCGACCGTCTGCGACGACGAGTCGCTGGACCGTATCGCCAAGATAGCCGCGGACGCGGGGATCGCGGAGCCGGTGACCTTCGACGCCCTCGTCGCGGGAGTCGAGCCGCTGGAGCGGCCGATGCCGCTGCCGGAGACGGCGCTGCTGCAGTTCACCTCCGGGTCGAGCGGCTTCTCGCGCGGCGTGAACATCTCCGCCGACGCCCTGCGGACCAACCTCACCGGGATGCGGCGCTGGCTGGGCTGCGCGCCGGAACTGCCCGCGGCCAGCTGGCTGCCCGTCCACCACGACATGGGCCTGGTGGGCTTCCTGCTCAACGTCGTCGTCACCGGCTTCGACGGCTGGATGATGCAGCCGGACGACTTCATCCGCTCGCCGCTGCGGTACCTGCGGTGCATCAGCGACCAGCGTGTCGCCATGACCGCCATGCCCAACTTCGGCCTCTCGTACATCCTGCGCCGCGTGAAGCCCGCCGACCTGGAGGGCCTGCGCTTCGACTCCGTCCGGTGCGTGATCATCGGCGCGGAGCGGGTCGACCCGCAGGTGCTGCGGGACTTCCACGAGCTGCTGGGGCCGCACGGCCTCGACCGGGGCGCTCTGCTCCCCGCGTACGGCAGCGCGGAGGCCACGCTCGCGGTGACGGGTCTGCCGCCCGGCGAGGGCTGGTCGACGCGCGAGCCGGACGACGGCGACGCGGCGTCCCTCGCCGGCACGGCCGTGGTCGGCTGCGGCCGTCCGCTGGAGGGCAGGACGGTGAGGATCCTGTCCGAGGACGGAGAGGAGCTCTTGGACGGGCAGGTCGGCGAGATCGTCGTCCGCGGTGTGTCGATCGCGAGCGGATACGTCGGTGACACCGGCTCCGCCTCCGGAACGAGCCTCGACGGCCCGGGGCTGCGGACCGGCGACGCGGGATTCGTGCGCGAGGGGCAGCTCTTCGTGATCGGCAGGCTGGGCGACGGGCTCAAGGTCAACGGGAAGATGGTCTTCGCCGAGAGCCTGGAGACCCTGCTGCACCAACGGGGCGTTCCCGAGCGCCGCGTCGCCGTGCTGCTCGGCGTACGCGACGGCGTGCCGACGGGCGTGGCCGTCTTCGCCGGAGTCCAGCCCGGCTGGCGCCGGCACGCCCACGAGGTGCTGTCCGAGTGGCTGGGCGACGCGGAGCTCCAGTGCGTCGAGGTCCCCCGGGGCGGCATCGCGGTCACCTCCAGCGGCAAGCCGCGACGCCGGGTCATCTGGAAGGCGGTGTGCGCGGGCTGGTTCTCGGAGGCGACCCAGCCGCTGACGGCGGACTGAGCCCTGGGAGCAGCCCCGCACAAACCTGCCCGGCGCGCCCGCGCCGGGCAGATCTGTGCGCACCCGGGAGCCCGCGCGCTCCGCGCGCCGGGGGATAGGCGCGCGTCGCGCCCCGCCGACAGGTACGCGCGCATGAACCGCGCGCCGTGCAGGCCCGTGCGGGGCCGCGCCTCCGGCGGCGACGCCGGGCCGCGCGGGGCCGGTGTGCGGACGTGGGGACGGCCCCCGGGCGGCGCAGCGCGCTCGGCGCCGAGCACGTCCGACTGCCCCCGCTCCGCGGCGGGCGCACAGGTTTGTGCGCGCCTCGCGCTGGCGCGCCGGCCTCGTGCGTGCCCCGCGCCCGAGGCGGCGAGGGACCCTGCCGACGCGCCACGCGCCGGGCACGTCCGTGTGCACCGTGCTCCGCGTATCGGGTGGAATACGCGCGCGTTGCGCCCCCATCTGCCCCGCGCCCGAGCGGCGACGGCCCTGCCCGCCGCGCAGCGCGCGCGGGCAGGGCCGTGTGTGGTGCGCTTCGGGCGCCGTGCAGGCCCGTGCGGGCCCCGCGCCCGCGGCGACCGGCCGGTCCCATGGGGGGACGGTCGGCATCACGCCGGAACGCGAGGGGCTCCCTGCCCGGATGGGGGAACAGCCCCCGGGCGGCGCAGCCCCCCGGCGCCAACGGTGCGCCGGGCAGCGTGAAGCCAGGGGCGCCGTGCCCAAGGCGCGGCCCCGCGCCGTGCGCACGAGGAACCGGCCGGCTGCGCGTCGGGGGTCGCGGAGCCGGCCGGTGGCAGGGAAGTGCGGGACTACCGCACCGACATGGTCTCCGGGCGCACCAGGTTCTCCGCGAGCAGGAGTTCCTTCACCCGCTCCGACAGCATGCCCAGCTGCCGCAGCACATGGATCACCTGCTGGAACAGCAGCTGACGGTAGGTGGCCATCATCGGATTGGTGCGGGCGAAGCGCACACCCGTCTCCACGTCGAGCTCCATCCGCTCCCACACCTCGCGGAGCATGAAGCGGCGCGACATCAGCCGGATGGACTCCAGCAGGAAGTCCTCGCGCTCACGCAGCTCGGCCGAGGTCACCTGCTGGTACATGCCGGTCAGCGCCGTGACGCCGAAGGCGATGTGCCGGGCCTCGTCGCTCGCCACCATCCTGGTGATCTGCCGGATCAGCGGGTCGCCGAACCCGCTGCTCGCGAGCCGGAGCCCGGTGATCGCCAGACCCTCCATGACCACCTGCATACCGAGGTAGACGATGTCCCACCGGGACTCCGACAACACGTCGTGCAGCAGCGTCCCGAGACCCGGGTTGACCGGGTAGACGGTGCCCAGCTTCTCGTCGATGTACCGGGCGAACGCCTCGACGTGCCGCGCCTCGTCGGCGACCTGGGACGCGGCGTAGGTCTTGGCGTCCATGTCCGGAACGGTCTCGACGAGCCGGGCCGTGGTCACCAGCGCCCCCTGCTCACCGTGGAGGAACTGGCTGCACATCCACGCCTGGTACTCCCAGCGGAACCGGGTGAGAAGTTCGCGCGGCACCGGACTGCCCTCGCCGACGACGAAGGACGCGAGCCGCGCGCCGTTCTCCTCGGTCAGCTCGGCCCCGAAGTGGACGTCGTGGTCCCAGTCGATGTCGGTGGTGGCGTTCCACTGCGAGGACTTGTTCTTCTCGTACAGACTCCACACCCGGCTGTCGCGCTTGCCGTAGTCCCAGTTCAGGATCGTCCGGCTGATTGCCTCGACCTCCATGAGGTCCGCCTTGGCGGCGTCCAGGGTGAAGAACGTCGTGTCGGCTGCCTCGTCAGGAACAACGGTCATCGCTGGGCGATCCCTTCAGGCGCAAAAGCAGAGCAGGCAGGACTGTCGGGACTCATCCTCGGCGCGCGGCCCGGCCACCCTCCAGGCAGGCGCGGGGCAACTGGGCGGCAGACGGGTTGCCGGTCCCCGTGCCTGGTCCCGTTCGCCGCAGCCGCCGCACGATGACCCGCAACAGGGGGCCACCGCCCCGGTAAGACGCCGGCCGACGAAAGGAGCGGGATGCGAACCCATGCCGCCGCACGACCCTCCCACCCCGCGAACACACCGACGCGTGGTGTGGACAGTCCGTGGATCGTCGGCCGTGTGACCGCGTCCAGCCCCCGCCTGCGGCTCATCTGCCTGCCGCAGGCGGGCGGCAGCGCCCGGTCGTTCGCCCCGTGGCGGCTCACGCCCCCGGACGGTGTCGAACTCGCGACGGTGGAACTGCCCGGTCGCGGTGTGCGCGGTGCCGAGCCGCTGCCCGGCACCCTCGAGGAACTGGCCGACGCCGTGATCGACGGCATCGCGGACGAGTTCGCCATGCCCTACGCCCTCTTCGGCCACAGCTTCGGCGCGCTTCTCGGCTACGAGATCGCCCTCCGCATCGGCAGGCGAGGCCTGGCACCGCCGCGCGCGCTGTTCGTCTCCGCGTCCAGGGCGCCACACGTCCCGGTGGGCAGGCGGATCACGGACCGCGACGACGAGGGCCTGCTCGACTGGCTGGAGGGGTTCGGCGGGTTCCCGCCCGAACTGCGGGAGTACCCCGCCTACTTGCGGTACGCGCTCCGCACGGTCCGGGGCGACCTGACACTCGCCGAGGCGTACCGCAGCCCCGCACCCGTCCCGGTCGGCTGCCCCCTGCACGTCTTCGGCGGCGCCGGGGATCCGCTGGTGGACGAGGCGCAGCTGGAGCGCTGGCGCGACTGCTCGTCGGCCGGGTTCACCGTGCGGCTGCTGCCGGGCGGGCACGACTACCTCTTCACCGGTGCCGCGGCCGTGCTCGGCGCCGTCACGGCGGCGCTGCCATGACCGGCCGCGTTGTCGCGTACACCCGGGCACCGCTGCGGGGCCCCTTCCCCAGGGAGTTGTGAAGATTGAACGATCTGACCGGCATCACCGTGATCGAGGCGCACGGCGGAGAGCTGGGATCCATCGTGCACCGGTACGCGCGGGCGATCGACGAGGCCGTCGCCGCGACCGGAGCCGTACTGATCAGGGGGGCCGCCGCCGACGGTGTCGGTGCGTTCCAATGGGCCCTCGACGAGATGGGCTTCAGTCCGCTGGAGTACACCGAGCGCTCCACGCCGCGCAGCGAGGTCGGCGACGGCGTCTTCACCTCCACCGAGTATCCGGCGCGTGAGGTGATCCCGCAGCACTGCGAGTCGTCGTACGCCGGCGCGTGGCCCGGACGGCTGGCCTTCTTCTGCGCGACCCCTGCGGAGACCGGGGGAGCGACGCCGGTCACGGACGTCGCCGGCGTGCTGGAGGACATTCCCTCCGAGGTGGTCGAGGCGGTGGAGACCCTGGGCCTGCGCTACGTGCGCAACTACGGCAGCGGCGTCGGCCTCGACTGGCGCGAGGCGTTCCAGGCCGCGAGCCGCGAGGAGGTGGACCGGCTGTGCGCGGCGGGCGGCCTCGAACGGGAATGGCTGGACGACGACTGCCTGCGCACGGTCCGCCGCGCCCCGGCGACCGTGACGCATCCCCGCACCGGGCAGCGCGTCTGGTTCAACCACCTGCTGCTGTTCCACCAGTCCTCGCTCCCGGGCGGTCTGCGGGCGGACCTGGTGGCCCTCCTCGGCGAGGACGGGCTGCCCAACGACGTGCTGTTCGGGGACGGTACGCGCATCCCGGACGACATGGTCGCCGCGGTCCGCTCGGCGTTCGGGCGCCGTGCCGAGCGCTTCGACTGGCTGCGTCACGACCTGCTGGTGATCGACAACATGCGCTGGTCGCACGGCCGGGAGGCGTTCACCGGGGAGCGCAGGGTGCTGGTCTCCATGTCCGACCTCCTCACGCGCGCCGACCTGCCGGAACCGGCCCTCCGTCGCTGAAACCCGCCGGCGCGCGACGGCCCGCCGGACCGGTCCGCCGCCGTACGCGTCCGGCGGTCCGTCCCCGCCCGGCCGCCCGGCCGATCCCGCTCGCCACCGGCATTCCGCCCGGCCGGAGCGCCTTCCGGCGGGCAGGAAACTGCCGGTCGGCTGCCTGGCCCGCCGTCTCAGCCGCGCGACATCATCGCCGCAGTGGCCGAGAACGCACCACGCCACCTCCACGCCTTCCGATGACCAGCCGCCCGCCCTGCGCGCCCGCTGACCGCTTCCGGGGAAGACCAGACAGTGAACGAAGTGACACAGTCGCCCATCGAGTCCGCGCTGCCCCTCACGCCGCTGCAGGAGGGCATGTTCTTCCACGCGCTGTACGACACCGAGGCGGTGGACGTCTACAACATCCAAGCCCCCTTCGAGCTCGTCGGGGACGTCTCGGCAACCGCACTGCGCGCGGCCTGCGCCGCCACGCTGGCACGTCACGCCGTGCTGCGGTCCGGCTTCCGCCAGCGGGGGAACGGGCAGTCGGTGCAACTGGTGCGGCGCACGGTGAAGACGCCGTGGACGGAGCTCGACCTCTCCGCGGACCCCGAGCCCGTGCGCCGGAAGAAGCTGCTGGCCTTCCTCGAGGAGGAGCGGCTGCGCCGGTTCGACATGGCGGCGCCGCCGCTGATGCGCTTCGCCCTCGTGCGGCTGGGCCAGGACCAGTACGCCTTCGTCCTGACGTACCACCACATCCTGCTGGACGGCTGGTCCCTGCCGCTCGTGCTGGAGGACCTGTTCACGCTGTACCACCAGGAGGCCGGCGGCGGTACGGGCAACAACGCACTCGCCCCCGTCACCCCCTTCTCCCACTTCCTGCGGTGGCTCTCCCGCCAGGACCGCCCTGCCGCCGAAGCCGCCTGGCGCGAGGCGCTGCACGGGCTCGGGGAGCCGACGCTCGTCGCTCCCGGCGCGCCGGCGGCGGGCGTCGGCGCCATGCCGGGCCTGACGTACGTGACGCTCCCCGAGGACGCGACCGAGGCCCTGGTGGCGACCGCCCGGCAGCACGGTCTCACCCTCAACGCCGTGGTGCAGGGCGTCTGGTCGCTGCTGCTGTCGCTGCTGACCGGGCGGGACGACGTGGTGTTCGGGCAGACGGTGCACGGCCGCCCGCCGCAGCTCCCGGGCGCCGACTCCGTGGTCGGCCTGCTCATGAACGCGGTTCCGGTCCGGGTACGGATCGACCCCGCGGAGTCGCTGGCCGCCCTGTTCACCCGCGTCCAGGAGGAGCAACTGGCGCTGGCCCCGCACCAGCACCTGGGCCTGGCCGAGGTGCGGCGCCTGACCGGCCTCGACACGCTCTTCGACACGTCCACCGGGTTCGGCAACGCACCTTTCGGCTGGACCTCCGTGCGCGACCGGGTGCCCGGCCTGCGGATCGTCCCACTCACCGAGGACGCGGCCGACACGGCGGACGCCGAGGAGAACGGCCGGCAGGAGATCACCGGCGCCACCCACTACCCGCTCAGCGTCGTCGCGGTCCCCGGCCCCCGGCTGCGGCTCCAGATCAGCTACCACGGGGACCGGTTCGACGGCGCGCGCCTGGAGCTGGTCTGCTCCCGGCTGAGGCTGCTGCTCGACACCTTCGCCGGGGCGCCGGACACCTCCGTCGCCCAGCTCCCGCTGCTGACCGCCGAGGAGCGGGCGCGCGTCCTGGACGAGTGGGGCCGCGGTCCCGAGGCGCAGGCGGTCTCCGGCCACAGCCCGGCGACCCACTCGGTCTCCGGCCACGGCCCGGCGACGCTCGTGCGGCGGTTCGCGGACCGGGTGCGCGAGACCCCCGACGCGCCGGCCGTCGCCGACGCCGAACGGACGCTCGGCTACCGCGTGCTCGACGAGGCCGCCAACAGGATGGCCCGGCTCCTGCTGGGCCGGGGAGTCAAGCCGGGTGACCTCGTCGCCGTGGCGCTGCCGCGCGGCACCGACCTCATCGTGGCTCTCCTGGGCATCCTCAAGGCGGGGGCCGCGTACCTGCCGGTCGACCTCGGGTACCCCCGGGAGCGCATCGCGTTCATGCTCGCCGACTCCGCTCCGTCCGCCGTGATCTGCTCCGACGACGGCCACCCCGCGCTGACCGGGCACCCGCGGCCGGTCGCCGTCGCCGATCCCGCCGTGCGGGCCGAACTGGCGGCGCTGCCGGGCCACGACGTGGACGACGCGGAGCGCGGCGCGCCCGTCCGGCCCGCGGACCTGGCCTACGTCATCTACACGTCGGGATCGACCGGGCGCCCGAAGGGCGTCGCGGTGGAGCACCGTACGGTCGACGGCTACCTCACCTTCGCCCGCGCGGCCTACCCCGGCCTCGCCGACGCGGCGCTGGTGCACTCGCCGCTGTCCTTCGATCTCACGGTGACCGGCATCTTCGGGCCGCTGACCTCGGGCGGCCTGGTCCGCATCGTCGACCTCAACGACTTCGACGCCCCGGCCGGGGCCGAGGGCCGCGCCGCCTTCGTGAAGGCCACGCCCAGCCACCTGCCGGTGCTCACGGCGTCCGCCGACTGGTACTCACCGACCGGCGAACTCGTACTGGGCGGTGAGCAGTTGACGGGCGAGGCGCTGGCCGCGTGGCGCGCCCGCCATCCGGGCGCGACGGTCGTGAACGAGTACGGCCCCACGGAGGCGACCGTGGGCTGCATGGAGTACCGCATCGAGCCCGGGGACACCCTCCCGCAGGGCGCGGTGCCCATCGGCCGGCCCGTCCCCGGCGCCCGCGTCTACGTCCTGGACCGCTGCCTGCGCCCGGTCCCCGCCGGCGTGCCCGGCGAGCTGTACATCGGCGGCGACGTGCTCGCGCGCGGCTACGTCGGACGGCCGGGCCTCTCCGCGGCCCGCTTCGTCGCCGACCCGTTCGGCGCGCCGGGCGCCCGCATGTACCGCACCGGCGACATCGCCTGGTGGCGGCCCGACGGGACCATGGTCTACGGGGGCCGGACCGACGACCAGGTCAAGGTCCGCGGCTTCCGGGTCGAGCTGGGCGAGATCGAGACCGTGGTCGCGAGCGACCCGGCCGTCGCGCAGGCAGCCGCGGCGGTACGCGAGGACCGGCGCGGGACGCCGCGTCTGGTGGCGTACGTCGTGGCGGCGGCGGGCCGGGACGCCGAACTGCCCGCCCTCGCCGAGCGGGTCGCGGAGCGGCTGCCCGCGTACATGGTGCCCTCCGCGTTCGTGACGCTGTCCGCCCTTCCCCTGACGCCCAACGGCAAGGTCGACCGGGCCGCGCTGCCCGCGCCGGAGGAACCGGACGCGCAGCGGCCCCAGGACTCCCGGCCGGGCGAAGGCGCGACAGACGATGTCGAGGCGGTGCTGGCGGGGCTGTTCGGGCAGGTGCTCGGTAGGGACGCGGTGGGGGCGGGGGATGATTTCTTCGCTCTGGGCGGTGATTCGATCACGGTGATCCAGTTGGTGGCGCGGGCGCGTGAGGCGGGTCTGCGGTTCACGCCGAAGCAGGTCTTCACGCACCGCACGCCTCAGGGCCTCGCCGCCTTCCTGCACCAGGACGAGGAGCAGCCGTCTCAGGCGTCACAGCCGGCCGACGCGCGGCAGCCGCAGCGCGAAGGCGCGACAGACGATGTCGAGGCGGTGCTGGCGGGGCTGTTCGGGCAGGTGCTCGGTAGGGACGCGGTGGGGGCGGGGGATGATTTCTTCGC
>NZ_JBSFUR010000069.1:0-9926 GCF_053591895.1 Streptomyces sp. NPDC002867 | reverse complement strand
TTGGTGGCGCGGGCGCGTGAGGCGGGTCTGCGGTTCACGCCGAAGCAGGTCTTCACGCACCGCACGCCTCAGGGCCTCGCCGCCTTCCTGCACCAGGCGGCCACGCCGGACGCGGCCCCGGCGACCGGCTCCCGCGCGAAAGCCCGCGACGATGCGTCCGCCGTCGTCCCCGCCACGCCGATCATGCAGTGGCTGCGCGAACTCGGCGGCACGGTCGACGCCTTCCACCAGTCGACCCTGCTCCGCGTGCCGCCCGCACTCGGCATCGACCGGCTTGCCGTCGCCGTACGGGCCGTCGTGGAGCGCCACGAGGCGCTGCGCGGACGGTGGCGGGAGGACGGATCCCTCGCCGTGGACCCGGTGGACCAGGACGCGCTGCGGGAGGGGGTCCGGCGAATCGACGCAAGCGGCCTCGGCCCCGACGCGCTCCGCGCACGGATCTCCGCGTGCGCCGAGGAGGACGCCGACGCTCTCGCCCCGCGTGACGGCACGATGCTGCGGGCCACCTGGTTCGACGCCGGCGAGGGAGAGCAGGGACGCCTCCTGGTCACCGTCCACCACCTGGCCGTCGACGCGGTCTCCTGGCACATCCTGCTGACCGACCTGTACTCCGCCTGGCAGAGCGCGGCGTCCGGGGCCACCCCGCGGCCGGCCCCGGTACCGCTCCCCTTGGGGGACTGGAGCCGGATGCTGCGGGCGGAGGCGCAGACACCCGTCGTTCTGGGCGAACTGCCGTACTGGCGCAGGACGCTGGCCGCAGGCGGCGTCGCCGTCACCGAGTCCCGGCTCTCGCCGTCCAAGGACATCTACGCGACGGCCGGCGAACTCTCCCTCACCCTCCCCGAGGACCTGACCGCCCCGCTGCTCACCACGGTGCCGGCCGTCTTCGGCGCCCACACGAACGAGGTGCTGCTGACGGCCCTGGCGCTCGCCGTCACCGCCTGGCGGCGTCCCGGCGCGGGCGACGGCACCGCGGTGCTCGTCGACGTCGAGGGGCACGGCCGCGAGCACCTCACCGAGGACGTCGACCTGTCGGGCACCGTCGGCTGGCTCACGTCGCTCCACCCCGTGCGGATCGACGCCGGGACCCGCCACTGGACTCCGGACGGCGATCCGGCGGACCCCGGCCTCGGCGACGCCGTGCGCCGGGTCACCGCCCAGGTCCGGCGCATCCCCCGGCGCGGCATCGGCTTCGGCCTGCTGCGCCACCTGAACCGGGAGACGGCCGCCGAGCTGGCCGCCTGCCCGGCGCCGCAGATCGCCTTCAACTACCTCGGCAGGAACAGCGGTCCGGGCGAGGCCGACTGGAGCGTGGCACCCGAGTCCGACGCACTGCCCGTCGGCGCCGATCCGCGCATGCCGATGGCGCACGTCGTCGAGCTGAACGCGGCCGTCGCCGACAGCCCGGCGGGCCCGCGGCTGACCGCCCACTGGCTGTGGGCCCGCCGCCTCCTGACCGACCAGGAGACGGCCGGCCTCGCCGAGCTCTGGTTCGCCGCACTGCGCGCGCTGGTGGCCCACGCGGCGAGCGCGGAGGCACTCGGCCCGCGGCAGGCACCCGCGCTCAGGCGGGAGGCGGGCGAGATCGACGAGGAGGAGGCCGCCCTGCTCGGCGCGCGCACGGGCATGCCCCTCGCGTGCGTCCTGCCGCTCACCCCCATGCAGGAAGGACTGTTCTTCCACGCCCGCTACGACAGCCGGGACCTCGACGTCTACAACGTCCAGATCTCCCTGGAGGTGGAGGGGCGCCTCGAGGCCGACCGGTTCCGGGCCGCCTGCGACGCCCTGCTGCGGCGCCACCCGATGCTGCGCGCGGGCTTCCTCCAACGGCGGTCGGGAGAACCGGTGCAGGTCGTCCCGGAACAGGTCCGGATGCCGTGGCACGTGCACGACCTGACCGGCCTCGGCCCGCAGGAGCAGGCCGCACGGCGGGAGGCGCTGCTGGACGCCGACAAGCGCAAGCGCTTCGACCCCTCCCGGCCGCCCCTGATGCGCTGCACCCTCCTCGCCCTGGCCGAGGACCGGCAGCAACTGGTGCTGAGCATGCACCACCTGATCACCGACGGCTGGACCACGTCGCTGCTCCTGCGGGACCTGCTCGCGCTCTTCGACCACGGCGACGACGTGAGCGGTCTGCCGGCCCCCGGCCACTACCCCGACTACCTGCGCTGGCTGGCGGAGCAGGACCGTGACGAGGCCCGCCTGGCCTGGGCCGACGCGTTGTCCGGCCTGAAGGAACCCACGCTTGTCTGCCCGGACCGGGACACCGCACGCATACGCGCACTGCCGGAGACCGTCGCCGTTGAGCTCTCCGAACCGGAGACCTCCGCACTGCTCGACGTGTCACGCCGGCACGGCGTCACGCTCAACACCCTGCTGAGGGTGGCCTGGGCGCTGTGCCTGTACCGGCGGACCGGGCAGCGCGACATCACGTTCGGGGCCACTGTCTCGGGCCGCGTCGCGGAACTGCCCGGCGTGGAGGAGATGGTGGGGCTGTTCATCAACACCGTGCCGGTGCGGGTCCGCCTCGACCCGGCCGAACCGGTGGCCGCCCTGCTCGGGCGCGTGCAGGAGGAGCACGCCCAGCTCCTCCCGTACCACCACCTCGCCCTGACCGACATCCAGCGGGCGGTGGGAGCGGGAACCCTGTTCGACAGCTGCGTCGTCGTGGAGAACTTCCCGACCGCCGAGACCCTTCCGAGCGGCCCGGACGACGGCCTGCGGCTGGTCGGCGTCACCGGCCACGACGCGTACCACTATCCGCTGAAGCTGATGGCCGCGCCCGGCCGGCAGCTGTACCTGGAGGTCGGCTACCGCACCGACCTGTTCGACGCCGGGTTCGGGCAGCAGGTGGCCGCACATCTGAGGAAGCTGCTCGTCGACCTGCCGGGGGCTCTGGACGACCCGGCGGAACGCTTTCTGACCCCCCTACCGGCACCGGCCGACGAGCCCGTACGGCAGCAGCTGTGCGAGCTGATCGCCGAGGTGCTGGGGTGCGCGTCCGTGGGCGCGGACGACGACGTGTTCGACCTCGGCTGCGACTCCGTCACAGCTCTGCGCCTCGTGGGCCGGATCGAGGCGGCACTCGGGCGGACGGTCGACGTCGCGGCCGTCTTCCGCTGCCGTACCGCGCGAGCCCTGGCTCTCGCACTGGCCTGAGCCGACGACCTGAGCCGACGACTTGAGCCGACGACCCGAGCCGACCCGGCTCCGACCCGCCGCCGGCGGACATCCGGTCCCGACACAGAAAGGGAGCAGTTGCCATGACCAACCCCTTCGAGAACGAGGACGGCACCTTCCACGTGCTCGTCAACGAGGAACGCCAGCACTGCCTGTGGCCCGCGTTCGTCCTGGTGCCGCGCGGCTGGGACGTCGTGGTGGCCGACACCGACCGGGGCAGCTGCCTCGACTACATCGAGACGAACTGGACCGACATGCGTCCCGCGAGCCTCGCCGACGCGAACGACCCCGCGTAACCCGCTTCCCCTCCCGCGAGAACGCTTCCTCACAGACAGGTGACCGTGCACATGCAGAACGACTCCGTGGCCGTCAATTCCTGGAACGAGTGGGACCCGCTCCAGGAGATGGTGGTCGGCTCCGCCGACAACGCCTGCTTCGAGCCGACCGAACCGGGCAGCCGGCCCGCGATCCGCAACGCCCCCGACACGCCGTTCCCGACCGGCCCGAAGTCCGACAAGGCCATCGAACTCGCCAACGAGGAACTCGCCGGACTCGCCGCGCTGCTGGAGTCCCAGGGCGTCACGGTCCGCCGCCCCGAGCCCCACGACTTCTCCGCCCCGGTCCGCACGCCCGACTTCGAGGTCGAGAACCAGTACTGCGCCGTCTGCCCGCGCGACGTGATGATCACCATGGGCAACGAGATCATCGAGGCCACCATGTCGCGCCGGGCCCGGTACTTCGAGTACCAGCCCTACCGCAAGCTGGTGTACGAGTACTGGAACGCGGACCCGCGCGTCGAGTGGACGACCGCGCCCAAGCCGTCGATGGCCGACGACATGTACCGCGAGGAGTTCTGGGACTGGCCGCTGGAGAAGCGGCACGCGCAGATGCACTCCTTCGAGTTCTGCATCAACCAGGACGAGGTGATCTTCGACGCCGCCGACATGAGCCGGCTCGGACGCGACATCCTCGTCCAGGAGTCGATGACCACCAACCGGGCGGGCATCCACTGGCTCAAGCGGCACCTGGAGCCGCGGGGCTTCCGTGTCCACACGGTGCACTTCCCGCTGGACTTCTTCCCCTCGCACATCGACTGCACCTTCGTGCCGCTGCGCCCGGGCGTGATCCTCACCAACCCGGAACGGCCGCTGCGCGAGGGCGAGGAGAAGATGTTCCTCGCCAACGACTGGGAGCTGATCGAGGTCCCGCAGCCCGTCCTGGGCAACCACGAGATGCCGCAGTACTGCCAGTCGTCGAAGTGGCTCTCGATGAACGTCCTCAGCATCTCGCCCACGAAGGTGATCTGCGAGGAGCAGGAGAAGCCGCTCCAGGACCTGCTCGCCAAGCTGGACTTCGAGGTCTTCACCGTCCCGTTCCGCAACGTGTTCGAGTACGGGGGCTCCCTCCACTGCGCCACGTGGGACGTGCGCCGCGACGGCACGAGGGAGGACTACTTCCCGCGCCTCGACTACCAGCCGCTGGTCTGAGCGCGTCGCACCGGAAAACCTCCGGTGGCGAGTGAACCTCACGCGCGATTTGCCGCTCTGATGACACGACAGTGCCGAAGGGTCAACACCCCTGCTGGGAAAGGCCCTTCGGTGTCCGTGATCAGAAGTGGAGACCAACCCCCATGAGAGTTTCCCCGACCCGTCACCGTGTCCGCCGGATAACCTCCGTCGGGCTGGTGGCGAGTGCGGCTCTGGCCCTCCTCGCGTCGGCCGTCACCACGGCCGCCGCGCACACGGCACCCGGCGAGGAGCGGGCCAGGCCCAGTATCAAGATCATCGGAGGTGTGGAGCAGCCCGTCTCCGCCCACCCGTGGATGGCCGCCCTCCTGAACAAGGGCTCCGGAAGCCCGACCGACCGCCAGTTCTGCGGCGGCAGCCTGATCAACGCGAACGTGGTCCTGACGGCAGCCCACTGCGTGACAGACACCGAGGCGAAGAAGCTGGAGGTCACGGTCGGCCGGACCGTGCTGTCCGACAAGCGCCAGGGGCAGCTGCGCAACGTGCGGAGCATCGTCTCGCACCCCCGCTACGCCAAGGGGGACGAGGCGTACGACCTGGCGCTGCTGGAGCTCGCCAAGCCCGTCGCGGGCATCGCCGCCGTGAAGATGCCGACCGCCGGCACGGACGCCCTGCTCCGCCCCGGCGCGCAGGCGACGGTCATCGGCTGGGGCAACACCGACACCGAGGTGCCCAGCTTCCCCGACCGGCTGCGCGGCGTGAAGGTGCCCCTGCTCTCGCACGCCGAGTGCACGGCGACGTACCCGGAGTACAACAAGGCCGTCAACGTCTGCGCGGGCGTCGAGGGCAAGGACTCCTGCCAGGGCGACAGCGGCGGCCCGCTGTTCCGCAAGGTCGCCGGCCGCACCTACCAGATCGGCATCGTGTCGTACGGCGAGGGCTGCGGTGAGCAGGGTGCGCCCGGCGTCTACACCTCCACCAGCTCGAAGAAGCTGTGGGACACCCTCGCAGAGTCCCGCGAGGGCAAGCGGATGAAGCAGCTGCTGCGCCGCTGACGCCGCGGCGGTGCACAACGGGCCCCGCTGCCCGGTGGGCCGCGTCCGGTCGCAAGACCGGACACCGCGCCGGGCGGCGGGGCCGGTCCGTTCCGCCCTGATCGGATCCGCCGCGGCGAAGCGCCGCCCGAACGCCCATTGGCCTCGCACAGCTTCGTCGACCATACTGCCCGCCGTGGAGCAGCAGATAGATCCGAACATCAAGCCGGACTTCGCCGTGAGCACGGACCCGGCCTTCCTCCCAGGCCTCGTCGGCGCCCGTCCCGCCCCCGCGGCGGCCGGCGGGACGCGGGAGCGCGAGGACAAGGAGCCGGAGGACGCCGCCGGGGAGGACGCCCCGCAGGCGGTCTCCGACGACGGGGCCGAGGACGCGATCGAGGACGCCGCCGGGCCCGCGGCCGGGGACGACACGGGCGGGAGCGAGACGGCAGCGGACGACACGGCAGCGGACGGTGAGGACGCCGACGGCGCCGGGGACGACGGCCCCGTCTTCGAGGTCAGCGACCGCCGCGGCTCGATCACCGCGAACCGCGAGGGCGTCCGCTTCCGCCTCGACGACCAGGAAGCCGACTTCCGCTGGGACGAGATCGGCGCGGTCGAGGTCAAGACCCCGCGGTTCGGCCGCCGTTTCACCGTCACGGTCCACGTCGCGGCCAACCGCTGGTTCAACGCCGAGGTCGAGGCGGACGCCAGAGGCCGGCTCAAGGAGTGGACGGCGGAGCTGGACGCGGTGCTCGACGCCTACTTCGAGGAGTCCTGAGCACCACGCCCGTCGCGCTCCTCTAGTGCGCGATGCCGTCGATCAGCTCGCGCGCTCCCTGGCGCAGCAGTGCGACGGCCACCGAGGTGCCGAGCGTGGCCGGGTCCAGCCGCCCGGCCCACTCGTGCGCGTTGAGCACGGTCTTGCCGTCCGGGGTGAAGACCTTCGCCCGCAGCGACAGGTCGCCGTTCCGCTCGGCCTGCGCGTAACCGGCGATCGGGCTGTTGCAGTGCCCCTGCAGGACGTGAAGGAACATCCGCTCCGCCGTCGTCTCCCGGTGGGCGTCCGGGTCGCCGAGGGCGCTCACCACGTCGATCACGGCGTCGTCGTGCTCGCGGCACTGGAGAGCGAGGACCCCGGCGCCGATCGGCGGGCACATCGTCTCGACCGACAGGATCTCGCTGATCACGTCGGTGCGGCCGATGCGCTCGAGGCCGGAGACGGCGAGCAGGAGCGCGTCCGCGTCCCCCGCGTACAGCTTCTCCAGGCGCCGGTTGGCGTTGCCCCGCATCGGCACGCACTCCAGCTCGGGGTGCGAGGCGGCCAGTTGGGCCGCCCGCCGGACGGACGACGTGCCGATCCGCGTACCGGCCGGCAGCTCGTCGAGCGCCAGGCCGCCGGGGTGGATCAGGGCGTCACGGATGTCGTCCCGCTTGAGGAAGGCCGCGAACGTCGTGCCGGCGGGCAGCGGCCGGTCGGCCGGGATGTCCTTGACGCAGTGCACCGCGAGGTCGGCCTCACCGGCCAGGAGCGCGGCGTCGACCTCCTTGGTGAACGCGCCCTTGCCCTCGACCTCGGCCAGGTCGCCCATCCACCGGTCGCCGGTCGTGGTGACGGGCACGACCTCCGTACGGATGCCCGGATGCAGCGCGGCCAGTTCGGCGCGTACGCGCTCCACCTGGGCGAGGGCCATCGGGGAGGAACGGGAGACGATGCGGATCCGCTCGGGCACAGTCATGACGACCACGATAAGGCGTCGGTGACAGGCCCGGAGACGTTGCTCCCTCTGGGGAGATCCGTTGCGCTGCACGGGGAAGCGACGCGCGCGACACGACCACAGACTGCCCCGGTATGTCACGATTCATCTGCTTCGGCGCATAGCTTCGGCTTATGACGAAACGACAAATCACCTGCCTCGCCTCCACAGCCCTGCTCGTCGCCTCCGGAGCGGCCGCCGCGGTCCCCGCCCACGCCGCCGAGACCCACCATGTGAGCCCCGGCCAGTCGATCCAGGCCGCCGTGGACGCCGCCCGGCCGGGCGACACCGTCGTCATCGCCGCCGGTACGTACCACGAGAGCGTGCTGATCACCACGTCCGGCCTGACGCTGCGCGGGGCGGGTGCCCGTACCGTGATCAAGCCCGCGGCGGCCACCGCGCGGGCCGGGAACGCCTGCGCCGCCGCGGGGAACGGTGTCTGCGTGACCGGCACGGCCGAGCAGTCCGTCGACGGCGTACGCATCCAGGCGCTGGCCCTGTCGGGCTTCACCAAGAGCGGCGTGTGGGCCTCCTGGACCGACCGGCTGACCGTGCGGGGCGTGACCTCGGAGAAGAACGGCACCTGGGGGATCGCCGAGCAGCGCTCCACCCGCTCCGTCCTGACGGGCAACATCGTCCGGTCCAACGGCGACGCCGGCATCTTCGTGGCGAACACAGTCTCCGAGGAGGCCGGTGCCACCGACACCCTCGGGACGCGGATCAGTGGCAACGTGATGACGGACAACCGCATCGGCGCCACGGTCCGGCGGGTGCGCAACCTGACCGTCGACCGCAACACGATGATGGCGAACTGCGCCGGTCTGTTCCTCGTCGGTGACGAATCGAAGCCGCGCGCGGGCGCCCTGACGGTCAGTGGCAACCATGTCCTGCGCAACAACAAGGCCTGCAAGGCCACGGCCCGGCTGCCCGAGATCCAGGGCGCGGGCATCGTCCTCACCGGCACCGAGGACACCGTCGTCGAGCGGAACATCGTGTGGGGCAACGTGGGCTCCTCGCCGTTCTCCGGCGGCATCGTCCTCTTCAAGAGCGTCGTCGGCATCCCCGGCACGGACAACGTCGTCCGGGACAACGTCGTCGTGCGCAACGGGGCGGCCGACCTGGCCGACCGGGACGCCGCCGGCACCGGCAACCGCTTCGACGCCAACGTGTGCGGCGTCTCCGAGCCCGCCGGACTGTGCTGAGCGACGCCGCGAGGGACCGACTGGCCGGGCCGTCAGGCCCGGCCCCACTCACGAGAAGCGAGGCGGCATGACCACCACCGCATCCACCGCACTCACCGCATCCACCGCATCCCCCGTGCCCGTCGAGCCCACCGCGCCCCATGCCTCCATGAGGCTGCGCGAACTCGTCTTCGGCGCGGCCTGCGCCGCCGCCGTGCGCGCGGCGGCAAGGCTCGGCGTCGCCGACGCCCTGGAGGACACCCCCAGCACCGCGGAGGACCTCGCCGCGGCCGTGAAGACCGACGCGAGAGCGCTGCGGCGCATGCTCCGCGCCCTGACCTGCTACGGGATCTTCACCGAGGACGCGGACGGCCGGTTCGCGCACACCGACATGTCCCGGCTGCTGCGCGAGGACGACCCGCACAGCCTGCGCTACATCGCCCTGTGGTGCACCGAACCGTGGACCTGGGCCGCCTGGCCCCGCCTCGACGCGGCGGTGCGCACGGGCGGCAGCGTCTTCGGGGAGTTGTACGGCAAGGAGTTCTTCACCTACCTCCACGAGGACGCGGAGGAGTCGGCCCAGGTGTTCAACCGGGCCATGACCACCTCCAGCGTGCAGTCCGCGCGCGACGTCGCCGAACTCCTCGACCTCACCGGGGCGTCCACGGTCGCCGACATCGGCGGCGGCCAGGGTCATGTGCTGGCCAGCCTGCTGGAGAAGAACCCCGGCCTGAAGGGCACGCTGTTCGACCTGCCGGGTGTCGTCGAGAAGGCCGACCCGCGGCTGCGCGAGGGCGGTGCGCTCGCCGACCGGGTGAGCATCGTGCCCGGCGACTGCCGTCGGGCCCTGCCGGTCGGCGCCGACGTCTACGTCATCAAGAACATCCTGGAGTGGGACGACGACAGCACCGCCCGGACACTGCGCAACGTCGTCGGGTCGGCCCGCCCCGGGGCCCGGGTGATCGTCATCGAGAACCTCGTCGACGACTCGCCGTCGATGAAGTTCACCACCTCGATGGACCTGCTGCTCCTCCTGAACGTGGGCGGGGCCAAGCACACGAAGGAGAGCATGACCAGCCGCATGGAGGCCGCCGGTCTGGTCGTCGGGGAGATCCGCCCGGTGAACTCCTACCTGCACGCGTTCGAGAGCGTCGTCCCCGGCTGAGCCACCGGCCCGGCAAGGAGGAGCGCACGACACCAGCAGCCGGCCCCGTCCGGCCCGGCGCGGTCCTGCACTGCGCGACCGACTGGGAGCCGTACGCCGAGCAGATGCTCGACGTCCTGACCGCGCACCCGGACTTCGAGAAC
>NZ_JBSFUR010000068.1:0-23476 GCF_053591895.1 Streptomyces sp. NPDC002867 | reverse complement strand
ATCGCAAGGCGGAGGACGGGGGCACCTCCCGGCCGAAGGCCGGGGGAGAGTCCACGCGGTGGGGGCACCTCCCAGCGGTAGCTGGGGGACGTCGGGGACTGACGACGACGCTGGGGGCGCCTCCCGTGCCCGAAGGGCTACGGGGGAGAGGTGCGGTGCCAGGGCACGCGAGCCCGGCAAGATCCGAAAGAGAGGGCCTAGCGCCCGAGGTACTTCGGCTTCTCCTTCGCCAGGAAGGCCTGTACGGCGATCGCGTGGTCCTCGGAGGCGCCCGCCTTCGACTGCAGCTCCTCCTCCTTGTCCAGCGCCTCGCTCAGCGAACGGCTCGCGCCGTACGCCAGCGACTCCTTGAGCGCCGCGTACGCCACCGTGGGCCCCTCGGCCAGCCCCCGGGCCACGGCTGCCGCCTCAGAGGCCAGCTCGTCCGCCGGGACCAGCCGGTTCGCGATGCCCCAGTCGTACGCCTCCTGCGCGGAGAACGACCGCGGGAACAGCAGCAGGTCGGCCGCACGGCTCTGGCCGATCAGCCGGGGCAGCGTCCACGACACCCCCGAGTCGGCGGTCAGCGCCACACCCGCGAACGACGTCGTGAACTTCGCCGTGTCCGCCACGATCCGGTAGTCGGCGGCGAGGGCGAAGCCCAGACCGGCGCCGGCCGCGACGCCGTTCACGCCCGCGACGACCGGCTTCGGCATCTCGGTCAGCGCGCGGACGATCGGGTTGTAGTGCTCCCGCACAGTGGTCATGGTGCCGCCGCTGCCCGACTCCCGGTCGGCGGCCAGCAGCTCCACGTGCTCCTTGAGGTCCTGCCCCACGCAGAACGCCTTGCCCGTCGCCGTGAGCAGGACCGCGCGTACGCCGGGGTCGGCGGCAGCGGCCCGAGCGGCGTCCCGCAGCGCGACCTTCGCCTCGACGTTCATGGCGTTCATGGCCTCGGGCCGGTTGATCGTGATCGTCGCGAGTCCGTCGCTCACGTCGTACAGCACGGCGTCGGCCATGGTGGGTCCCCTTTGCGGTTCTGACGGCAATGTCGGGGCCCAGCATGGCGGAGATCGCCGGACGGGGACATGTGACCTGCGTCAAAGAAACCCTGTCGCGGCGGCTTCGGAGCGCGGCGAAGTATCGCAGGCCGATCGCCGAATTGGGTGGTTTTGCGAGAGCGCGTTGCGTAAGCGATGCCGACTGATGTTGGTCTTTGGGTCCCGCCATGCGGGATAATGGCCTGGAAGCAATGTGTTCGATGCCGGTGACACAGCACCTGTCATGGGGCCGCCGGCTGCGATGAGCTGGTTTCAGGAAGGGGAACGAGCATGGCGGCCATGAAGCCGCGGACGGGCGACGGCCCGCTCGAGGTGACCAAGGAGGGGCGGGGCATCGTCATGCGCGTTCCGCTCGAAGGCGGCGGTCGGCTTGTCGTCGAGCTGACTCCGGACGAAGCCGACGCACTGGGCGACGCCCTGAAGAAGGTCGTCGGCTGACGCGTCCTGATTCTTCGCCTGCCCCGGTACGCAAGTGCCGGGGCAGCGCGCTTTCTCCACCCGGGTCGTCTGCCGCGCGGAGGGGGCGCGGGCCCTGGGCCGCCCCGGAGCGCGGCCGCCTGGGGCGCGCATCGGTCACCAGGCGGCGTCCCGGCGCCGTAGCGCACAGCGGCCCCCGCGCAGCGGTCAGCCGCGGCGGACCGCGCAGAGCAGGCCGTCGCCCACCGGCAGCAGTGTCGGCAGCAGCTCGGGACTCTCCCGCACCGTACGCAGCAGCTCCCGGACCCTCAGCACCTCCGACGGCTGCGCCGCCGAGTCCACGGTGCGGCCGTCCGCGAACACGCCCTCGAAGCAGACCAGCCCGCCCGGACGGAGCAGGCGCAACGATTCAGCGAGATAGTCCAGCGACTCCGTACGGTCCCCGTCGCAGAAGACGAGGTCGTATCCGCCGTCGGCCAGCCGTGGCAGGACGTCCAGCGCGCCGCCAGGGATGAAGCGCGCGCGGTTCCCCGCGAAGCCGGCCGCGCGGAACGCCTCCCGCGCGAACTGCTGGCGCTCCGGCTCCAGGTCGACCGTGGTCAGCACGCCGTCGGGCCGCATGCCCTGCAAGAGGTAGATCCCCGAGACACCGGTCCCGGTCCCGATCTCGGCCACGGCCTTGGCGTCGGCGGTGGCGGCCAGCAGGCGCAGCGCGGAGCCGGTGCCGGGCGACACCGAGGGCAGCCCTGCCTCCCGGGCCCGCTCGCGGGCCCAGCGCAGAGCGTCGTCCTCGGCGACAAAGGCGTCGGCGAACGCCCAGCTCGTCTGCCGGTTGGCGGTAATGACCCTCTCCTGTCCCCGTAGTTCGCGCGACGCTGACTGTATCCGCTGCACCCGGGAACCCGCAGATGGGACCGGACGTTGAGGAAGGACGGGGAGAGTACGTGGATCGGGGCCGGACGCAGAGCCGGATCCACGGACCCAAATCCACGTAAAGATTCTTATCCGGAGCTAACGGGCGAGGTGGCTATGGTAGGGGCTCCGCTGGACACCACCAGAGCTGACAGGGGAGGTGCGGCTGCACCTGCGGATCGGGGAGGAGTGCTCAGGCGCTTCCTCAGGTCGGTGGGTGAGCCCAAATCCGTGACCAACACCGCTGACCGTTCCGTGCCCGCCGACTCCGCAGCCACCGCGACCTTCGCATCGGATGCGGAATCGCAGGCGTGGACCCCTCCCACCTGGGAGGAGATCGTCAGCACGCACAGCGCTCGGGTCTACCGCCTGGCCTACCGCCTCACGGGCAACCAGCACGACGCCGAGGACCTCACCCAGGAGGTGTTCGTCCGCGTCTTCCGTTCGCTGTCGACGTACACCCCCGGCACGTTCGAGGGCTGGCTCCACCGCATCACGACGAACCTCTTCCTGGACATGGTCCGCCGCAAGCAGCGCATCCGTTTCGACGCCCTCGGCGACGACGCGGCCGAGCGTCTGCCCAGCCGCGAGCCGTCCCCCCAGCAGGTTTTCAACGACACCCACTTCGACGCCGATGTGCAGCACGCGCTGGACACCCTCGCCCCGGAGTTCCGCGCCGCCGTGGTGCTCTGCGACATCGAGGGGCTGTCGTACGAGGAGATCGCCGCGACCCTGGGCGTGAAGCTCGGCACCGTCCGCAGCCGTATCCACCGCGGTCGCTCGCATCTGCGCAAGGCCCTGCAGCACCGGTCTCCCGAGGCCCGTGCCGAGCAGCAGCGGTCCCTGGCGGGTGTCGTCGGCCTTGCCGTGGAGGTCGGACCGGCGTGAGTGGCACCAGTCCGACCCCCGCGGAGCAGCATCTGGGGGACCGGCTCGCCGCACTGGTCGACGGCGAGCTGAAACACGACGTGCGCGACCGTGTCCTCGCGCATCTGGCGACCTGCCCCAAGTGCAAGGCGGAGGCGGACGCCCAGCGCCGCCTCAAGAGCGTGTTCGCGCAGTCCGCGCCGCCGCCGCTGTCCGCGGGGCTGCTCGCCCGGCTCCAGGGGCTGCCCGCCGACACGGGCGTCGACGACGACCGCGGCGGTCCGTTCGGCGGCCGCCCCTCCGACGGCGTCCTCGGAGCTCTGAACCCGTCCGCGGGACATACCCGCGAACCCCGCGGGGAGACCTTCGCGTACGTTCCCGAGGGCGCGCACGCGGCGGTCCTGCCGGGTGCCGGCAGCGGCTTTCGTATTCACGAGGTCGGCCGCGCGGAAGCTGAGCGTTCCCCGTGGCGCGGCCGACGCTTCGCGTTCGCCGCGGCCAGCGCCGTGTCCTTCGCCGCCATCGCGCTCGGCGGAGCCGTCCCCCTGGACGTCTCCGGTGAGACGAGCGCCCGCGGCCAGAGCGGTGGCAGCAAGGTGACCCCCGTGCGCACGGCGTCCGCCGGGCCCGCCGGTGCCTCCTCCGGCGCCACGACGACCGGCGGCGCGGTCTCCCTGCGCGGCGTGGAGGGCGACCGTCGCCGGAGCACGACGGGTACGCCGGCCAAGCCGGACACCGGTCCGTTCCACGCCGTCCCGCCCACCGCACCGCCGAGTCCGCAGCAGGCACACCCGTACACGGCAGCGCTGCTGATGTACAACTCCGCCGCCCTGCCGCCGCTGATACAGCCGACGGTGTCGGCGTTCCCGCTGGCCATCGGGTCGGTCGCGCAACCGAGCGCCACCCCGGCCCCCACGCATCTCGCGGCTCCGACGGCCCCCGGCTCGTCGATGGCGCCCCCGCGCTGACGGCGGCACGCACCGGCGTCCCTGCGCAGGGATTCGCAAACCTGGTTGAATCCTGGGTGCGTGCCCCGCGGGGGTACCGCAGAGGCCGGCAGTTTGCGGGGAGAACATGGACGACGGGAAGCCCACCGGATCGAAGGCGAAGTGGTGGAGCCGCCCCAGCGCGGTGCGGGTGACGCCTTCCGGGCCGGAGCAGTCCGAGCCGGCCGACGCGCAGCCGTCGGCCCCCGCGCCCGAGACGGGCCGGGAAGCGGCGGTGGAGGCCACGGCCCCGACGACAGCGGTTCCGCAGCAGCCCGCAGAGCCGCCCTTGTCGGACGCGGTGGTCGCGCCGCAGTTGGCCGAGCCCGTCATCGCGGACACGGTCGTCGCCCCGGCACCGCCCGTCGAGCCGGTGACCGCCGAGACGGTCGTCGTCCCCGCACCCTCCGTCGCCGACACGGCCGTCGCCCCCGCAACGCCCGTCGCGACGGCTCCGTCCAGGCCGACTCCGCTGCACGAGCCCGACCCGTACAGCACCCCGCCCTACGGCGGCCCGGGCCCCTGGGCCCCCGCGCCCCCCGTGCAGCGGCCGGTCCCCACCCCGGCGCAGGGCACGCCCGTGCCGCCGCAGTACGCAGCGCCGCAGACCGTCCCGCACCCGGCGCACCCGGCACCGCACGCCGCCCCCTCCGCCCCGTTGCCGTCGGCGCAGCCCGAGCCGGCCGCCCCGCACCCGCAGCAGCAGATGCACCACCACCCGCAGCCGGCCGCCGACGAGCGGCCGCAGCCGCTGAACTCCGTGTGGCTCCAGTACGACCCCTGGAGCGCACCGGGCCGGCCGCTCACCGAGCCCGGCGAGCCGGTCACCAAGAAGCGCAGGCGCGGTCCACTGCTCATCGGCGCGCTCGTCATCGCCCTCGTCGCGGGCGGCGCGGGCGGCGCCATCGGCGCGTACGTCGAGCGCAACGGCGGCATCGCCCGGGTGGAGCTCCCCCAGGCGGACCGCGAGAGCGGGGACCGCGCGCCCGACAGCGTCGCCGGCATCGCGGCCAGCGCCCTGCCCAGCGTCGTCACGCTGCACGTCAGCGGCGGCGGCGAACAGGGCACGGGCACCGGCTTCGTCCTCGACCGGCAGGGCCACATCCTCACCAACAACCACGTCGTCGACCCGGCGGGGACCTCCGGCGACATCACGATCACGTTCAGCGGCGGGGAGACGGCCGAGGCCACCCTCGTCGGCAAGGACAGCGGGTACGACCTCGCGGTCGTCAAGGTCACGGGCGTCTCCGGACTGAAGCCGCTGCCGCTTGGCAACTCCGACAACGTCCGGGTCGGCGACCCCGTCGTCGCCATCGGCGCACCGTTCGACCTCCAGAACACCGTCACCTCCGGGATCATCAGCGCCAAGGAGCGCCCGATCACGGCCGGCGGCGAGAAGGGTGACGGCAGCGACGTCAGCTATGTCGACGCGCTGCAGACCGACGCCCCGATAAACCCGGGCAACTCGGGCGGACCCCTCGTCGACAGCAAGGCACGGGTCATCGGCATCAACAGCGCGATCAGGGCAGCCGACACCGGGGCGGGCGCCGAGGGCGGCCAGGCAGGCTCGATCGGACTCGGCTTCGCGATCCCGATCAACCAGGGCAAGCGCGTCGCGGAGGAGCTGATCAACACCGGCAAGGCCACGCACCCGGTGATCGGGGTCAGCCTCGACATGAAGTTCACCGGCGACGGGGCCCGTGTCGGCGAGCGGGGCAAGGACGACACCCCGTCGATCACCCCCGGCGGCCCGGCCGACAAGGCCGGCATCAAGCCGGGCGACGTCATCACCAAGGTCGACGGCCAGCGGGTGCACAGCGGCGAGGAGCTCATCGTCAAGATCCGCGCCCACCGGCCGGGCGACCGGCTGGAGCTCACGATCAGGCGCGGCGGCGAGGAGCGGACGATGGCGCTGACCCTCGGTTCGGCGGACAGCTCATGACCATCTGCGCGGTGTCCGGACGGTACCGGGGCGACAGTTTCGCCAGGTACCGTGGTTCGGGTCCGGATCCCATCCGACCTGCGGGCCACAGAGAACACGAGGAGCAGCAGGGTGTTCAATGACATAGGCGGACTGGAGCTGGTGGCTCTCGTGATCCTCGCCGTGCTCGTCTTCGGCCCCGACAAGCTGCCGAAGGTGATCCAGGACGCCGCCCGCTTCATCCGGAAGGTCCGCGCGTTCTCCGAGAGCGCGAAGGAGGACATCCGCAGCGAACTGGGGCCGGAGTTCAAGGACTTCGAGTTCGAGGACCTCAACCCCAAGACGTATCTGCGCAAGCAGCTCGCGGAGAACGAGGACCTCAAGGAACTGAAGGAGCTCCGCAGCAGTTTCGATCTCAAGAAGGAGATCAACGACGTCGCGGACGCCGTCAACGGCAAGGAGCCGTCCGGCGTGTCCGAAGGCTCCGTCCCGGCTGCGGTGAACGGCTCGCCCTCAGGCGGCCCCGACCTGCTGAAGAAGCGCGACAACGCCGATCGGGACGAGCGGCCGCCGTTCGACGCGGACGCCACCTGAGCACGCCCGAGCACCGTCATCCCCTGCGCGCGGGGGCGGGGTGGCTATTCTCTCCATCTGTCCGGCAGTGAGGACGCCCGAGGGGGGCGGGTCCGCTGAAGGAACGAACGACAGAGGAGGCGGCCGGATAGATGGCGACGACGAGTCGGGTGACGGCGCAGGACGCGGCCGGCGATGAGTCGGCCCAGGGCGGCAGCGGCCCCCGTGCGACGCAGGGGGGAACGGCTGCGGCGGCTGCCCGGCGTACGGCCGACGGCTTCATGAGCGCCAGCTTCCCCTGGTACGGGCTGGACGAGGTCTTCACCGGCCCGCGTCGGCTGATGCAGGTGGGCACCGCGGCGGACGGAACCGTTCAGCACGGCGCGATCGGTCACGGTGACGAGCCGTCGATACGGTCCGAGGCGGCCGGAGGGGAGAAGGAGCGCTTCGCCGTGGTCGTGACGGTCGCGGCGAGTCCGCTCCGGCACAGCGGCGACGGTACGGGCGTCCTGGACGCCACGACGGCCTCCTCCGCGGCCTGGCTGGCGGGCTCGGGCCTGCTGGCGCACACCTGGCCGCCGCAGCTGGACCACTCGCGGCGCGACGACTGGCTGGACCAGCAGACGGAGACGGCGTTCGAGCTCGCGGACGATCTGGCGGGTCCCGCGTGGTCGATGCTCTCGCTGCCGGTGGACGGGGTGCCGACGCCGTTCCACTACCGCGAGTCGGAGTTCGGCTGGGTGCTCGCCGGGACGACGGACAACGGGGTGCACATCGGGGCGTACGGGCGCGGCATGAGTGCGTACGGGCTCGGGTTCTCGGTGATGGACGTGTCCGCGTACGTGGACTGACCGGGGCCGGTGCCTTTGCGTCCGCGCTGCGGACGCGGGCTGCCCCGGGGCATACGACGACGGGCTGATTCCCTTCAGGGAATCAGCCCGCCATGCGTCGCGCGGAGGCGCGGCGAATCAGAACTTGTTGCGCGGCGTGATGCCCAGGCTCATGCCCGACAGACCACGCTGGCGGCCGCCCAGCTTGCCCGCGATCGTGCGCAGCGCCGAGCCCGCGGGGGAGTCGGGGTCGGTGAGCACGACCGGCTTGCCCTCGTCGCCGCCCTCGCGCAGGCGTACGTCGATCGGGATCGATCCCAGCACCGGCACCGTCGTGCCGGTCGTCCGCGACAGGCCCTCGGCGACCTTCTGCCCCCCGCCGGTGCCGAAGACGTCGACCATCTCGTCGCAGTGCGGACACGGCAGGCCCGACATGTTCTCGACGACGCCCACGATCTTCTGGTGCGTCTGCACCGCGATGGAACCGGCGCGCTCGGCGACCTCGGCGGCCGCCTGCTGCGGCGTGGTGACGACGAGGATCTCGGCGTTCGGCACGAGCTGGGCGACCGAGATCGCGATGTCGCCCGTGCCCGGCGGCAGGTCGAGCAGCAGTACGTCGAGGTCGCCCCAGTACACGTCCGCGAGGAACTGCTGGAGCGCGCGGTGCAGCATCGGTCCGCGCCACACCACGGGCGCGTTGCCCGGGGTGAACATGCCGATGGAGATGACCTTCACGCCGTTCGCCGACGGCGGCATGATCATGTTCTCGACCTGGGTGGGACGGCCGTCCGCACCCAGCATCCGCGGCACGCTGTGGCCGTAGATGTCGGCGTCCACCACACCGACCTTCAGCCCGTCGGCCGCCATCGCGGCCGCCAGGTTCACGGTCACCGAGGACTTGCCGACGCCGCCCTTGCCGGAGGCCACCGCGTACACGCGGGTCAGCGAGCCGGGCTTGGCGAACGGCACCTCGCGCTCGGCGGTCGTGCCCCGGAGCGACGCCGCCAGGTCCTTGCGCTGTTCGTCGCTCATGACGTCGAGCGAGACGTCGACACGGCTGACGCCGTCGACGCGGGCGACCGCGTCGGTCACGTTCTTGGTGATCGTCTCGCGCATGGGGCAGCCCGAGACGGTGAGGTACACCGTGACGGCGACCGTGCCGTCGTCCCCGATGTCGACCGATTTCACCATGCCCAAGTCGGTGATCGGTCGGTTGATCTCGGGGTCGTTCACTGTCGCCAGTGCCTCGAGCACCGCGTCTTCCGTAACCATACGGACGATGGTACGGCGCTGCCTCCCGCCTCGGGAAAGCCCTGTCAGCGGTCGCCTTCGTCACGGTGCCCGGGACGCTCGGACGGGAATACGGTGCGCCGCTCCTCCAGCTCCTTGATCAGGTCCTCGAACTCGGAGCGGATCCAGTCCCGCGTCGCGACCTCGCCGAGGCCCATGCGCAGCGCCGCGATCTCCCGGGTCAGGTACTCGGTGTCGGCGATCGACCGCTCGTTCTGCTTGCGGTCCTGCTCCAGGTTGACCCGGTCGCGGTCGTCCTGCCGGTTCTGCGCCAGGAGGATCAGCGGCGCCGCGTACGAGGCCTGCAGGGACAGCATCAGCGTGAGGAAGATGAAGGGGTACTCGTCGAAGCGCAGGTCCTTCGGCGCGCCGATGTTCCACACCACCCACGCGATGATCGTCAGCGTCATCCAGACGAGGAACCGGCCCGTGCCGAGGAAGCGCGCGATCTTCTCCGACAGCCGCCCGAACGCCTCGGGGTCGTACTCGGGCAGCAGGCTGCGACGCGGCGCTCGCGGCAGGTCGAGCCGTGCGCGGCTACGCGACGCGGCGCTCGCGCCCGCCGGCATGCGCTCGCGCGCCTCGCCCCGCTCGGTCGATCCGAACTCGCCGCCGCTACCCATGGGCGGACTCCTCGAACTCGGTCTCGCGCCAGTCCTCCGGCAGCAGGTGGTCGAGCACGTCGTCGACGGTGACGGCACCGAGCAGCGAGCCGCTCTCGTCGACGACGGGCGCGGCGACCATGTTGTACGCGGCGAGATAGCTGGTGACGGCGGGCAGCGGGGTGCCTGGCGACAGCGGCGGCAGGTCGCTGTCGACGATCGAGCTGACGAGGGTGAACGGCGGGTCCCGCAGCAGCCGCTGGAAGTGCACGGTGCCCAGGAACTTGCCCGTCGGCGTCTCGTCCGGCGGCCGGCACACGTACACCTGCGCGGCGAGTGCGGGGGAGAGGTCCGCCTGGCGGACGCGGGCGAGCGCGTCGGCGACCGTGGCGTCCGGGCGCAGCACGATCGGCTCGGTCGTCATCAGGCCGCCCGCCGTGCGCTCCTCGTACGACAGCAGCCGGCGCACGTCGGCCGCGTCGTCCGGGCGCATCAGCGTGAGCAGCCGTTCCTTGTCCTCCTCGGGCAGTTCGGAGAGCAGGTCGGCGGCGTCGTCCGGGTCCATGGCCTCCAGCACGTCGGCCGCGCGCTCCTCCTTGAGCTTGCCGAGGATCTCCACCTGGTCGTCGTCGGGGAGTTCCTCCAGCACGTCGGCGAGCCGGTCGTCGTCGAGCGCGGCGGCCACCTCGGCGCGCCGCTTGGGGGACAGGTGGTGCAGCACGTTGGCCAGGTCGGCGGGGCGCAGCTGCTCGAAGGTGGCGAGCAGGCTCTCGGCGCCCTGCCCGTGCTCCTCCAGCGAGAAGCCGGTGACGGCGGACCATTCGAGCGTCAGCGTCTCTCCCTTGCGGCGCAGCGCGCCGCCCCTGCCCTTGCGTACGAAGACCTTGTCGATCTCCCAGTCGCGGCGGGCGGGCAGCTGCTGGATCGACACGTCGAGGACCGTGGCCTCCTCGCCGGTCTCCACGAGGCGCACCCGCCGGTCGAGCAGTTCGCCCAGCACCAGGCGTTCGGTCGGGCGCTGCTCGAAGCGGCGCATGTTCAGGACGCCGGTGGTGATGACCTGGCCCGATTCCACGCCGGTGACCCGGGTCATGGGCAGGAAGATACGGCGGCGGCTGATCACTTCGACGACGAGGCCCAGCAGCCGGGGCGGACGCCGCCCGACGCGCAGCATGGCCACCAGGTCGCGCACGCGGCCGACCTGGTCGCCGTTGGGGTCGAAGACGGGTACGCCCGCGAGGTGCGAGACGAAGACCCGGGGGGCGCCTGCTGCCATGGCCCCTCCTTTACCGGGAATGCCGTTGTTCGACTGGTTCAGGCTAGCCCGTCCCGTTCGTCGTCGCCCCGTCTCACGTCCGTCCGGCTCCCTGCAAGACCCCGTTCCCGGCACAGGTACGCTGCGGTCTGCCATCCCCCCAAGATGAGAGGCAGGGCGCTGGTGACTCCCCTCCTTTCGGCCGGCCGGGCCCGTCGTGCCCTGCTTGCCGTCGTGCTGTGTGCCGGGCTGACCACCGGGGTCACGGCGTGCGACGAGGATCCGGACGCGGGCACCAACGGGATCGGCAAGCTGACGGCTCAGGAGATCGAGAACAAGGCGCGGGTGGCCGCCGACGGGGCCACCGCGGTGCGGCTGTCGGGCACGCTGGTCAGCAAGGGCGGCACGTACAAGCTGAACATGCGGCTCAAGCAGGACGGCGGCACCGGGTCGGTGACGTCGAAGGAGAACGCCTTCGAACTGCTGCGTATCGGCGACACCCTCTTCCTGAAGGCCGACGCCGGCTTCTGGAGCCGCGCGGACGGCAAGGACGGCGAGGAGCCGAGCAGCTCCGACGAGGAGGTCGCGGACAAGCTCGAGGACAAGTACGTGAAGGTGCCGCAGGGGGACCCCTCGTACAAGCAGTTCCGCGGCTTCACGGACATGGACGTGCTGCTCGACGGGCTGCTCGGCATGCAGGGCGAGCTGAGCAAGGGGGACCGGACCCAGGTGGGGGGCATACGGGCCATCAAGGTCCTCGCCGCCAAGGGCGAGGGGGGCGTGCTGGCCGTGTCGCTGACAGGCAAGCCGTACCCGCTGCAGTTCACGCGGGCGGGCGGCGCGGGGGTGCTCACGCTCGGGGACTGGGACAAGGACTTCGAGCTGGCCGAGCCGTCGGAGGACGAGATGCTGGACTACGGCGGCCAGCTGCCGAAGACCTCGGGGGACTAGCCCTCCTCGACGAGGTCGAGGACCCTCGTCACGGGCGTGCCGATCAGCGCGGGCGCCTTCTCGCGCGACGGCCAGACGTCCGTGACGAGCGCGTCACGGAAGCGCTCGGCCTCACCGGCGGTGGCGAACTCGAGGTCGACGACGATGTACGCCGGATTGTCGACGGGCTGCTGGACGCGGTACGCGCGCACGCCGTGTTTCCGGCGGAAGGCGGCGTACCGGTCGAACGCGGCCTTCCAGGTGGTGAGGTCGGTGATCGCGTGCTCGATGTGCAGCGTGACCATGCTGCCCTCCTCGTCCGCTCCCTTCCATGGTGCCGGGCCGGGCACCGAACGGCTGCTCGGCCGCGCGATGAGTAAGAGGCCGACGCCGCGGCCGGTGCTCCGCGCGGCGGATCATGTGCGGCTCGGCGCACCCGCGCGCAACGGCGCGGCTTCGCCGCGTGCGTCATGCACCTGCGGCCTCTCGCGCCGCCGCCGCGCGCCCGGTGGACCGCTCACGTGCAGGCGTCCGGCGGGTGCGGTCCGCACCCCGGCTGGTCGCGCAGCCCGTCGCCGGGCGGTCGCGTCGGTGACGACGGACAGACTGTGCCGGCGTCCGGTGGGAGACGCCCCCGTCGGCGGGGACGTCGCGCGCAGGTCGCTGCCGCAGGGCCTGGCTAGGCGCGGTGGGCGCGGCGCTTCAGGAGGAGCCTCGGCAGGGCCGCCGGGATGGGGCGGCGGGTGACGGCGGGACTCGGGAGCGGCGGCGCCGACAGGGAGTCGTCCGGGAGCTCGTTCGTCGTGCCGCGCGGCTCCAGCCGCAGGACACGGCACTCGCGTGCCCAGCGCTCCGTCATCCGCTCCGCGTCGGGCGCGTTCAGCCGCTTGCCCTTGAGCTCGCCCACGGCCCCCTCCCACGCTTCCGTGCCCGGTGCGAGTTCGCGTACGGCGGCCGTCCACGCGACCAGCCGGCCGCCCTTGTCCTTGCTGCGGACGGTGACCTCGGCGGTCCCGCCGTCGGTCAGGCCGGGCAGCGGCTGCTCGCCGGGGCCGTCGCCGACGACGTGCGCGGCGCCCTCGTGCCACACGTGCCACAGGGCGCGCGCCGGGCCGTCGCCGCGCACCCAGATGAGGCCGGACTTCTTGGTGGCCTCCTCGACGAGCGCCTGGCCGAGATGGGATGTCATGCCCGCAGCCTATCGACCGGCCGGCCGGTCACAGCCAGCCGTTGCGCTTCAGAGTGCGGTGGATCATGAGACAGACGCCGGCGATCCCGGTGAGCACCATGGGGTAGCCGTACTGCCAGTGCAGCTCCGGCATGTGGTCGAAGTTCATGCCGTAGATCCCGCAGACCGCCGTGGGCACGGCGATGATGGCCGCCCAGGAGGTGATCTTGCGCATGTCCTCGTTCTGCGCGACGGTCGCCTGCGCCAGGTTGGCCTGGAGGATGGAGTTCAGCAACTCGTCGAAGCCGATGACCTCTTCCTGCACCCGGGCGAGGTGGTCCGCGACGTCGCGGAAGTACTTCTGGATGTCCGGGTCGACCAGCCGCATCGGCCGCTCGCTCAGCAGCTGCATCGGCCGCAGCAGCGGCGACACGGCCCGCTTGAACTCCAGCACCTCCCGCTTGAGCTGGTAGATCCGCCCGGCGTCGCTGCCGCGCGGGCTGCCCTTCGCGGGTGCGGAGAACACGTCGATCTCGACCTCGTCGATGTCGTCCTGCACCGCCGCGGCGACCGCGATGTAGCCGTCGACGACATGGTCGGCGATGGCGTGCAGCACCGCCGACGGGCCCTTGGCCAGCAGCTCGGCGTCCTTCTGCAGACCGTGCCGCAGCGCGCGCAGCGAGCCCTTGCCGCCGTGCCGGACCGTGATGACGAAGTCCCGTCCGGTGAAGACCATCACCTCGCCGGTCTCCACGACCTCGCTGGTCGCGGTCAGTTCGGCGTGCTCGACGTAGTGGATGGTCTTGAAGACGGTGAACAGGGTGTCGTCGTACCGCTCCAGCTTGGGCCGCTGGTGGGCGTGGACCGCGTCCTCGACGGCGAGCGGGTGGAGCCCGAACTCGGCGGCGATGCCCGCGAATTCGGCCTCCGTCGGCTCGTGCAGCCCGATCCACGCGAAGCCGCCGCCCTCGCGCACCCGCAGCATCGCCTCGTGCGGCGTCTGGCAGGCGTCGCTCTCCAGCCGCTTGCCGTCGCGGTAGACGGCGCAGTCGACCACCGCGCTGGAGGCGGACGGGTCGCGCGTCGCGTCGTACGTGCTGTACGGGGTGTTGCTCTTGCGCAGGGCCGGGCGGACCGCTGCACGCAGGTCACGGATCATCGACATGGCTGGCTCCTTCACGGAGAGGCCGTCGGCGAATGGCGTGGCACAGCCCGGAATGGGGACGTGAGACATACGTCCGCAAAGCGGGCGGCACCGCAGGGTCGCGGTGACGGCGTTCGCTACAGACAGGCAAAAACGAAGTGCTCTTCCGTGTGCGAATTGCCGTCGGCCCGTGCGGGAAGGCCTCAGCTCACCGGTCCGCGTATCGCCTGATCAGACGTGGCGCGAGGAGCGGTGCCGTGCGGAAGAGCTGCTGGTACTGCACGATCGACTTCGATCCACCGCAGCCTCACCTCCTCCGGCCGGTCCCCCTTGGGGGATGACGTGTCGTCGGGACCGGAGAGCGCGCCTCCGGCTGCTGTCGGAGGGTGATCCCCCGGCGTACTGCCCGACCAGCGGCCAAGCCTATCAGCCGACTACGGGTCAATCCCTGTGTTTGCCCGTTCCCTACGCGTTTTATGCTCGCGAGATGAACGATGTTCTTGCTCTGGTCGAGGCCCGGCTGCACAGCGCCCTCGGTGAACCGGACGCGCGCGCCGCGGTCACCTTCCTCGGTACGGACCGCATCGAGGTCCTGCGCTTCCGCGGCGACGGCGAGGGCGTCGTGAGGTACGTCACCCTCGGCATGTCCGCCCAGCCGATGACGGACCCCACCGCGGCCTTCGCCGACCCGGTCGCGGGTCCGCGCGCGGAGCTGATCCTCTCGGTGCGGGCCGGGCTCGCCGACACGGACAAGGTGCTGCGGCCCCTCGCCGTGCTGGCCGCCTCCCCCCAGGTCGAGGGAGTCGTCGTGGCCCCGGGCGCCTCGCTCGACGTCGGTGAACCGCTGTGGCCGGGTGCGCCGTTCAGCTCGGTGCTGGTGGCGGAGCCGGGCGGTCTGGTGGAGGACCTGGAGCTCGACGAGCCGATGGACCCCGTGCGGTTCCTCCCGCTGCTGCCGATGACGTCCAACGAGGCCGCGTGGAAGCGTGTGCACGGAGCCGCGGAGCTTCAGGAGCGCTGGCTCGCGCGCGGCACGGACCTGCGCGATCCGCTGCGCAGGTCCGTGGCCCTGGACTGACGGCCCCAAACCGGGCCTGCCTGAGGTCAATTGGCGAAGACGGTGACGCCGTCCTCGGTGGCGTGCCGGGGTGCCGACTCCTCGGCCTCACGGGTGAGCGAGGCGCGCCGGGCCCGGGCTCGGTCACCGCCCCGACGGAGCCGGAGGTCCCGGACGGGGAGGCGGCTTCTCCATCCGGATGCGTGCTCCCTGCAAACAGTAAGTTAGGCACGCTAATTAATGCATGTTGCGCCTATTTCTGTCGCCCGGAGGCACGCTCCGGACGGGTGATCGTCCTTGACGCGGCGTCTGCCGGGGAGGACCGTTGACCCCTATGAGGGGCGAACCCAGTTGCCCGAAGTGCGGTGGCCGGGTGAGGGCGCCCGGTCTCTTTGCCGACTCCTGGCAGTGCGATGTGCACGGCGCCGTGCACCCGCTGCAGCCGGTGATCCCGCCCAGTGTCGAGGCCCTCGGTGTCGTGGTGCACCGCGCACGGGTTCCCGTGTGGATGCCCTGGCCGCTGCCGGTCGGGTGGCTGTTCACGGGCGTCGCCTACGCGGGCGACGACCGCAGCGGCGGCCGGGCCACCGCCGTGGCGTGCTCGGGCCCCGGGCCTCTCGGCGGCCTCGGTGAACTCCTGCTCGTCGCCGAGGAGCTGGGCGTCGGACTCGGCGCCCGGTACGCGGGCATCGACGGCCCCGACCCCGGCTCGCACATCCGCGTGGACAGCTCACCGCAGGTCAAGATGCTGGCCGCCGGCCGTCCGACCCCGCTGTGGCATGTGGCGGGCGCGCCGGAGGACCGCGCCGTGTTCGCCGGCGAGGCGCGGGGGCTGTGGCTGTGGGCCGTCGTGTGGCCCGAGCAGTCGGGGCTGCTGATGTACGACGAGCTGGTGCTGACGGACCTGCGGGACGCGGGCGCCGAAGTGGAGCTGCTGCCCTGCGGGGCACTGTCGCCGCGGCTGCTGTCGTAGGCGCGACACACGCCGCGTTCGCCTCGATCAGGTAAGGGGCCGGAGCGGATGGGTCGCCTTACGCCTGGAGCCGGTGCATGGCGCGGACAGGGCGTCCGGGCCGGTTATCCTGGATCGTCCCCATGTCCGTCCCGAGCCCCGGAGCCACGCGTGCGCATCGACCTGCACACCCACTCCACGGCCTCGGACGGTACGGACAGCCCGGCCGAGCTGGTGCACGGAGCCGCCGTTGCCGGCCTGGACGTCGTCGCCCTCACCGACCACGACACCACCCGCGGCCACGCCGAGGCCGCCGCCGCCCTCCCCGAGGGACTCACCCTCGTCACGGGCGCCGAGCTGTCCTGCCGCCTCGACGGCGTCGGGCTGCACATGCTGGCGTACCTCTTCGACCCGGAGGAGCCCGAACTGCTGCGCGAGCGCGAGCTCGTACGCGACGACCGCGTGCCGCGCGCCCGGGCCATGGTCGGCAAGCTCCAGGAACTCGGCGTCCCCGTCGAGTGGACGCAGGTCGCCCGTATCGCCGGTGACGGCTCCGTCGGCCGCCCGCACATCGCGGAGGCCCTGGTCGAACTCGGCGTCGTGGACTCCGTGTCCGACGCCTTCACGCCCGCCTGGCTCGCGGACGGCGGCCGGGCGTACGTCGAGAAGCACGAGCTCGACCCGTTCACGGCCATCCGCCTCGTCAAGGCCGCCGGCGGGGTCACCGTCTTCGCGCATCCGCTCGCGGTCAAGCGCGGCCGCACGGTGCCCGAGAGCGTCATCGCCGAACTGGCCGTGCACGGGCTCGACGGCATAGAGGTCGACCACGTGGACCACGACGAGGCGGCGCGCACACGGCTGCGCGGCCTCGCCGGGGAGCTCGGTCTGCTGACGACCGGCTCCAGTGACTACCACGGCAGCCGCAAGACCTGCCGGCTCGGCGAGTACACCACCGACCCGGAGATCTACGGCGAGATCACCCGCCGCGCCACGGGCGCGTTCCCGGTGCCGGGTACGGGCGGAACGCGCCCGTAGGACCCGCCGCCCTTCGTACACCCCTCTCCCGCAAGGCCCTTCACCGTGTTCGACGCCGCCGTCTTCGGCTCCCTCTTCCTCACCCTCTTCGTCATCATGGATCCCCCCGGGATCACCCCGATCTTCCTCGCCCTGACCTCCGGACGCGCCACCAAGGTGCAGCGCCGGATGGCCTGGCAGGCCGTTGCCGTCGCCTTCGGCGTGATCACCGTCTTCGGCATCCTCGGCCAGCAGATCCTGGACTACCTGCACGTCTCCGTGCCGGCGCTGATGATCGCCGGTGGACTGCTCCTGCTGCTGATCGCGCTCGACCTGCTCACGGGCAAGACCGACGAGCCCAAGCAGACCAAGGACGTCAACGTCGCCCTGGTGCCGCTCGGCATGCCGCTGCTCGCCGGCCCGGGCGCGATCGTCTCGGTCATCCTGGCGGTCCAGCACGCGGACACCGCCGGTGAGCAGCTGTCGGTGTGGGCGGCCATCGCCGCGATGCACGTCGTGCTCTGGCTGACCATGCGCTACTCGCTGGTGATCATCCGCGTGATCAAGGACGGCGGTGTCGTGCTGGTGACCCGGCTCGCGGGCATGATGCTCTCCGCGATCGCCGTGCAGCAGATCATCAACGGCGTCCGGCAGGTGATCCAGGGCGCCTGAGGCGAGGCCCCACGACACGCCGCGCCCCCGTACGGATCTCCGTACGGGGGCGCGTCGCGTAAGGCTCGTCAGGGTTACGAAGCCGAGGTTTCGGCAGGCCGGATGAGGATGCGCTGGCCGATGGAAGCGGCTTGCTGCACGATCCGGTTGACGGAGGCGGCGTCCACGACGGTGCTGTCCACGGCGGTGCCGTCGACGTCGTCCAGTCGCATGATCTCGAAGCGCACGGCTTCTCCCTTCGTCTGATCCTCCTGAAGGAGAACTGCTGACAGACGGAATTCTCCGTCTGCGTACACAGGTCCACAACGCAGTGCATCCTGCAAACATTCCCTACGCTAAGGAAATTTTTCGGATGCCTAACTACTGGCGGGTAGTGCTCCGGACACGGACAATGAGCCTCGTATGAACGACGCTGAAATCGCCCGCATCGCCGCCCGCCTGGAGCGCACCAATGAGCTCCTGCAGCGGATGCTCGCCGAGGTCGCCACGACCCCTTCGACCCATGCCATCTTCGTCGACGCCGGTTACGTCTATGCTGCGGCCGGGTTGCTGGTGGTGGGCACCGAGGACCGGAGGGCCTTCGACCTCGACGCCGAGGGGCTGATCGAGGCCTTCATCGACAAGGCGCGCACGATCTTCGCCGACAGCCGCCTGCTGCGGGTGTACTGGTACGACGGCGCCCGGCGCCGTATCCACACCCCCGAGCAGCAGTCCATCGCGGAGCTGCCCGACGTCAAGGTGCGCCTCGGCAACCTCAACGCGAACAACCAGCAGAAGGGCGTCGACTCCCTGATCCGCTCCGACCTGGAGTCCCTCGCCCGGCACCGCGCCATCAGCGACGCGGCCCTCATCGGCGGCGACGAGGACCTCGTCTCGGCGGTCGAGGCGGCGCAGGGCTACGGGGCACGCGTCCATCTGTGGGGCATCGAGGCCGCCGAGGGCGGCAACCAGGCGGAGCCGCTGCTCTGGGAAGTCGACAGCAGGCGGACGTTCGACCTCGACTTCTGCCGCCCCTACATCACCCGCCGGCCCGTCACGACGTACGAGAACGAGGGCGCGCCACCGCCCTCCCGTGACGAGGTGCGCTTCATCGGTGCCCGGATCGCGGCGAACTGGCTGGGGGAGCGGGGGCGTGACGCGATGGCCGAGCTGTTGCCCGGCCACCCCTACCTGCCGGGTCCTGTGGACCAGGACCTGCTGATCGAGGCGGAACAGCTCCTCCAGCGGTCACTGCGCGGACACGCGGTCCTGCGGCGTGCGCTGCGGGACGGCTTCTGGCAGCACCTGCAGTCCCAGTTCTGAGAGATCGGTCACTGCCGGTCCCAGAACCGCAGCAGGGCCTCCGCGGTCTCCCGGGGGCGGTCGGTGTTCGGCGAGTGCTCGGCGCCCGCGACGACGGTCCGGTGCGCGCCGAGCCGGCGCGCCATCTCGTCCAGCAGCGGGACGGGCCAGGTGTCGTCGCGTTCCCCGGACAGCACGTGCTTGGGCAGCGGCCGCACCGCGGCGAGCTCGTCGATCCGGTCCGGCTCGGAGGTCAGCTGCCGTCCCGTGGCGAGCAGTTGGGCGGGGTTGTGGCGCAGCCAGCGCCGCCGCAGGTCCTCCCGGTCGCCGTTCCGTGACGCGTCGAGATCCTCCGGAGCGACTGCCTCCATGGCCTGCATGGCCGACCAGACCTCGTCCATCGTCATCACGCCGAGCGCGTCGGCGAGCAGCTCCACCCGCTGCCGCTGGGCCGGACTGATCTCGGCGGGGCCGGAGGACATCAGAGTGAACGTCAGGAACGGCGAGGAATCCAGGAGCACGGCGGCGCGAGCGATCTGCCCGCCGAGCGAATGCCCGACGAGATGCACGCTTCCGCCGGCTGCCGCGGCCTGTGCCAGCACGTCACGGGCCAACTCGCCCTGGGCATAGGCCTTCTGGTCGCAGGGGCCGTCGGTCTCGTACTGGCCGCGCCCGTCGACCGCGACGGCCCGGTAACCGGCGTCGGCGAGTGGTTCGAGCAGGGCGATGAAGTCCTCCTTGCTCCCCGTGTACCCGGGCAGCATCAGCACGGTGCCGCGCACGCTTCCGGAGGGCGGCCGCGCGTCGAGCACGGCGAAGTCACCCCGCACGGTCGGCAGGAGGAGGGACCGGGCACAGGCGGGCGGTACGAAGGTGGGCGGCCGGCTCATGGTCCCGAGGCTAGCGCGGGGCCGAGGAGGGGGCGCCCGCGGGACGGGGCCGTACGGCGGGTTCCGGGGCGGACCCCCTGAGGCCCCCGTCACCGGAAGGGGCGGGGTGGGGAAAGGCCGACGGCCCGGACCCCCTCCGGGGGCCGGGCCGTCTCGTCGTGCGGGTGGCGTCAGCTCTCGGGCTGCGCCACGGCCTTGCGCGTGCGGGTGCGGCGCGGCTTGGGCTCCGCCTCCGCCTCGGCCGCCGTACCGGCGGCCGCCGTGGCCTTCGGCTCCGCCGCCTTGCGCGTACGCGTGCGACGGGGCTTCGCCTCGGGCTCGGTGCCTTCCGCCGTCTCGACCGCCTTGGCGGCGCGGGTGCGGCGGGGCTTGGCCTCCGGCTCCGCGGCCTCGGCGGTGTCGGCGGCCTTGGTGGCGCGGGTGCGGCGGGGCTTGGACTCCGTGCCCTCCGCCTCCTCGACCGCCTTCGTCGCACGCGTGCGGCGCGGCTTGGCCTCCGGCTCCGTGCCCTCGGCGGTGTCGACCGCCTTCGTCGCGCGGGTGCGGCGCGGCTTGGCCTCCGGCTCCGTGCCCTCGGCGGTGTCGACCGCCTTCGTCGCGCGGGTGCGGCGGCGCGGCGTGGGCTCCGCCTCCGGCTCCTGGACGGCCACCGCGGCAGCCGCCTGCTCGACCTCGGCCTCGGGCGTCGCGGCCCGCGTGCGGCGGCGGCGCGGCTTCTCCTCCGCGGGCTCCGCCGTCTCCGCGACCGTCGTGGTCTGCGTGACCACGGTGGACGCCGACGCCTCGACCGCCTGCGACGCACGGGTGCGGCGGCGCGGCGGACGGGGTGCCTCCTCCGCCTCGACGGCGGGCTCGGCAACGGTCACGGCGGCCTCGACCGTCGCCACCGCGGCCGTCGCCTCCGGCGACGCCTGCGCGCTCACGCGGGTGCGGCGACGGCGGCGCGGCGTGCGCGGCTGCGTCGGCTCCTCGGCGGGGCCGGCGGACTGCTCCGGCACGGACGGCGCGTCCACCTCGGTCCCGCCGCGCGTACGCCGCCGCTGACGCGGCGTACGCGTACGCTCCGGGCGCTCCTCACGCACGGCGGTCGGCGCCGACCGGCGGCCGCGGCCACCCGTCTCGCCCAGGTCCTCGAGCTCCTCCGCCGCGAGACCGGCGCGGGTGCGCTCGGCGCGGGGCAGGACGCCCTTGGTGCCCGCCGGGATGTTCAACTCCTCGAACAGGTGCGGGGACGTGGAGTACGTCTCGACCGGGTCGGGGAACTTCAGGTCCAGCGCCTTGTTGATCAGCTGCCAGCGCGGGATGTCGTCCCAGTCGACCAGCGTCACGGCGGTGCCGCTCGCGCCCGCGCGGCCGGTGCGGCCGACGCGGTGGAGGTAGGTCTTCTCGTCCTCGGGCGACTGGTAGTTGATGACGTGCGTGACACCCTCGACGTCGATGCCGCGCGCGGCGACGTCGGTGCACACCAGCACGTCCACCTTGCCGTTGCGGAAGGCCCGCAGCGCCTGCTCGCGCGCGCCCTGGCCGAGGTCGCCGTGGACCGCGCCCGAGGCGAAGCCGCGCTGGGCCAGCTGGTCGGCGATGTCCGCGGCGGTCCGCTTCGTACGGCAGAAGATCATCGCCAGCCCGCGGCCCTCGGCCTGCAGGATGCGGGAGACCATCTCCGGCTTGTCCATGGAGTGCGCGCGGTAGACGCGCTGCGTGATGTTGGCGACGGTCGCGCCCTCGTCGTCCGGCGCGGTGGCGCGGATGTGCGTGGGCTGCGACATGTAGCGGCGGGCGAGGCCGATGACCGCGCCCGGCATGGTCGCCGAGAACAGCATGGTCTGGCGGCGCGCGGGCAGCAGCTGGATGATCTTCTCGACGTCGGGCAGGAAGCCCAGGTCGAGCATCTCGTCGGCCTCGTCGAGGACGAGCGCGCGCACATGCGAGAGGTTCAGCTTCTTCTGGCCCGCCAGGTCGAGCAGGCGCCCGGGGGTGCCGACGATCACGTCGACGCCCTTCTTGAGCGCCTCGACCTGGGGCTCGTACGCCCGGCCGCCGTAGATGGCGAGCACACGGACGTTACGCACCTTGCCGGCGGTCAGCAGGTCGTTGGTGACCTGGGTGCACAGCTCGCGGGTGGGGACGACCACCAGCGCCTGCGGGGCGTCGGTCAGCTCCTCGGGCCGGGCCCGGCCGGCCTCGACGTCCGCGGGGACGGTGACGCGCTCCAGCAGCGGCAGGCCGAAACCGAGCGTCTTGCCGGTGCCGGTCTTGGCCTGGCCGATGACGTCGGTGCCGGAGAGTGCGACGGGGAGCGTCATCTCCTGGATGGGGAAGGGGGAAACGATGCCGACGGCCTCGAGGGCCTCGGCGGTCTCGGGGAGGATCCCGAGATCCCGGAAAGTCTTGGGCTGCGTAGTCAGGGTGTTGCCTCTTCTGTGAGACGCGGCGCGAGGCGAACGCTGGGGGTCGTACCGCACCTGGGTACTGGGCCGGCCGTGGATTGGCCGGATGGCGCGGGACCACTGCCGTCGCTCGAGCGTCGAGCCGCTGGAGGGACCCTCATCTGCGGTCGCACGCACCTGTGTGCGCACTGTCCGCGTGGAGGGCGGTCGGGTCGGAGCCGATCGGGCCACCGACCGGGCATCCTCATTCATCAGACGGCCCACCGAGCAGACAAAAAAGCTGATGCTCAGCAGGCGCCTTACCACTGTACCCCGGAATCGCGCATGTGTGTTGGGGCAATTCCCGGGAAACGTCTTCGGGGCACGGCTGACCAGGCCCTTCCCCCGATCGGCGGGCGGGCTATTGTGCGCTCCATGGACACGCCTGACAACGCCACTGAACACACCGGGATCGCCGCCCAGGACTGGGCCGCGGCCTCCGCAGACCCCCAGTACCGCGCCGCTGTCGTGGACCTGCTGGGCGCGCTCGCGTACGGCGAGCTGGCGGCCTTCGAGCGCCTCGCCGAGGACGCGAAGCTCGCGCCCACGCTCGGCGACAAGGCGGAGCTGGCGAAGATGGCCTCGGCGGAGTTCCACCACTTCGAGCGGCTGCGGGACCGGCTGACGGCCATCGAGGCGGAGCCGACGACGTCGATGGAGCCGTTCGCCCAGGCACTGGACGACTTCCACCGCCAGACCGCTCCGTCGGACTGGCTGGAGGGCCTGGTCAAGGCGTATGTCGGCGACTCGATCGCCAGCGACTTCTACCGCGAGGTCGCGGCCCGTCTGGACAGCGACACCCGTGCCCTGGTGCTGGCCGTCCTCGACGACACCGGTCACGGCAACTTCGCCGTCGAGAAGGTGCGCGCCGCGATCGAGGCCGACCCGCGCGTCGGCGGCCGGCTCGCCCTGTGGGCGCGGCGGCTGATGGGCGAGGCGCTGTCCCAGGCGCAGCGGGTCGTCGCCGAACGCGACGCGCTCTCGACGATGCTCGTGGGCGGTGTGGCGGACGGCTTCGACCTGGCCGCGGTCGGCGAGATGTTCTCCCGGATCACCAAGGCGCACACCAAGCGGATGGCCGCCCTGGGGCTGGCCGCCTGACCGTCCGGCCTCACACGCACGCATCCGGCCGGCCGCCGGGCTCCGGCCCGGCTCGCCCGGCTGTTCCCCGACGCTCTCGTCGCCGACGGGAGCGACGCGGCGGCCCTCGGCCTGAACGCGGTGAGCGACGGCCTCCACGTGCTGC
>NZ_JBSFUR010000067.1:0-24023 GCF_053591895.1 Streptomyces sp. NPDC002867 | reverse complement strand
CGCCGTGCACGGTCGTGCAGCTGACGGGCGTCTACGACGCGGGTACCGCCGAGCGCGGCTCCGTCGAGGCGGTACGGCGGGCGGCCCAGGTCTCCCCGGCTGCCGCCCGCCCCGCGGAGTGCGTGCGCGAGGCGCTGCGGCGGATGTCGTACCGCGCGACAACGCCGACGGCCCCCGCGGGAAACCCGCGAGGGCCGTCGGTGAGGGTGCGTCAGACGATCGGGCCGCCGGGCAGCTCGACCTTCGCGCCGAGCTTCTCCAGCTTCTCCATGAAGTTCTCGTAGCCGCGGTTGATCAGGTCGATGCCGTGCACCCGGCTCGTCCCCTGCGCCGCCAGCGCCGCGATCAGGTACGAGAAGCCGCCGCGCAGGTCGGGGATGACCAGATCCGCGCCCTGGAGCTTCGTCGGACCCGACACGACCGCAGAGTGGAGGAAGTTGCGCTGGCCGAAGCGGCAGTCGGAGCCGCCGAGGCACTCACGGTAGAGCTGGATGTGCGCGCCCATCTGGTTCAGCGCGGACGTGAAGCCGAGCCGGGACTCGTACACCGTCTCGTGCACGATCGACAGCCCCGTCGCCTGCGTCAGGGCCACGACCAGCGGCTGCTGCCAGTCCGTCTGGAAGCCGGGGTGGACGTCCGTCTCCAGCGCGATGGACTTCAGCTGACCGCCCGGGTGCCAGAAGCGGATGCCCTCGTCGTCGATCTCGAAGGCGCCGCCGACCTTCCGGTACGTGTTCAGGAACGTCATCATCGAGCGCTGCTGAGCGCCGCGCACGTAGATGTTGCCCTCGGTGGCCAGGGCCGCCGACGCCCAGGACGCCGCCTCCAGGCGGTCCGGGATCGCGCGGTGGGTGTAGCCGCCGAGCTTGTCGACACCGGTGATCCGGATCGTCCGGTCCGTGTCCATGGAGATGATCGCGCCCATTTTCTGCAGGACGCAGATCAGGTCCTCGATCTCCGGCTCGACCGCCGCGTTGGTCAGCTCGGTGACGCCCTCGGCGAGCACCGCCGTCAGCAGCACCTGCTCGGTCGAGCCGACCGACGGGTACGGCAGACGGATCTTGGTGCCGCGCAGCCGCTGCGGGGCCTCCAGGTACTGGCCGTCCGCACGCTTCTCGATCGTGGCGCCGAACTGGCGCAGGACGTCGAAGTGGAAGTCGATCGGCCGACCGCCGATGTCGCAGCCGCCCAGACCCGGGATGAACGCGTGCCCGAGCCGGTGCAGCAGCGGGCCGCAGAACAGGATCGGGATGCGCGAGGAACCCGCGTGGGCATCGATGTCGGCGACGTTCGCGCTCTCGACGTGCGTGGGGTCGAGGACCAGCTCGCCGGGCTCGTCGCCGGGGCGGACCGTCACGCCGTGCAGCTGGAGGAGTCCGCGGACGACTCTCACATCGCGGATGTCGGGCACATTGCGCAGCCTGCTCGGCTCGCTGCCGAGCAGGGCGGCGACCATCGCCTTGGGCACGAGGTTCTTCGCGCCGCGGACGCGGATCTCGCCCTCGAGCGGGGTTCCGCCGTGGACAAGCAGTACATCGTCTGTGCCGGTCATGAATCTCGCGTTCCGGAGGGGTCCCCCCAGCGCATCGAGGGGGCCGTCGGGCAGGGCCAGAGAAAAGGGTAAGGGGCCCGGGGCCCTTCGATGTATGGGTGAGGCGCCCCTTGGTACGTAATGAATCGGGTACAACACGCTCCGTCCGCCGCCTCTCGCACACTGTCACCGGACCCGGGCGCCGACGGCACCCGGACACCCGCGGGCGGGGCACGCTCCGACCTGCGCCCCCTCCCACCGCGGCGGCGCACTGTGCCGCTCCGCCCCCGCGGACGGCCGAGATGCGGGATCATGTGTCGCATGACCGAGGTGTCCTCGCTCACAGGGCGGCTGCTCGTCGCCACACCTGCCCTCGCGGACCCGAACTTCGACCGCGCGGTGGTCCTGCTGCTCGACCACGACGACGAGGGCTCCCTCGGCGTCGTCCTCAACAGGCCCACACCCGTCGACGTGGGCGACATCCTCGAGTCCTGGGCCGCGCTGGCCGGGGAGCCCGGTGTCGTCTTCCAGGGCGGTCCCGTCTCCCTGGACTCGGCGCTCGGCGTCGCGGTGATCCCCGGCGACGAGGGGCCGCTCGGCTGGCGGCGGGTGTACGGGGCGATCGGCCTCGTCGACCTGGAGGCGCCGCCCGAGCTGCTCGGCTCGGCGCTCGGTTCCCTGCGGATCTTCGCCGGATACGCGGGCTGGGGCCCGGGCCAGCTGGAGGCCGAGCTGCAGGACGGCGCGTGGTACGTCGTCGAGTCGGAGCCCGGCGACGTCTCCTCGCCGCGGCCGGAGACGCTGTGGCGTGCGGTGCTGCGCCGCCAGCGCAACGAACTGGCCATGTTCGCGACGTATCCGGACGACCCGTCCCTCAACTGACCGGATCGCCGCGCCGGGGTCCTCGCTCCCGTACCGGCGTCGGCGTGGGTACCCTTGGAGCTCATGAGCACTCTTGAGCCCGAGCGCGGGACAGGCACCGGGACCCTGGTAGAGCCGACGCCGCAGGTGTCGCACGGCGACGGCGACCACGAGCGCTTCGCCCATTACGTCCAGAAGGACAAGATCATGGCGAGTGCCCTCGACGGCACTCCCGTGGTCGCGCTGTGCGGAAAGGTCTGGGTGCCGGGGCGTGACCCCAAGAAGTACCCGGTCTGCCCGCTGTGCAAGGAGATCTACGAGTCCATGGGCTCGGGTGGCGACAAGGGCAAGGACGGCGACAAGAAGAAGTAGTCCGCCGCCGCTCGACGGCTTCCTCCGACGGCCCCCGGGGCGCGCGTTTCGCGTGCTCCGGGGGCCGTTTCGCGTCTTCGGTCCTCGCCGCGGCGTTGCACGCCGTGCGGCTGCCGGTCACAGAGTGGTTGAGACCTCTTGTGGCGCTGTGCGGGCCACCTCTAGCCTCCTGCGTGTTGTGCAGCACGAAACAGCCGTTGCATAGAATGCAACACGACGACGCGTGGGGGTTCCCGCATGAAGCTCATCGCCGCACTCGCCGCCCCCGTGGCGGCACTCGCCCTGGCGGGCCTCACGTCCTGCGCCCCCCAGACCTCCGACACCGGCGCCAAGGAGGACGCCAAGAGCGGCACCCTGCGGGTCTGGCTCTTCCAGGAGGTCAACAACAAGCCCAAGGAGCAGGTCGTCGACGCCGCGGTCGCCGCCTTCGAGAAGGCGCACAAGGGCGCGGAGGTCGAGGTCGAGTACATCCCCGTCGAGACCCGCGCCCAGCGCATCAAGGCCGCCTTCAACGACCCGGCGAGCGCCCCCGACGTCATCGAGTACGGCAACACCGACACCGCCGGATACGTGAAGGACGGCGGACTCGCCGACGTCACGGCCGAGTTCGGCGCCTGGGACGAGGCGAAGGACACCGACCCCACCGCCCGGGAGTCCGTCACGGTCGGCGGAAAGGTCTACGGCGCGCCCCTCTTCGTGGGCGCCCGCGCGCTCTACTACCGCACCGACGTCTTCGCGGAGCTCGGCATCGAACCGCCCAGGACCCAGGGCGAACTGATCGCCACCGCCAAGAAGATCCGCAAGCAGAAGCCGGAGTTGTACGGGCTCGCGGTCGGCGGCGCGTACACCTACGGCGCGATGCCCTTCATCTGGGCCAACGGCGGCGAGCTCGCCTCCCGGAGCGGCGGCTCGTACACGTCCGCCATCGACAGCGCCGCCGCGCGGAAGGGCATCACGGCCTACACGTCCCTGTTCGGCGACGACAACTGTCCCGCCGCCAAGTGCGCCTCCATGGGCGGCAACGCGACGGTCACCGCGTTCGCCTCCGGCAAGGCGGCCATGGCCATCGGCGGCGACTTCAGCCACCAGGCGGTCGAGGCCGGCTCGGTCAAGGGCAAGTACGCCGTCGTGCCGCTGCCCGGGCTGAGGGCGGGCGAGATCGCTCCCGCCTTCGCGGGCGGCAACAACATCGGTGTTCTCAGGAGCAGTTCGCACCGCACCCTGGCGGTGGACCTGATGAAGCGGTTCGCGGGCAAGGAGACGCAGGCGAAGCTGTTCGACGCGATGGGCTTCCTGCCGACGTACACCGACGTGCGGGCCGAGGCCGCGAAGAAGGAGCCGTTCGTCGAACCGTTCATCAAGACGCTCGACGCGGGAGCCAAGTTCGTGCCGGCGTCCCCGGCCTGGGGCCAGATCGACGCCTCGCTCGTCCTGCCCTCGATGTTCCAGGAGATCGTCAGCGGCAAGAAGGACGTGGCGGCCGCGTCGAAGGACGCGGCGGAGAAGATGGACGCGGCGTTCGCGTCGGCGGGCTGACGCCGATGACGCACCGCCCGAACGGCACGAGCGGGCGGACGGAGTCCGCCACCGCGCCGCCGTCCCCGTCCGGCCCGTCCGCGTCCCCCGGGGCCCCGGCTTCGGAGGCACCCGCGCCTTTGCCGGCCCCGGCCGCAGCCGTCGTCGGGACGGCGGCGCGGGCCGGGCGGCCCGGCAAGGAGCCGCCGCCCGGGGGCCGGGGCCCCCGGGCCCCGAGGGCGCCGGGGCGGCGCGGGGGCTGGACCCCGTGGATCTACCTCGCGCCCGCCCTGGCCGTCCTCGCCGCCCTGCTCGTCTACCCGGTCTACCAGCTCGGCCTCATCTCCTTCCTCGAGTACACCCAGGCCCAGGTCAGCGGCGGCGAGCCGACCAGCTTCCAGGGCCTCGGCAACTACCGCACCCTCCTCGCCGACAGCCAGTTCTGGCAGGTGCTCCTCGCGACCGTGCTCTTCGCCGCCGCCTGTGTCCTCGCCACCCTCGCCGTCGGCTGCGCGCTCGCGGTCCTGCTCACCCGCGTACGGGCGCTGCCGCGCCTCGCCCTGATGCCGGCCGCGCTCGGCGCGTGGGCCACCCCGGCAATCACGGGCTCCACCGTCTGGGTCTTCCTCTTCGACCCCGACCACGGCCCGGTCAACCGGGTGCTCGGGCTGGGCGACTTCTCCTGGACCTACGGCCGCTGGAGCGCCTTCTCGCTCGTCCTCTTCGAGGTCGTGTGGTGTTCGTTCCCGTTCGTGATGGTGACGGTCTACGCGGGCATCAAGGCGATTCCCGGCGAGGTGCTGGAGGCGGCCTCGCTGGACGGGGCCTCGCAGTGGCGCATCTGGCGTTCCGTCACGGCCCCGATGCTGCGGCCCATCCTCGTCGTCGTCACCATTCAGTCGATCATCTGGGACTTCAAGGTCTTCACGCAGATCTACGTGATGACGAACGGCGGAGGCATCGCCGGACAGAACCTCGTGCTCAATGTGTACGCCTATCAGAAGGCGTTCGCGTCCTCCCAGTACAGCCTGGGATCGGCGATCGGCGTGGTCATGCTGCTGATTCTGCTCGCGGTCACGCTCGTGTACCTGCGACTGCTGCGACGCCAGGGAGAAGAGATATGAGCCTCGGTACGAGCGCGTGGCGGGTCCGGCGTCCCGGACGGCTCGCCGCCGAGGCGACGGCGCTCGCCGTCGCGCTGGTGGTTGTCTTCCCGCTGTACTGGATGGTCCTCTCCGCCTTCAAACCGGCCGGTGAGATCCAGTCCGCCCAGCCGCGTCCCTGGACGCTCGCCCCCTCGCTGGACTCGTTCCGCCGGGTCTTCGAACAGCAGGAATTCGGCCGTTATTTCCTCAACAGCCTGATCGTGGCGGGAACGGTCGTCGTCGCCTCGGCACTGATCGCGTTCCTGGCCGCCACGGCGGTCACCCGGTTCCGGTTCCGGTTCCGTACGACCCTGCTCGTCATGTTCCTCGTCGCGCAGATGGTGCCGATCGAGGCCCTGACGATTCCGCTGTTCTTCCTGATGCGCGACGCCGGACAGCTGAACACCCTCGGCTCGCTGATCCTGCCGCACATCGCCTTCTCGCTGCCGTTCGCGATCTGGATGCTGCGCGGCTTCGTCAAGGCGGTCCCCGAGGCCCTGGAGGAGGCCGCGTCCATCGACGGCGCGAGCCGTACGCGGTTCCTGTGGCAGATCCTCTTCCCGCTGGTCTTTCCCGGGCTGGTGGCGACGAGCGTGTTCTCGTTCATCTCGACGTGGAACGATTTCCTCTTCGCCAAGTCGTTCATCATCAGCGACACCTCGCAGTCGACGCTGCCGATGGCGCTGCTCGTCTTCTTCAAGCCGGACGAGAACGACTGGGGCGGGATCATGGCGGCCTCTACCGTGATGACCGTGCCGGTGCTCGTCTTCTTCGTACTCGTTCAGCGACGTCTGGTCTCCGGCCTGGGCGGCGCGGTGAAGGACTGACGTGATGACTTCCACGAACCTGGTCCCCGCTCCGCTCGTCGCCGAGTGCCGGGCCGACAGCCCCGGTTGTTTCTCGCTGGACGAGCGGACCACCGTAGACGCCCGGCCGGGCGCCGAGGGCGTCGCCCGCCGGCTGCGCGCGATGCTCGGGCCGGCCACCGGCCTCCCGCTGGCCGACGGCTCCGGCCCGCACAGCATCCTGCTGCGCGTCAGCGCCGATGTGGAGCGGGAGTACGGCCCGGAGGGCTACCGGCTCTCCACCGACCGCTCCGCCGACGACGTCGCGGTCCTCGTCGAAGGCGGAAGCGCGGCAGGGGTGTTCTGGGGTGTGCAGACGCTCCGGCAACTGCTCGGGCCGGACGCGTTCCGCAGTGCGCCCGTCGCGCGCGGCCGGGACTGGACCCTTCCCCTGGTCACGGTCGAGGACCGCCCCCGCTTCTCCTGGCGCGGCATGATGCTCGACGTCTCACGGCACTTCCTGCCCAAGGACGACGTCCTGCGCCAACTCGACCTGCTCGCCGCCCACAAGCTCAACGTCCTCCACTTCCACCTCACCGACGACCAGGGCTGGCGCATCGAGATCGAGCGGTACCCGAAGCTCACCGAGGTCGGCGCCTGGCGGGCCCGCACCAAGCACGGGCACCGCGCCTCGCCGCTGTGGGACGACCGTCCGCACGGCGGCTACTACACGCACGACGACATCCGCGAGATCGTCGCCTACGCCGCCGAACGGCACATCACCGTCGTCCCCGAGATCGACATCCCCGGGCACTCGCAGGCGGCCGTCGCCGCGTACCCCGAACTCGGCAACACCGACGTCGTCGACACCGCCTCCCTGACGGTCTGGGACAACTGGGGCGTCAGCCCGAACGTCCTCGCCCCCGGCGACACCACCCTGCGCTTCTACGAGGGGGTCCTGGAGGAGGTCCTCGACCTCTTCCCGTCCGTCTTCGTCCACATCGGCGGCGACGAGTGCCCCAAGGACCAGTGGAAGGAGTCACCGGCCGCCCAGGCACGCATCAAGGAGCTCGGGCTCGCCGACGAGGACGAGCTCCAGTCCTGGTTCATCCGGCACTTCGACCGCTGGCTCGCCGACCGCGGCCGCCGCCTCATCGGCTGGGACGAGATCCTCGAAGGCGGACTCGCGCCGGGCGCCGCCGTCTCCTCCTGGCGCGGCTACCAGGGAGGCATCGCCGCCGCCGAGGCCGGTCACGACGTCGTCATGTGCCCCCAACAGCAGGTGTATCTGGACCACCGGCAGGCTGCCGGCGACGACGAGCCGATGCCCATCGGCTACGTGCGGACCCTGGAGGACGTCTACCGGTTCGAGCCCCTGCCGCCCTCGCTCGGCCCCGAGGCCGCCGCCCATGTGCTCGGCACCCAGGCCAACGTCTGGACGGAGGTCATGCAGGACCGCTCCCGCGTCGACTACCAGGTCTTCCCGCGTCTCGCCGCCTTCGCGGAGGTGGCCTGGTCCGCCCTGACCGCCCCCGCGGAACGGGACTTCGCCGGATTCGAACGGCGCATGGAGACCCACTACGCGCGCCTCGACGCGCTCGGCGTCGGCTACCGCCCGCCCGGCGGCCCGCGGCCCTGGCAGCGCCGTCCCGGCGTCCTCGGACGCCCGATCGAAGGAGCACCCCCGAACGTGTGAGCCGCGCCCGGGCACCCGCCCGGCCCGTGTCCGTCGTCGCAGGACGACGGGGAGCGAATCCGGACCATCGCGTACGGAACCGGACTTACGGGTTGGACGGGCCCTTCGCGGACCCTCCCGCCGGACGGCTCGGAAGATGTGCCAGAGTTGCCACGTCCGACCTGTGAGCACGTACGGTACGGCACACAGGCGGGACAGCCGGGACACCGGGAAGGGGCAGCTGGGTGACCACGCACGCACCGCAGACGGCGCAGTCGGTGACGCTGCCGGGCTCGCTCGACGAGGCCGTGGCGGCGCTCACCGCCATGCCTGCCGCCGTGCCCGTCGCCGGGGGCACGGACCTCATGGCCGCCGTCAACAGGGGACAGCTCCGCCCCGCGGGTCTCGTCGGCCTCGGCCGCATCAGCGAGATCCGCGGCTGGCGCTACCAGGACGGGCACGCGCTGCTCGGCGCCGGACTCACCCACGCCCGGATGGGACGGCCCGACTTCGCGGCCCTCATCCCCGCCCTCGCGGCCTCCGCGCGCGCGGCCGGGCCGCCCCAGATCCGCAACGCGGGCACGCTCGGCGGCAACATCGTCACCGCCGCGCCCACCGGAGACACGCTGCCCGTGCTGGCCGCCCTGGAGGCGGACCTGGTCGTGGCGGGCCCCGAGGGCGCGCGCCGCGAGATCCCGGTCTCCCACCTGCTCGCCGGCCGGGAGATGCTCGGCCCCGCCGAACTCATCGGCTTCGTACGGGTGCCGCTCCTGCACGCCCCGCAGGTGTTCCTCAAGGCCACCGGCCGCACCGGCCCCGGCCGCGCCACCGCATCCGTCGCCGTCGTGCTCGACCCGGCGCGGCGCGGGGTGCGCTGTGCGGTGGGCGCGATCGCGCCGATGCCGCTGCGCCCGCTGGAGGCCGAGCGCTGGATCGCGTCGCTGATCGACTGGGACGGGGAGCGGGGGCTCGCGGGCGAGGCGCTCGCGGCCTTCGGCGAGTACGTGGCGGCCGCGTGCATCCCGGACCCGCCCCCGGCGGCACCGGGCGAGGAGCAGCAGGTGCTGCCGCCCGCCGTACTGCATCTGCGGCGCACCGTCGCCGCGCTGGCCCGACGGGCACTGGGGAGGGCGCTGTCGTGAGCAACGAGGACCACCAGCAGGGGCGCTTTCCCGAGCCGCCGGACCACCGGGACCGCCACGACGGTCCGGACGGCGGCCAGGGGCGCCTGGACCTTCCGGACGCCTTCCTGCAGGACGGCCCGCACGAGTACCCGCAGAGCGGGGACCAGGGGTACGCCGCGGGCGCGCAGGACTACCAGGGCTACCAGGACCACGGGCAGGGCCAGGCCCACGACCACGGCCAGGGTTTCCCGTACGAGTACGGCGGCTGGCAGCCGACGGCCCCCGACTACGACGGCGAGGCGACGGGCTTCTTCCAGCTGCCGACCGAGGATTCGCCGGCAGCCGCCCCCCTGGAGGCGCCGGGGCACGGCTACGTACCGCCGATGATCATGCCGTTGACGCCGCTCGCGCCGGAGGCGGGCACCGACCCGGCGGCGAACGGCGGTTGGGCGCCGGAGCAGCCGCAGGCCGCCGGTGAGCCGGCGGAGCCGTCCGCGGCCGCGCCCGAGCCCGTGCAGTGGCCGGAGGCGGGCGCCCAGCGGCACGGTGATCCGCACGCGACGGGTCAGTGGACGTTCCCCGAGGAATCCGCCCCGGCGGCCGCGCAGGGCGCCGCCGGTCACGAGATGACCGGGCAGTGGTCGATCCCGATCGCAGAAGGTGATCTTCCGGACGAGTCGGGCGAATTCCTGCGTTCCGCACCGCCGGTGGCCGAGACGCCCTGGGCCGCCGCGGAGCCCCCGGCCACGCTTCCGGGCGGCGCGCCCGCGCCGTGGACGACGCTGCCCGGCGGCGCGCCCGCGCCGTGGGCGGAGCAGGTCCCTCAGGAGCAGGCGCCTCAGGAGCCGACGGTGCAGGAGCCGGAGCCCGGCGAGGCCGCGCCCGAGGGCCCGGTCCCCGCGGAGTCCGGGCATGCCGCCCCCGAGCCCCTGGAGCCGCAGGACGCACCCGAGCCCGCGAGTCCCGAGACCGCTCAGGTGCCGGAGCCGCGCGAGGACCGGCCGGTCCCGCAGGAGCACGCGGCAGCCCAGCCGTCCGGGGACGCGTCCTCAGAAGAACCCCCCACCGGGGACCCGTCCTCCGAGGAGGCCCCCTCCGGTGAACCGGACTCCGGGGCAACGGCGGCCACCGGCGCCGACGAGCACCCGCCCACCTCGTACGTCCTGCGGGTCAACGGGACGGACCGTCCGGTCACCGACGCCTGGATCGGCGAGTCGCTCCTCTACGTCCTGCGGGAGCGCCTCGGCCTCGCCGGAGCCAAGGACGGCTGCTCCCAGGGCGAGTGCGGCGCCTGCAACGTCCAGGTGGACGGCAGGCTCGTCGCCTCCTGCCTCGTACCCGCGGCGACGGCCGCCGGCTCGGAGGTCCGCACGGTCGAGGGTCTCGCCGGTGACGGCGAGCCCTCCGACGTGCAGCGGGCGCTCGCCAACTGCGGCGCCGTCCAGTGCGGCTTCTGCATTCCCGGCATGGCCATGACCGTGCACGACCTCCTGGAGGGCAACCACGCCCCCACCGAGCTGGAGACCCGCCAGGCCCTGTGCGGCAACCTGTGCCGCTGCTCGGGCTACCGAGGTGTGCTCGATGCCGTACGCGAGGTCGTCGCCGAACGCGCCGCGAGCGCGGCCGCGGCAGCCGAGGAGGCGCCCCCCGAGTCGTACGGGGAAGCGCACGAGGAAGCCCGTATCCCGCACCAGGCACCCCCCGGCGCCGGTAGGGTGCAGGCCCACCCGCACGACGGAGGCATGGCGTGAGCAACGACGCGGCCGTCACGGCGAATCCGCAGGCCGCCGAAGGCCCCCGGCCGGAAGCGCCGGCCCACGGCCTCGGCGCCTCCCTCCCCGCGGCCGACTCCCGCGCCAAGACGGAGGGCACGTTCCCGTACGCCTCCGACCTGTGGGCCGAGGGCCTGCTGTGGGGAGCGCTGCTGCGCTCGCCGCACCCGCACGCCCGCATCGTCTCCATCGACACGTCTGCCGCCCGTGACATGCCCGGCGTACACGCGGTGATCACCCACGAGGACATCCCGGGCGACGCGTCGTACGGCAGGCGGATCGCCGACCGGCCGGTGTTCGCGTCCGAGATCGTCCGCCACCACGGCGAGGCGATCGCCGCGGTGGCCGCCGACCACCCGGACACCGCGCGGCTCGCCGCGGCGGCGATCGCCGTCGAGTACGAGCTCCTCGACCCGGTGACCGACCCGGAGAAGGCGTTCGCCGCCGGACCGCTGCACCCCGACGGCAATCTGATCCGGCACATCCCGCTGCGCTACGGCGATCCGGACGTGACCGGCGAGGTCGTCGTCGAGGGCCTGTACCGCATCGGCCGCCAGGACCCGGCGCCGATCGGCGCGGAGGCGGGCCTGGCCGTACCGCGGCCAGACGGCGGCATCGAGCTGTACACGGCCTCGACCGACCCGCACGCCGACCGCGCCCTCGCCGCCGCCTGCTTCGGCCTGGAGCAGGAACGGGTCAAGATCGTCGTCACCGGCGTACCCGGCGCGACGGGCGACCGCGAGGACCCCGGCTTCCAGCTCCCGCTCGGCCTGCTGGCCCTGCGGACCGGCTGCCCGGTCAAGCTCACCGCCACCCGCGAGGAGTCCTTCCTCGGCCACGCCCACCGCCATCCGACGCTGCTGCGCTACCGTCACCACGCGGACGCCGAGGGCCACTTGGTGAAGGTCGAGGCGCAACTGCTGCTCGACGCGGGCGCCTACGCCGACGCGTCCTCCGAATCACTGGCCGCCGCCGTCGCGTTCGCCTGCGGCCCCTACGTCGTCCCGCACGCCTTCATCGAGGGCTGGGCGGTGCGCACCAACAACCCGCCGTCGGGCCACGTGCGCGGCGAGGGGGCCATGCAGGTCTGCGCGGCGTACGAGGCGCAGATGGACAAACTCGCGGCCAAACTCGGCCTGGACCAGACCGAGATCCGCCTGCGCAACGTGCTCGCCACCGGCGACATCCTCCCCACCGGCCAGACGGTCACCTGCCCGGCGCCGGTCGCCGAACTGCTCCAGGCCGTACGGGACCACCCGCTGCCCTCCCTCCCCAAGGACACCCCCGAGACCGACTGGCTCCTCCCGGGCGGTCCCGAGGGCGCCGGCGAACCGGGCGCGGTGCGCCGCGGCGTGGGCTACGCGCTCGGCATGGTGCACATGCTCGGCGCGGAGGGCACGGACGAGGTCTCCACGGCGACGGTCAAGGTCCACGACGGCGTCGCGACGGTCATCTGCGCGGCGGTGGAGACCGGTTCGGGGTTCTCGACCCTGGCGCGCCAGATCGTTCAGGAGACGCTGGGCATCGAAGAGGTCCACGTGGCGGCGGTCGACACCGACCAGCCCCCGGCGGGCCCGGCGGCGCACGGCCGCCACACCTGGGTCTCCGGCGGCGCGGTCGAACGCGCGGCCAAGATGGTCCGCACTCAGCTCTTGCAGCCGCTGGCGCACAAGTTTGGCATGTCCACGGAGCTGCTCCAGATCACCGACGGCAAGATCACGTCGTACGACGGCGTGCTCTCGACGACGGTCACGGAGGCGATGGACGGCAAGGAACTGTGGGCGACGGCCCAGTGCCGCCCCCACCCGACGGAGCCGCTGGACGAGTCGGGACAGGGCGACGCGTTCGTGGGCCTGGCGTTCTGCGCGATCCGCGCGGTGGTCGACGTCGACATCGAACTCGGCTCGATCCGTGTGGTCGAGATGGCCGTGGCCCAGGACGTGGGCCGCGTCCTGAACCCGGCCCAGCTGGCGACCCGCATCGAGGCGGGCGTCACCCAGGGCATCGGCGCGGCCCTCACGGAGAACCTCCGCACGGCCCGCGGCCTGATCCGCCACCCGGACCTGACGGGCTACGCACTCCCGACATCACTGGACGCGCCGGACATTCGCATCGTGAAACTGATCGAGGAACGGGACGTCGTGGCCCCCTTCGGCGCGAAGGCGGCGAGCGCGGTCCCGGTGGTCACGTCCCCGGCGGCAGTGGCCTCAGCGGTCCGCGCGGCGACGGGCCGCCCGGTCAACAGGCTCCCGATCCGGCCACAGGCGGCGGTGGCGGCGCCCAACTCGTAACGGTGGGAGGTGGTGCGTACGGCAGCCGCACCGGGGCCGCACCGCGGCGCGCGGCAAGGCCGAGCAGCCCGTACGCACGACGGTGGCCGCCCCCTCTCGGGGAGCGGCCACCGCCCATCCGTGCGTACAGAGGCCGTGACCGGAATCGAACCGGCGTAACTCGCTTTGCAGGTTTGTATCGGCTGGTCAGGGCTTGATCCGGGGTCGTTCAACCTCGTTCATTCGCGTCGGCCCCTCCGGAGCCTGAACCGCCGTGAACGGCTCCGGACGGGGGTGAATGAGACGGAAACTGAGACGGAGGGCCGTCCGGCTGACCTGCGTGTCTGCCCTTCGAGCGTCACGGGCGAGCTTCCAGAGCGGCGATCACGGCCGCAGCGTCGCCGTCATACATGACGTGCGGTTCGTCTGCGCCGGGAGGCACGAAGCGGGTGCGGTACCGCTGAAGGTCGCTTTCGGAGAAGTAGATCGAGTTGGGATCGTGTGCGTGGGCCTCGTTGCGCTTGCTGATCCTTGCCCAGAGTTCGTCATGGCTCGCTGCGAGATAGACGAGCAGCGGAGTGGCGCCGGCGTCGGTGGCAATGGCTCCCCATCGGGTTCGGTCGTCCGGGGTCCAGAACCCATGGTCGACCACGACGTCGTGCCCCGCTTGGAGTTGATCCCGTAGTTCAACCGCCGCATCCTCAAGAACCGGACGCTCAAGGGCGGGGAACGTGCCCCGTGGGAAGTCCACCCCGTACACGCCGTGACGGCGATACATCTCCTCATCCGGGCACAGGCGCACGAATCCGCGAGCGGTGAGGGCCCGGGAAAGAGTGGTCTTGCCGGAGCCGGGAAGTCCTGCCATGAGGACGCAGAACGGCGAGTGTGGGGGCATCGGTCTTGTCAGGGTCCGGGAGATGGCACGCATCTCCGCTTCGGCTTCGGGGGTGAGCGGGCCGGTACGGCGAGCGGCCAGCAGGGCGCCCATGCGCTCTTCAAGCACGCTCATGAGCGTGTCGTCCACAGTCGTCACTGGGAAACCTCCGATTCCGTCCGCCATGTGCGACCAGGGCCTCCGAGGTCGACACCGTACTCCACGACGTTGCCCTCGCTGTCGATGAACTTCGCTGTCATCACGACCACGGGTTCCGCCGGAGGGTTCTCCGGGTCCAGCTCCAGAAGTTCTGCGTCCTCCGCTGTCAACAGGCGCGCTGAGGCGGTGTCGATCCGATGGCTGATGGGAAGGCCGGTCGCTTCGGCGATGAGCTGGAGCGAGGTTCCCCCGGTCAACCGCTCGCTCTCCGCCAACTGGGGGATCAGCTTCCCGTACCGAGCCGGGATCCAAGACGTACTGTGCGCAACGATGCCGTGCCGGTCCCTGTACACCCGGCGCCGACGGATCACGTCCGAGCGAGGTTCAATGCCCAGAGCTTGGGCCACGTCTGCGGGCGCAGGAACTACGGCGGCCTGGTGGGAGTCGGACCTTTCGCCTGACCCCCAACTTGATCCGGTACGGCGGCCACGATCCTGACGCTGAGATCCCGAGGACATCGGTGCGGGTCGGTCCAGGACCTCCGTACCGATCCCGTGGATGCCCCTGACCAGGCCCTCGTTGCGGAGCTTGCGCAATGCCTTCTCAGCCGTTGCGGTGCTCACGCCCCACTCCTCCGAGAGGTTCTTGATGCTCGGCAGAAGTGATCCCGGCTGTAGCTGGCCGGACGTGATCAGCTCCGTGTAGTGGGCGGCAATCCTCGCGTACGGCGCTCGATTGTCGACCTGACCAGCCATTTCGCCAGCTCCCTCGCTTCGGTTCCCTCAGGTTCCCTAGCTTACCGCTTGACACCGCAGGGAACCCTAGGGAACCTTAGGGATGTGCCCGAAGGAAAGCCCCGCGGGGTGAGTACGACGTGAGCGCTTGTGGCTTGAGAACTCAACAGCGTGCCGAGGGAGCCCGCCCCACCTCTGCGAGCAAGAGGGCGGGCGCGTGCGGGTTCTGTCCCGTGCGCGGTACAGCGCCATCTCAACGCTTCCGCCGTACTCTGCGGCGGCCGGTTGCCTCCGCCGCTCGTCTCGTACGAGCGGCGCTGAGGGGAGCCGGATGTCCCGACTTCTACGGCGCGCGGCCCCGGTGCTGGAACACCGGGGCCGCTGTTCGGGCCGTTCCACCTGCTAGGGAGAACACGACCCATGAACCACATCGTCACTGTTCAGGACGCTGTTACCGCGTTCGAGTCGTGGATGGAGCCCACGGACGCGGAGCTGGACGGCATCGACGCGGAGATGCCCGTCATCCGCGCGGAGGTGGAGTTGCTGGACGCGCAGATCATCGTCATCGACCGCACGCCGTGCGAGCTGGACGAGCGGCGCATTCGCCGGGCCCGCCGACGCGTGCTCGCCGCGCACCGCGACCACGTCAACGGCCTGTCCGGTCAGACGGGCGGTGTCGCATGAACCTGCACCGCAAGGGCCGCGCCACGCTCGTGCTCGCGCTGGTCGTCGTGGTCGCGATGGCCTTCCGGGTGTCCTGGAACGCTCTGCGCGACATCGCGGGCGCCATCGGCGCGGACGACACGGCCGCGACGCTGTACCCGTTCGTCGTCGACGGTCTCATGGCCCTGGCCTTGATCGCGACGCTCGTGCTCGCCGGGCGGGACCGGGCGTTCGCGCTGCGGGTGCTGGCCGCCTACACGATCGCCTCGCTCGTCCTGAACTACGTGCACGGTCTGGTTCCGGAGCTGCACGGCCGGTCGGTCGACTGGGGTCGACTGGCCGACTGGGACCCGGCGAACTGGGTGCTCGTGCTGCTCGCCACGTCGCTGCCGGTCGGGTCGATCTACTTCGGGTCCGACCTCGTGGCGAAGGTGCTGCACCACCGCCCCGCCCCGATCGCTTCCCCGACCGCGAATGCGGAGGAATCGACCAATAACGAGAGAAATCAGTCTAGTTCTGACCTCGTGGTATCGACCCCGGCACCGATCACGCCGAACGTGAAGCCGCTGCCCCGGCCGGTGGCCGTCGGCTTCCTCAAGTCGACCGTACCGGCCAAGCCGGTCACGGCGATCGAGCGGCCGACCGTGACGCCGATCGAGCGGCGCGCGGTGGCTGCCGAGTCGACCCGCCCGCGTCGGGCCACGGGCCGTGTGCCCGAGGTTGCCCGCACCCCGCGCCCGAAGCGCAGCCCGGATGAGCTGCTGGACGAGGCGCGAAAGGCCACGGCCGATTGGCCGGACGCCAAGCTGACCGCCGAGGGCATCCGCCGTGAGGTCCGCACCTCGCCGGCGAACGCCCGCACCCTGCGCGACACCCTGCGCGCCGAACGCGACCTGCAGGTCGCCTGATGGCCACGCTGCCCGTCTACCGGTGGCGACTCGCACCGGACGGCTACGCCACCCGCCGACAGCTCCGCGCCCTCGGACTCCGTCCGGGTGGTCAGGAGGTGGCAGCTCAAGTGGAGCGGCCCGGCGCCGCCGCCCGCCGCTGGTCGCCTACCTCTACCGGATCGACCGGGCCAAGCCCGTGCGGCCCATGACCCCGGCTCGGTGGGCGGCGCTCGCCAAGGCCAACGCCGCGCGCCGCCTGTGTCCCGGCTGCGGTCGTGATGCCGGATACGTCATTCCCTCGTCGCTCGGCACCTGCGTGCCCTGCACCTTCCCCGAAGGGACCACCGATGGAATCGCTGCCTGAGCCTGCCCGTGTGGTGCAGCTCCCGGACGGCACCTACACCTATGTCGCCGCCGAGAACCTGCCGGTGCCGCAGCAGTACAGCGGCCCGCAGGTCGTCCACCAGCACGTGCACCACGCGCCGCCGGACCGCACGGTGCAGCGCATCGCGCTCGGCTCCGGCGTCGGCGCCGGGACCGTCGCGGCCGGGGTCTACTTCGGCCCGCTCCTCGTCGGCGTGCTCACCGCCATGGCCGCGAACCTCGCGCTGCTCGCCCTCATCGCTGCCGTATGCGCCTGGGGCGTCGTCACTGTCGTTAAGAGCGTAGGCGGCGAGGACGGCAAGAACGCCGCGAAGAACATCGCCAAGGCCCGCCGCCGCCGCTGACGGCTGCCTGTCCCCGCCCGGCCACCACCGGCCGGAAGGGCCGCTGAAACACCTCAAGGCCATAGGCGGCCCGCAGAGCGGCCGAGACCCCTTCCAGGTGGGGTTTGACCCCCGGAAGCCCGTTCGGCCACCAGAAGCCCCGTAGCGACGCAGGGTGACGGAAGTTTCCGCCCTCGCGCGCGCACGCGTAGGGGCCGCCTCGGAAACCAGGAAACCGGAAACACGCTCACTCCGCGTAACACATGCGTGTGGTGACGGGCCGTCGCATGACCCGTCACCACCGACCCACTCATCCCGGAAATGAGGACACCCGTGAGTCAAGGACAAGTCTGGCGCACCCACCGCCAGTACGCCGCCACCGCCGCACGCTGGAGTGCCGACGTGTGGCGCAAGGAAGCCGACCGCCGCACCGCTCTGCGTGCCCAGCGCAAGCCGCTCGTGGCCGACGCCCGCGCCGCCCTGGCGCGGGCCCGAGCCGTCGACCCGGAGGGCGTCACCTCCCTGCGCCACCGCGCGGAGCGGGAGTTGCGCACCGCCAAGCGGCGCGTGCCCGACCCCATGTGGCTGTTCGCCACCAAGACCGGTGCTGCGCTCGGTGTCGCCGGATACCTCTACCTGCCGCAGGTCCCTGCCCGCGTGTGGGTGTGGTCGGCCGTCGCCGTCGTCGCCGCCATCACCGCGCTGTTCGTGTGGGTGGCCGTGCGCGAGCGCGACACCACTGGTCTCACGCCCACTGTCGAGGAGTCGGCGCTTCTGAAGCGGTTGCAGCCGCAGCACTGGAAGGACCACGCCGAACAGCGCGGCCTCGCGGGCACGCTGACCGGTCGGCCGAAGCTGACCGAGGCGGGCATCGTGTGCGCCGTCCGCCTCGACGGCACCTGGACGGCGACCAAGCTCCGCGCAGCCGAGGACCACATCCGCGCCCTGCTCGGAGCCCGCACGAGCCTGCGCATGCAGATCAAGGCGGGCAAGCAGGGCGGCTGGGCCGAACTCACCTTGCGCACCCGCAGCGCGGCCGACGGCGACGACCTCAAGTGGAGCCCGGAGCGGCGCTCGCTCGGGGTGGACACCGTCACCGGCGACCAGGTCTCCGTGCCGCTCGGGGAGCGGCTGCTGATTGCCGGTCGGTCCGGCGCCGGTAAGTCGGTGGCCTCCCGGCCGCTGCTGTACGACGCGTCCGAGGGCGCCACGAACGCGCTCGTCATCATCGACCTCAAGCGCGTGGAAGGCCGCCTGTGGGACCACCGGGCCCGCGTCGCCTCCACCCCGCGCGAAGTCGTTGACGTGGTCGACGAGTTGGAGACGGAGATGCTGGACCGGCTCAGCATCCTGCCCAAGGGCCAGGACACCTGGACGCCCACCCCCGACCGGCCGCGCATCACGGTCGTCGTCGACGAGGGTGCCGAGGTCATGACGGCCGCCGACAAGGTCCCGTGCGAGACCGAGACCGGCGACGGCAAGACCCGCACCGTCAACCGCTCCGCGCTGCCGGGCCTTGAGTCCCTGGCACGGATGGGCCGCGCGGCGTGCATCGACCTGTGGTGGATGACCCAGAAGCCCACCATCGGCGACGGTATCCCCAAGCAGATCGCCCCGCAGATCGGCGTCTCCATCTGCCTCGCGGTCCGCACGCCGGCCGAAGCGCGCGTGGTGCTCGGTGAGGACGCTCAGGCCAAGGGCTGGAACGCCGACGAACTCCCCGTGCCGGGTGTGGCGCTGGTCCGGGACGGCAAGCGTAAGCCCGACCCCGTCAAGGTCCGCTACATGGACAAGATGGTCGTCATCGCCCTGCCCGACCGCACTCCCTGGTCCCGCACGGTGACTCCCACGGTGGAAGCCGCGGGCGCCCCGACGCTCACCCTCGTCAAGGACACCGCGACCGACACGGCACCGGCCACGGACGGCGCCGTCGCCCGCGTCCTGAAGGCCATCGAGACCGCCGACGAGCCGGTCGCCCAGAAGGACCTGGTCACGATCACGGGCCTGTCCAAGGGCGCCGTGTCTAAGGCCGTCAAAACCCTCACCACCGGCGGCACGGTCGTCCGCGGCATTGACGGCCGACTGACCACCACAAGCGGCGACGAGTCTGCAGCCGCCTGACCCACCACCTAAAGACGACGGCGGCCCCCATCCGACCAAGAACCGGGGCCGCCGCCTGTCCACCAGCCATCAACGACCTGTGGAGGTCTCCCAGCATGACCCAGCCGACCGTCATCCGGCGAGACGGCCAGCGGCCGTTACTGCCGGACCTGCGCGCGTCCGCCCTCAAGGCAGCCGAACGCGGCTGGCCGGTCATCCCGCTCCACCCTGGCAGCAAGCGCCCAGCGGGACATGCCGAACGCGCCTGTCCCGGCACCGGGCGGTGCGCCGGTGGGCACCGCACCCCGGAGGAGCGGGCGACCACCGACCCAGAGCTGATCCGCGCCGCGTGGGAGCACCGGCCCTACAACGTCGGGATCGCGACCGGCCCGGCCGGGCTGCTCGTCATCGACCTGGACCCGGTCAAGGCAGAAGAGCCAGAAGGAGCGCCTGACGGCGCCGCTTCCTTGCAGGCGCTCTGCGAGCGCGCCGGGCAGGTGCTCCCGGACACCTACCGGGTGCGGACCGCGCGCGGTGAACACCTGTACTTCACCGCCCCCACAGGGGTGCGGCTGAAGTGCAGCGCGAACCGGCTCGGGCCGCACATCGACACCCGCGCCTGGGGTGGCTACGTCGTCGCCCCCGGCAGCACCACCCCCGACGGCACGTACGAGGTCGTCCACGACGCGCCCGTTGCCGAACTACCGTCGTGGCTCGCGGCATTGATCACCGACCCGCACAAGCCCGCCCCGGCGCCCGTGCGGGTCCACGACGGCACCCGCGCCGCCAGGACCGCCCTGGAACGCGAGTGCGCCGTCATCGCCTCCGCGATCGAGGGCGGGCCCAACGGGCGGAACAACACCCTGCACCGAAGCGCCTGCAAGGTGGCGCGGTTCGTGGCGTGGGGCGACATCCCTCGGCAAGTGGTGGAGGAGGCAATCCAGGGGGCGGGGGAGGCTACGGGACTGCCGTCGGCCGAGTGCCGCACCACCATCCGCAGCGCCCTGGACTGGGTCATCGCCCACGCCACGCCACGGGAGGCAGCATGACGGCGCCGACTCCCCCCGCCCTGGATTGCCCCACCCACACCCCGAGCAGGCCACACGCCGCTCTCCAGCCTGTGGACGCGGCGGCCGTGGGCGAGCCGAAAGGCGCCGCCCGCAAGGGCGTCCGAACTGCTCTTCGTTCGGACCCGCACCCGAGCAACGGACGCTGGCCCATCGCGTGGCTGCACATCGTCGCCCCGCGCGGAGCCGTGCCCACCGCCACCTCAAGGTGCGCGTGCGGACGCGACCGCTCGGCCATCGGCAAGCCCCGGGTGCTCGCCCTGATCGACGACCACACCGCCCACCGAGACGCATGCCCCCTGCGCAACCCCGAGGAAGAAAGGGCCGCCGCATGACCGACCCCATCGACGGCGCCGCACTGCTCGACAAGGTGGAAGCCTTCCACCGGCGCTTCAACGTCTTCCCCACCGAGGCCGCGTACGTGGCGGTCGCCCTGTGGGACGCGCACGCCCACCTGCTCGACTGCTTCGACTCCACACCCCGCATCGCCTTCCTGTCCCCGGAGCCGGGGTCGGGCAAGACCCGGGCGCTGGAGATCGTGGAAACCCTTGTGCCGCAGCCCATGACCGCCGTCAACGCGTCGGCCGCAGCTCTGTTCCGGTCCGTCTCGGGAGGCAATGGCAAGCCGACGATCCTGTTCGATGAGATCGACACCGTCTTCGGCCCCAAGGCGGGGGACAACGAGGAACTGCGTGGATTCCTCAACGCCGGACATCGCCGCACCGGGGTCACCTATCGGTGCATCGGAGACGGCGGTCAGCAGACCGTGCAAGCCTTCCCCTCGTACTGCGCGGTTGCGGTCGCCGGTCTCGGCTCGCTGCCGGACACGATCCTGAGCCGCTCCGTCATCATCCGTATGCGGCGCCGGGCGAGGAACGAGAAGGTGGAGCCCTTCCGGGCCCGCATCCACGAGGCGGAGGGGCACAAGCTCCGTGATCGGCTTGCTGCGTGGGCAGAGCAGGCACGAGGGTTTGTCATGGGGTCGTGGCCGGACATGCCGGACGGGGTGACCGACCGGCCGGCGGACGTGTGGGAACCCCTGCTCGCCATCGCCGACGCGGTCGGCGGGGACTGGCCCGACCGGGCACGTGTGGCATGCGTGACGCTCGTGACCGCGTCCAAGGCCAACGACAAGGGCAGCCTGGGGGTTCGGCTGCTGACCGACCTGCGCGACCATGTCATGGTCGGCATCGACCGCCTGCCCACTGTCGCCATCCTGGACCGGCTCAACGCCCTGGACGACGCACCGTGGGCCGACCTCAACGGCAAGCCGCTCGACAACCGGCGCCTGTCGCGGATGCTTGCGGAGTACATGACGGCCGACAACGAGCCCATCGCCTCCCGCAACATCAAGTCTGCCGGGAGCGTCCTCAAGGGCTACTACGCCGCCGATCTCTGGGACGCGTGGGCCCGCTACTGCCCCCCACCTCCGGAAAGTCCGCTACCTCCGCTACCCGGCATTGAAAACGCAGGCTGACCAGCCGAAACGGGGTAGCGGCAAGCACCACCGCGAGCCGCTACCCCGCCGCTACCGCTACCCCTTCCCGCTACCCCGAACAAGCCTCTGACCTGCTCGGTAGCGGCGGTAGCGGAAGTAGCGGCCCTCAGAGGGACCCCCCAAGGGCTGCCCCAGAGGAGACCCCATATGAGCATCGCCAGCGTGGACGTCGCTCCACTCGCTGCGGCCAGTGACCTGACCCCCGTTCTCTTGACTGTTGAAGAGGCCGCCCGCTGCCTCCGGATCGGTCGGACCACCTGCTTCGCCCTCATCCGCACCGGTGAGCTGGAGTCCCTGATGATCGGCGGCCTCCGACGCGTCCCCGCCGACGCTCCGGCCGCCTACCTCGCCCGCCGTCGCGCTGAGAAGCGATCGGCCTGACTCGCCCCTCACCGGAGCGCTGCCCCACCTTGGGGCAGCGCTCCGGTCGTCTTCAACCGCCTCAACTTCAAGGAGCCCGCCCGTGGCGGAAGACAAGAAGCGCACCCGGCAGCCCAATGGCCGCAGTTCCATCTATCTAGGTAAAGACGGCAAGTGGCACGGTCGTGTGACTGTCGGCATCCGTGACGATGGCACACCGGACCGCCGTCACGTTGAACGCAAGAGCCGTGCCGAAGTGGCGGCCGCCGTACGTGAGTTGGAGAAGCAGCGCGACGCCAAGACCGTGAGGAAGCCCGGCAAGGCGTGGACGGTCAAGGCCTGGCTGACGCACTGGATTGAGAACGTCGCGCCCCTCGCCGTCAACGACAACACGATGGTCGGGTACGGCGTCGCCGTACGGAAGCACCTGATCCCCGGTTTGGGGGCTCACCGTCTCGACAGGCTCAAGCCCGAGCACATCGAGGCGTTCTACGCCAAGATGCAGGCCAACGGCAGCAAGCCCGCGACCGCTCACCAGGTGCATCGAACTTTGCGAACCGCCCTCAATGAGGCCGTGCGGCGCGGGCATCTCGGTAAGAACCCCGTTCAGTTGGCCAAGGCGCCAAAGGCGGGGGAGTACGAGGTGGAGCCCTACAGCGTCCAAGAGGTACAGCGGTTGCTCAAGGCGGCTGACCAGCACCGCAACTCCGCTCGCTGGGCCGTCGCCCTCGCCCTCGGGCTACGCCAAGGGGAAGTGCTTGGTCTGAGGTGGGACGACGTGGACCTTGGTGGTGGGTTCCTTGTGGTCCGGCGCAGTCGACACCGACCGCAGTACGCCCACGGGTGCTCGGAGCCCTGTGGCCGCAAGGCCGCCGGGTACTGCCCGCAGAGGCGACGAACCAACCCAGAGTTGTCCACCACCAAGTCGCGCGCCGGCCGTCGCGCGGTCGGCCTTCCCGAACAACTCGTTGACCTACTCCGGATGCACCTCAAGGCGCAGGAAACGGAGCGGGAGGCGGCCGGGAAGCGCTGGGAGGAGAACGGCTTGGTGTTCCCAGACGAGCACGGCCGTAGCCCGTCCCACCGCCGGGACTGGGCCGAGTGGAAGGCCCTACTGGCAGAGGCGAATGTCCGGGACGGGCGTCTGCACGACGCCCGCCACACGGCCGCGACGGTTCTGCTGATCCTCGGAGTCCCCGAGCGGGCCGTCATGGGCCTCATGGGGTGGTCGACCACCGCCATGGCCGCCCGCTATCAGCACATGGTCGACGCTGTGCGCGCCGACGTGGCGAAGCAGGTGGACGGACTGATCTGGAAGACCGAGGCGGACCGGCCGGATGATGACGACGGCGCAGCCGGCGCGCTCGTACCGGCCAACTGAGAGGTCGTTTCCATCTATATTGCCTTGAAATAGACCGATTCTCGGAGCGTGAAGTCGTGGTGATCGTGAGGTAGCAGGTGTGCTTGGAGACCTGTGGGTCGAGTGGTGTGACAGACGGGGCGAGATGAGGCTTGTTCCTGTCTCATCCCGGAACGCCGGGCGTCGGGGTCGTCTGTGTGCTTCCATCGTCGTCGCTGCGCGCCTGGGCGCACTCGGTCTGGAGCGATACGCCGGAAGCATGCCGACGCGACGCCCTTAGCCAAGTGATCTGTCCGATGCGCGCTGGGAGTTGATCGAGCCGGTGCTCTCGGCCTGGCGCTTCGAGCGCCGCGGCAGAGCCCTGGACTTCTGTCGGCCGCCCGAGCATGACCTGCCCGACATCATGGACGTGATCTTGTAGGTGCACTGCACCGGGGTCCAGTGGTGTTACCTGCCGCACGACTTCTAAGAAGTCATCTCATTTGGTTGGCTCGGTAGGCTGTCGGTCGTGGTGGGGATCGTTGAGCGGCTTGTGCCGGATGAGTTGTGGGAGTTGTTCCA
>NZ_JBSFUR010000066.1:0-24245 GCF_053591895.1 Streptomyces sp. NPDC002867 | reverse complement strand
ATCTTCACCTGGAACGTGCTGCTGACCGGTGTGCTGGTCCTGCTCGCCTTCCCGGTCCTGGCGGCCGCGCTGTTCGCCCTGGAGGCGGACCGCAAATTCGGCGCCCATGTCTTCGACGCCGACAACGGCGGAGCCCTGCTGTGGCAGCACCTCTTCTGGTTCTTCGGCCACCCCGAGGTGTACATCATCGCCCTGCCGTTCTTCGGCATCGTCACGGAGATCATCCCGGTCTTCTCCCGCAAGCCGATCTTCGGTTACATCGGTCTGGTGGGCGCGACCATCGCGATCGCCGGTCTGTCCGTGACGGTGTGGGCGCACCACATGTACGTCACAGGCGGCGTGCTGTTGCCGTTCTTCGCCTTCATGACGTTCCTGATCGCGGTCCCGACCGGTGTGAAGTTCTTCAACTGGATCGGCACGATGTGGAGAGGGGCGCTGTCGTTCGAGACACCGATGCTCTGGGCGATCGGCTTCCTGGTCACGTTCCTTTTCGGTGGTCTGACCGGGATCATTCTGGCTTCCCCGCCGATGGACTTCCACGTCTCCGACTCGTACTTCGTCGTCGCGCACTTCCACTACGTCGTCTTCGGCACCGTGGTCTTCGCGATGTTCGCCGGATTCCACTTCTGGTGGCCGAAGTTCACGGGCAAGATGCTGGACGAGCGGCTCGGCAAGATCACGTTCTGGACGCTGTTCATCGGCTTCCACGGTACGTTCCTGGTGCAGCACTGGCTGGGAGCCGAAGGGATGCCGCGCCGCTATCCGGACTACCTGTCCTCGGACGGCTTCACCGCGCTGAACACCGTGTCGACGATCAGTTCGTTCCTGCTCGGCCTGTCGATGCTGCCCTTCATGTACAACGTCTGGAAGACGGCGAAGTACGGCAAGCAGATCCTGGTGGACGACCCGTGGGGCTTCGGCCGTTCGCTGGAGTGGGCCACGTCCTGCCCGCCGCCGCGGCACAACTTCCTCACGCTGCCGCGCATCCGCAGCGAATCTCCCGCCTTCGACCTGCACCATCCTGGAATCTCGCAGGTGGATCACCTGGAGAGCGCAGGCCGCCGGGACGTCGTCGAACCCGGGCGAGGAGCCGCTCCGCCGCTCGGTGGAAACAAGGGAGACAAGTGAGCCGGCCTGCGCAGAACCCGGACAAGGAGGCGGCCGCTGGGATCGCGGAGCTCGAGGGCTATTTGCTGGCGCAGAGCCATCTGCACGAAGCCCGCGTCGAGGCGGAGGTGTTCGCCGACCGGATGCCGTGGCTCACCACCGGCCAGCGCGAGGAAGTCGTCCGCCTCTACACCGAGAACCGGATCGCACTGTCCCGCCGCGTTCTGGCAGCCCTGGTGACACGGGCCGGCGAACTGCGCCAGGAGTACACGGAACGATACGAGTGCCTCAAGCAACGGGTGCTGTGCGGCAGCCTCGCGGCGCTTCTGTGCGTCGCGGTGCTGTGCCTGTTCACCTACTGCATCGTTCTGCAGGCATGACTCCGACTTCCTCACGCAGGTCCGGGACCCTTACGCTCCGTGCCCCGCACGGATGGACGGTCGTGGGCGCGGGAAGGTGCCCGTCACCGCCCCGACCGGGTCCCGAGGACGTCCCGGTCGGCCGATGAGCGGCCGACCGGGACATCGGGCTCAGGCGAGGTCGAACCGGTCGAGGTTCATGACCTTGTCCCACGCTGCCACGAAGTCACGCACGAGCTTCTCTCCCGCGTCCCGGCACGCGTAGACCTCCGAGACGGCTCGGAGCTGGGAGTTCGATCCGAAGACGAGGTCGACTGCGGTGGCGGTCCACTTGACCTCGCCTGTGGCGCGATCCCGACCTTCGAACACGTTCTCGGATGAGGTCGACGCCTTCCATTCCGTGCCCATGTCGAGCAGGTTGACGAAGAAGTCGTTGGTCAATGTCTCCGGCCGGTGCGTGAAGACGCCGTGCGGGGATCGCTGGAAGCCGGTGTTCAGTGCCCGCATGCCGCCGATCAGAACCGTCATCTCGGGAGCGGTCAGGGTCAACAGGTTGGCGCGGTCCAGGAGGAGAGTCTCCGGCGACAGCTTCTCTCCCGCCCGGAGGTAGTTGCGGAACCCATCCGCCCTGGGCTCGAGCACGGCGAAGGCCTCCACGTCGGTCTGCTCCTGCGAGGCGTCCGTGCGCCCCGGAGCGAACGGGACCGTGATGTCGTGCCCGGCGTTCCTCGCGGCTTGCTCGACGGCCGCGCACCCCCCCAGGACGATCAGGTCGGCGAGGGAAACCTTCGTTCCGCCGGTCTGTGAGGCGTTGAAGTCCTGCTGGATCCGCTCGAGTGTCCGCAACACCTCGGCCACCTCGGGCAGGTCGTTGACCTCCCAGTCCTTTTGCGGCGCGAGGCGAATCCGTGCCCCGTTGGCCCCGCCACGCTTGTCGGTGCCGCGGAAGCTCGCCGCCGACGCCCAGGCGGTGGTGACCAGCTGGGGGACGGACAGTCCCGAGGCGAGGATCCTGTCCTTGAGGGCAGCGATGTCCTCGTCCGCGACCAGCTCGTGATCGACGTCGGGGACGGGATCCTGCCACAGCTGCGGCTCGGCAATCCACGGGCCGAGGTAACGCGAGACAGGTCCCATGTCGCGGTGCAGCAGCTTGTACCACGCCTTGGCGAACGCTTCCGCGAGCTTCTCCGGGTTCTCGTGGAAGCTCTTCGTGATCGGCCCGTAGATCGGATCCAGTTTCAGCGAGAGGTCCGTCGTCAGCATCATGGGAGCGTGCCTCTTCGACGGATCATGAGCATCAGGCACGGTGCCCTGGGCCGACGGATCCGTGGGAGTCCACTGCTTCGCGCCTGCGGGGCTCGTCGTCAGCTCCCAGTCGTACCTGTACAGGTTGTCCAGGTACCCGTTGTCCCATCTGGTCGGCTCGGTGGTCCATGCGCCCTCGAGCCCGCTGGTGAGCGCGTCGGCGCCCTTGCCGGTGCCGTACGTGTTCCGCCAGCCGATGCCCTGCTGCTCGATGGGGCAGGCCTCGGGTTCCGGACCGATGTACTGCGGATCGACCGCACCATGGCACTTGCCGAACGTGTGGCCGCCGACGATGAGCGCGACCGTCTCCTCGTCGTTCATCGCCATACGCCCGAAGGTCTCGCGAATGTCCCTGGCGGCAGCGATCGGATCCGGGTTGCCGTTGGGCCCCTCCGGATTGACGTAGATCAGTCCCATCTGCACAGCACCGAAAGGACCGGTGAGTTCCCTGTCGCCGCTGTAGCGCTCGTCTCCGAGCCATGTGTCCTCGGGCCCCCAGAAGATCTCCTCGGGTTCCCAGATGTCCTCTCGCCCGAAGCCGAACCCGAACGTCTTGAATCCCATCGATTCCATGGCGCAGTTTCCGGCGAAGACCAGAAGATCGGCCCAGGAGATCTTCCGGCCGTACTTCTGCTTGACCGGCCAGAGCAAACGGCGCGCCTTGTCGAGGCTCGCGTTGTCCGGCCAACTGTTGAGGGGGGCGAAGCGCTGAGCGCCGCTGCCGCCACCGCCCCGGCCATCGGCGATGCGGTACGTTCCCGCGGCATGCCAGCTCATCCGGATGAAGAGCGGCCCGTAGTGCCCGTAGTCGGCAGGCCACCAGTCCTGCGACGTCGTCATCACCTCGAAGACGTCCTGCTTCAGCGCGTCGAGGTCGAGGGTCCTGAACTCTTCTGCGTAGTTGAAGTCCTCGCCCATCGGATTGGACAGGGGCGAGTGCTGGTGGAGAACCTGAAGGTCCAGCTGATTCGGCCACCAGTCCCGGTTCGTCCTGGGGCGAGTCGGCGTGGGGGTGGGGGAGGGGATTACCGGGTTCTCGCTTTCGCTGCCGGACACGTCCGTCCTTCTTCCTGTCTCGGTGTTTCCGTCTGCTGGCTGCTTGCTCTTGAGGTGGGTTGCTCTGCCGGTGGCGAGCACTGCGACCCGCGCTCGTGGTGCGCCATGGGGCCTGCCGACGGGAAACGGCTGCCGGACCCGCGGCAGTCGACGCGGGGCCGGCGGTCGGCAGAACCTTTCCTCACGCACGACGCCGATGATTGATCCTGTGTCGGCGTCCGTATGGTCGCGCACCGCAGACCGCACCACTAAGAGAACACGCAGGGCAACCCCGCGTAACAAGCACTCAGAGTCCAAAGTCGTTCGGGACCCAGCCCATTGGTCGACGACTCTCCCGGCCTCTGAGACATGCGAGAAAGGTCGACGCATTTCTGATCATGATGATCACCCCGCTGACCGGAGAAGCGGAAACGGACAATTATATGCTGGCCTGGCACGCAATGGAGCGGTCGCCTCATCCGCTTTCGATCAGAACCCGGACATCCGCCCGGTAAACTTCGGCCGTCCGACCGAGCCTGAACAGGTGAACCGACATGAGTGACCTGCTGGAGCGACTGCGAGGGCGTGGCTGGCGGGTGACCTCCCAGCGGCGTGTCGTGGCGGAGGTGCTCGAGGGTGACCACGTCCATCTCACGGCCGACGAGGTACTCGCCCGTGCGGTACAGCGGCTGCCGGAGATCTCCCGGGCGACCGTCTACAACACCCTGGGCGAGCTGGTCTCCCTCGGCGAGGTCATCGAGGTCTCCACGGACGGCCGCGCCAAGCGCTACGACCCCAACGCCCACCGCCCGCACCAGCACCTGGTCTGTTCCGGTTGCGGCACCATCCGGGACGTCCACCCGACCGGCGATCCGCTGGCCGACCTCCCGGCCGAGGAACGGTTCGGCTTCACGGTCTCCGAGGCCGAGGTCACCTACCGCGGCCTGTGCCCGTCCTGCGCGCCCGGCCTGCCGCACGTGTGATCTTGTTCGTCGGATCGTGGTTCGGGCAGTCACCCTGCGGCCGGGACGACGCCCGCGAGGGGAGCGCGGCACGGGGCCGTCTCGTTGTATCCCGTGCCGGAGTGCCGCCCGTGCAGCGCCTCAGCCGCGGTGTGTGCTGCCGCTGAGGACTTGCTCGCGGAGGATGTCCGCGTGGCCGCAGTGCTGGGCCAGTTCACGCAGCAGGTGGAGGTAGACCCAGCGCAGGGGCAACGGACCCCGGCGGTTGCCCCGTACGAGGTCGTCCAGCGTCAGCACGGCCGTGGCCTCACGGGACGCCGCGCAGGCCTGCTGGTAGGCCCGCTGGACGGAGGCGATCGTGTCTCCGTCGTCGAGATCGAACGACTCGTCGGGCGAGTCGGGAATGCCGATCTCGGTGCGGGACCGGCACGTGATCGCCTCGTCGAACCAGACCTTCTCGACGAACGTGGCGTGCTTGACCAGGCCCAGGAGTGTGGTCTTGGACGTGACCAGCGACAGGCGCGCCTGCTTCTCGGTCAGCCCGTTCAAACTGTCGTGCAGCGCGGCTCGATGCTCATCGAGGAACGACTCGAACTGATCGCGGAGCGATGCGTGGAAGACGGCCGGGTCCGTCGGCGACAGGAAATCCATGACCGCAACGATAGGGTGCTTGCCCCTCCCCTGAGCTGTGTTGGGCGGACCCAGGCGGTCAGGTCGGGGGCCGATCCGGCTTCGGCGGTCAGTGCGTGGACGACGTGGTCTTCGGGAGTCTCGCCCGCCACGCAAGGCTGTCAGTCCTCGTCCATAGGCTCACCGCATGTCTGATGCCTTCACCGTCCTGTGGACCCATGACACGTGCCGTGCCCTGCGTAAGGCGGGTCGCGTGGGCGAGCGGCCGCCGGTCGCCTTCAGCGGCGTCCATTCCTCCCTGCCCGCCTGGTCGGGTGCCCGTGCGGGGGACGAGGTGTACGCGCTGCATGTCAACCGGTGCGTCGTGTTCGTGGTGAGCCGGATGCGGGTGATCGACATGGAGCGGCACGACTGCTGCGGCGCCGGCCCCGCGACGTGGCAGGATCCGGCCTTTCCCGGGCACGGCGACTGGTCGATGCTCGGCGCCGACGGCTGCGGTGCCGCGGCGGTGCACGTGGACGCGACGCCCGTACGCTTCGACACGCCGATCCCCGGCGATCTTCTGTCGAGGCTTGCATGGCGTAATCGCCGAGGCCGGACGCGCAGTCTCAAATACGTGGTGGACGGGCGTCTCGAACGCTCGATCAGCCTTCAGGGTTTCTACCGTCTGACCTCCGAGTCCGCCGCCGAGTTGGCGGAGGTCGTCGCCAACGCCTGAGCAACACGCTCCCGTGTCACGGCGGACAGCCGAGCATGGACGTGGTCGGCGAGGACATCACCACTCCCGAGCAGTCCATCGCCGCGCCGACGATGAGGAGCGCGCCGGTCACGTCCACCAGCGCGCCCGGCGCCCGTCGGGCCGGAGACTTCCGGGCCGGACTTCGACGTCCTGCGCGCCGTCCCGCCGTCCGTACCCGACTGAACCAACGGGCGGGCACAACGTCGGCCTTCGCGAACCGTTGTGGCCGTGAAGGCCGGCGCCGGGAGGGTTCTCACCCTCCCCTGTCCGAGCTCTTCTCACCCCTTCTGCCTGGGCCTGCAGCCGCAGTCCATCTTGAGCGTTTGGACACATTTGTGGCGGGAATATACATTATGTGCCGGGCTGCGGCCCGAGCGGTCGGGCCCGGCGCGCCATGATGGTTCTGGGGACCAAGCAGCTCCTACGGTGCAGGGAGTTGCCTTCCCGCCCGCCTCGTCGCCCGCGCGGGGCGGGCGACGTCGTGTGCACGACTTAAGGGCTTCCACGGGCTGCCAGACCGGTCAGGAATGGAGAAGCGCGTGCCCCGGAGCCGTAACTAGCCTCATTGCCATGGCTTCCCTCGCATCCGTCACCCTTGAGGTGGCCGACCCCACCGCCGTCAACCGCTTCTGCACCGCCGCCTTCGGCGTGGAATCGCCGATACGCATGCGAGCCTCGGAGTCACCGACAACCGGCTTCCGCGGTTTCACGCTGTCCCTCACGGTGTCCCAGCCGGCCACGGTCAACGGCCTCATCGACGCCGCCCTCGACGCCGGCGCCACGCCGCTGAAGCCGGCCGCGAAGTCGTTCTGGGGCTACGGCGGCGTCGTACAGGCCCCGGACGGGACGATCTGGAAGATCGCCACGTCGGCGAGGAAGGACACCGGCCCGGCGACCCGGCTGATCGACGAGATCGTGCTCCTGTTGGGAGTCGCGGACGTGGCCGCGAGCAAGCGGTTCTATGTCGACCGCGGCCTCGCCGTGGCGAAGAGCTTCGGCCGCAAGTACGTCGAGTTCGCCACTCCTTCGAGTCCCGTCAAGCTGGCGCTCTACGGCCGCCGTGCCCTTGCCAAGGACGCCGGTGTCCCTCCGGAGGGCACCGGATCGCACCGGCTCGTGATCGGCAGCGATGCCGGGCCCTTCACGGACCCGGACGGGTTCGCGTGGGAGAACGCATCGCTGTGAGCCGGGTGGCACGGCACAACTCCCGTAGTCACCGCCTGGGATCATCGCAGCCGCCTCCGAGGACTCCTGATCCCGCAGCATCGCCGGGCCTGTTCGGATCGGCCGTACGCGTGTGCCGGCCTTCTTCGCGCTCGCACCAGCGAGCACACGCCGCCCGGCACACAACTCAGGTGCCCACGGAGACCGATGAAAGGGAGCCCCTTCATGTGTCACCCCTCATGGGTGCGCGCACTCGCCGTCGCGCAGCACCTGAGCGACCTGGAGCGGCTGCGTCGCGTTCGGGACCGGATCGACCGGGAGTACGCGCAGCCGCTGGACGTCGAGGCGCTCGCCCGCGGCGCGAGTATGTCGGCCGGGCAGCTCCCGCCGGTTTCGCCTCGCCTACGGCCAGTCGCCGTACAGCTATCTGATGGCATTTGTCCCCGCGGTCCTCCGACGACCGCGCGATCTAGGTCGCCTCTGAGGACGCCCACGATGGCTCCGTCCTGCTGGCCACCCTCGTTCACCCAGGTCCGGGCGTGCTCACGTGCCTGGGCAGTCCGGCCAGCTCAGTGGATGGTGGTGGAAACCTCGTGGTGAGGAGTTGCTCGGCCAGTTGAATCATGTGGTCTCCGGGGGCGTCGGTTCCCAGAGCGGCTGCCAGGACCTGTGCGCCGTCGAGGATGACCAGGAGCTTGTCGGCTGTGTGGTGCTCGAGGAGTGGCTGGCAGCGCTCGCCTGCAAACCGTCGGCGCACCAGGGCAGCCCTTCGACCCCGCGGTCCACGAGGCACTCGCCTACCACTCGTCGGACCAGGCAATGCCGGGACAGGCCCCCGGCTGAAAATGCCCGACGCAGGAGTACTTGTCTCCGGCCGCCCGTGCACCTGTCGCGGAACACGGGCAGCCGGCGCCCCTGCCCTGGGGCGAAGTGAAGCGTTCAGGGAAGCAGCTCGTCGAGAGCGGCACGGCCCTTCTCCGCAAGGCGGCGCTGCGCCCATTCCAGGTTCTTTGGCGTGATCTCACGGCCCGAGGCGAGAACCACGTCCTCTGCGGTCACCTCTCCCTCGGAGCCGGCATGGAGATGGCTGTCGGGCGTCACTCCGCCCCAGGTGGTGTCGGCATTCATGGTGCCTCCCTGATCCGTTCCAGGCGTCCGCCGCGGTCTCCGTCGCAGACAGGTGCGCCAGGCCCATACTCATGCTCGCCCGCGAGGGCCGTATGGGCCAACGGAGCTGACGACCGAGCAAGGCAGCCGGACGCCGGGCGACCGTCGGGTGGTCCGAGTCGCTCCGGCCGCACGTGCGCAGTGGCGCCGAGAAGCGGGGCGCCATGCCGCTCCGGCCGGTGTCCGGCCGGAGCGGCATGGATCTTCACCAGCACCGACCGAAAGTGCACCGGCTCCACGAGTCGCAGCGGTCCCTCGTCGTTGCGCACGCCTTGAAATGCCACGACCGCGCGTCCGATCGAGTCGGCCCTTGTGGATTTCGATGTCGCCGGTTATATAAATGACATCGAAAAGAGCGGACCGTGATGGCGATGCGACATGAGGAGGGATGATCCAGTGCTGCTGCGTAGCGAGCCTTTCCGCGAGGGCACACAGCTCGGCGAAACGCTCAACCGAGTCCATGCCTTCCTGAAGCACTGGGCACGGTATATTCCGCGGCCGCACAGCACGGAGGCGTGGACGGACGTGGAACATGACCACCGGGTCCCCGCCGGTTTCGCCAGTCCAGTGCCCGGCCTCGGATGAGACCGAGAGCGGGATTCTCGGATAGGGACCGTGGGATTTCCGCTCGTGTATCCCGAGCTCGGGAAGGCCAAGCCACCTATAAGCGGATGAGGATGTGCGGCCTTTCCTGTGGGAGGTGAGGGCAGTGCCGACACAGGGACCCGAGAATCACTATGCGGTGCTGGGGGTGTCGCCCGCGGCGTCGGCGGAGCAGATCACGACCGCGTTCCGAAGCCTCGTGCGGACACTCCACCCTGATGCCCGTCCAGGTGATCCCCCGGGCAGCAGGGAGCAGTTGGATCTTGTGCTGGCGGCGTACGACGTCCTGCGTGATCCACAGCGGCGCGCGGCGTACGACGCGGCGCGCACCGCCACGGCGCCTCGCCCTGCGCGTGCAGGACCGCTGCGCGTCGAGCGGGAGGAACCGGCGGCGTACGCCTACCAGGTGGTGGTGGTCATCGGTCCCCAGCCGCGGTCCCCGCTGCGGGGCGCCACCGTGCGGGCGGGGCCTGTCCGGGTGCAGCCGCTCACCGAGTAGATCTCGCCCCCGTCGGTCGGGGCTCGACCTCCGGGGCGCGGGACGCCCACCGTGCTCCGCCATGCGTCGGCGCGGCACTCGTCGTGAGGAAGCAGTCGTCGGGATCCGTGCCGAGGGAGGCCATGATGGCGCGGGTGGTGGTGGAGAGCGGCGATCTCGTCGTCCGGCTGTCCTGGTGGGAGAAGGCTGCCGCACGTCGGCGGGAGGTGCGGGTCCCCGTCTCGGCACTGCGGTTTGTGTACATCGAGCCCGACTGGTGGCGGGCGCTGCGGGGGGAGTGCGGCACGGGCGCCTGGATGCCCGCGCGGCTGTGCGTCGGTATCCGGCACCACCCCGCGGGGCAGGACTTCGTCGCGGTCGGGACCGAGGGGCCGGTGCTGTGCATCGAGCTGCGCCGCTGGGCGCCTTTCAGCCGCCTGGCGGTCTCCGACCCCCGCCCCGAGGAGACGGCGAACATGCTGCGTCCCCTTGTGCCTCGGGATCTGCTGCGTCCCGTGCAGGGGACCGTGCGGCCGGGAGCCGTCTCACCTCCGGAGGCGGGCGCACCTCCGTCCGGGCAGAGGGCTGCCCGGATTCGGCTCGCTGGCAGGCGACGGCACCGCTCGGTTGATCACTGAGGTCATGACACGCCCCGGCTCGGCCGGCTGGGTCGCCGGCCGCGCCTGCCGGCACGAAAACTCCCGTGACCGGCGGGGTTCAGTGTCGGGCCGCAGCCGGCGGTTCGCCCGAGCCGCGGGGGCCCGGGCGCGGAGCCGCTGGACGTGTGATGGGGGTGGGGGCGACAGTCTCCGGGGTCGACGCGCCTCTCTCGGGCCGGGGATACGTCCGTGGAAGCGGTCCTGTGTGCGCGACTCGTCGGGGACGCTCCAGCGGGATGCCCGGATGTGTCTGCTTGCTGTCCGGTCGTCTGGCTTCGATCGAGCTGCCACGCACCTTCATGCCCGTATCTATTTACTTCGCTGCGCGGGAGTGCGTAACATCCATGAAAACCACAGGTTCGGTCATGGAAACGGATCCAAAACAACATGCACTTGGTGGCGTCGGCAGATGGTGGAGCCGTGCTGCGCGCCCGCACGGCGGCTTCGTCGTTCCGTGCGGCACCCGGTCGCCGCCTGCCGAGCCGAACGTTCCCGCAGCTCCCCGAAGTGGACGAGTCCCTCGGGGCTGCCGGGCAACAAACCAGGTCATCCCGGGTACAGCGCCGTGCCCTCCCGTTGACCCGACGCACCTCACCGGACACCCCGTCCCCGCAACCTCTTGTAGGAGGGCCACCCATGCCTCAGCGCACAGTCGTCATCGGTTCGCGCTCCGGACTGCACGCCCGCCCGGCGTCCCTCTTCGTCCAGGCCGCATCCCGACAGCCGGTCAAGGTGACCGTGGCCCGCGACGGACAGCCTCCGGTCGACGCGCGCAGCCTGCTGTCCGTGCTCGCCCTCGGAGCCGAGCACGGTGACCTTCTCGTCCTGGCCGCGGAAGGCGACGGGGCCGACGCCGCGATCGACGAACTGGCCGCGCTCGTCGGCTCCGACCTCGACGCCAAGGAGCAGCAGTGACGCGAGCGGTCGGCGTGACGCCCGTGCTGATGCGCGGTATCCGTGTCGGCGGCGGCACCGCCTGTGGACCGGTCTCCCGCATGGCGCCCCCGCCCGCCCTGCCCGAACCGCGCCGGGTCGAGTCGGCCGACGCTCCCGCAGAGGCCGCCGCGGCCCGCGCCGCCCTGGCCGATGTCGCGGCCGACCTGGAGCGGCGCGCCGCGGCCGTGGCCGGTGAGGCGGCCGAGGTCCTGTCCGCGCAGGCGATGATGGCGTCGGACCCGTCCCTCGCGGACCGCGTGGAGTCGCTGGTCTGCGAAGGCAGCGACGCGGCGCATGCGCTGGACGCCGCGTTCCAGGGGTTCCGGGCTTCGCTGCTGGCGGCCGGCGGCTATTTCGCCGAACGGGCTGCCGACCTTGACGACCTGCGCAACCGTGCGGTGGCACGAGTCCTCGGGCTGCCCATGCCGGGCCTGCCCGACCCCGGCCATCCTCACGTCCTGGTCGCCGACGACCTCGCGCCTGCCGATACCGCCCTCCTCGACCCGGCGCAGGTTCTCGCCCTCGTCACCGAGCAGGGTGGGCCGACCAGCCACACAGCCATCCTGGCGAAGATCCTCGGGCTGCCCGCCGTTGTCGGCTGCGCAGATGCCGCCGTGCTCACGGACGGACGGCTGGTGCTGGTGGACGGCGCTGCCGGGACAGTGGTGGCCGACCCGGAGCCGGACGCTGTTGCCGAGGCGACCGCGCGAGAGGAACACCGCCGGCGCAACGCGGCACTTGTCAGTGGGCCGGGCCGTACGGCGGACGGTCATGCCGTGAAGCTGCTGGTGAACCTGGGCGCCCTCTCCGAACTTCCGGCGGCCGCAGAGGCCGACAGCGAGGGCGTGGGGCTCTTCCGTACGGAGTTCCTCTACCTGGACCGCGCCCAGGCGCCCACGGCGGAGGAACAGACCCTCGCCTACCGCAAGGTCTTCGAAGCGTTCGCCGGGCGCCGTGTCGTCGTACGCACGCTGGACGCCGGAGCCGACAAGCCGCTGCCGTTCGTCACCGCTCCCGACGAGCCCAACCCGGCGCTGGGTGTGCGCGGACTGCGCACCGCGCGCCGCGAGCCCCAGCTGCTGGCGGCGCAGCTGTCCGCCATCGCCGCGGCGGCCGAGGACACCACGGCCGACGTGTGGGTCATGGCGCCCATGGTGTCCCTGCCGGCCGAAGCGGCGGATTTCACCGCGCTGGCCAGGTCGCATGGACTGCGCACGGCCGGTGCCATGGTGGAGGTGCCCGCGGCGGCCCTGCGCGCCCGGGCCCTTGCACGGAGCTGCGACTTCTTCAGCATCGGTACCAACGACCTGGCCCAGTACGCCTTCGCTGCCGACCGCATGCTGGGCAGTCTGGCCGAGTTCCTCGACCCGTGGCAGCCCGCCCTGCTCGACCTGGTGCGCAGCACTGCCGAGGCGGGTGCCGCGAACGGCCGTCCCGTCGGGGTGTGTGGGGAGGCGGCATCCGATCCGCTGCTGGCCCTGGTTCTGGTCGGACTGGGAGTCACCAGCCTGTCGGCTGCCCCCGGCTGCCTGGCCGACGTCCGCGCGGCCCTGGCGGCCCACAGCCTCGACGAGTGCCGTCGCCTTGCCTCGATCGCCCTCGAGGCAGCGGATGCGCAGGAGGCGTGTGCAGCGGTGCGGGCGTCCGTCTCCGCCGCTCATGGCACAGCGTGAGTCCGCTGTCGCAGCCGTGCGTCGGCGATCGGTCCTCGTCGTGTCAGGCAGCAGCTGCACACGAGGACCGTGGCGGCGGCATCGATGCGGCTGGAGCGGTAGGGCGCGGTGGGCCTCCGTGCCCTACCCGACGGGGAGGGCGTGAGCTGGGTCGCCAGGTCCCGTCCAGGGTTGTCCGGGCGCGGCACGGTGTCTGTGTCCGGATGGCCGGGATCTGTGAGCGACGGGAGTGTGGCTCTTCCCGTCAGGCTGCCCCGTGTGCACCACGGAGGCGCGCGGTTCCACGGAGGTCGGCGCCCCCATGGGCGCAGCCGAATGCCGAAACGGGACAGCGACGCGGGGAGGTCGGGCTTGCGGGCAGTGGTCTGATCAATCGAAATACGATTCGAGTGTGCCGCGACGCCGGATATCGAGCGTTGCGCAGTGGAATGATCCGCCGAACGGCGCGTAGTGCATCAGGTCGCACGGGATCGGCTCGAACCCCCACTTTTCCAGCGCGCGCAGCATATTGGTGTGGTGGCGCTCGGCGATCACCCGTTTTTCGTCGATCATGAGAACGTTCATACTGAGCCATTTGCCGCACATCGAGGTGATCTTGAGCATGCGCTCGTCGATCCGGTCGGGCTCCGGGGCGATCAGGATGTCCCACGAACTCAGGACGTCGGGCAGGCGGTCGACGTCGATGTATTCAGGATTGACGACTGCTTTGCCGGGCGAGAGCAGCGAGAGCGTCGTGTCGATGTGCATGGGCGTGCGGCAGCGGCTCTCGATCTCGTGGATGCGGTACCCGGGTCCGAGATGCCGGCGCAGCCATTCGATGCCCATGCGGTTGGTGACATTGCTCCGCGTGACGAACAGGTCGCGTCCCGCGCGCACAAAATCCGCCGCGTCGAACACCGGCTCGAACTCGGTGAGGATGTAGCGCATAGGCTCGCCGACCTCGGGGAGACGGAAATCCGCCTCGAACAGTTCGTCGGTGAGCTGCGGCTTCGGTGCCGCTGTCCAGCGCGCGCCCCGCCGGAAGTACTCCTTGAGGATCGCGCGATACGAGTGGGTCTCGAAATACCGGCACGGCCATGCCATCGGAGTCTCGATGATCTCGTCGCCGATCACGAGCATGCTGTCACGCGGACAGGTGTTGCAAAAACCGCGCGACGTCCAGTCGGGGGTTCCGAAGCGTTGCCTGTGGTCGACCGCGTCCGGGCGCCTGACCGTGATGCCGAGCGACTGAAGGAGACTGACGAACTGGTCGAGCTCCTGCTGCGCCCGCTCGATCAGCATGCGCGGATATTTGAAGCCGGCGGCGAGCCCCTGCAACCGCGCCGCCCATGGTGGGATGTTGCAGCCCACGACCGGATGCTTGGAGGGAATCGTTGCGCCGTCGAGACGCCCGACGATGATCTCCTCCAGCGGATCCCACTCGTTGTGTGAATTGACTGGTGAAACCAATGGTTCCGCAGGGGCAGATGCCGTGGCTGATGACGCCGACATCACGTGTGGTCCGGCCGAGGTATGGGCATCGTCGTCTGCCGTCGTCGGAATCCCGGGCCTGCGTACTACCGCCATGGTCAACCGCTTTCACTCGCGGAAGTCGGTAGCTCACTATATCCAAACTGCCTTGGTCAGAAGCGTGTCCCGGCAGCTGGATGAGACCGATCGGGCGATCCCTGAAACCAGCACGCTGAGGACTGTCCCGCAACGATCGATCCAGCGTGCTGGTACCGCTTGCCTCATTCATCCCGAGTTCAACGCGGCCGTTGACCGCCTCCGCCGGCCGGAGTTGTTGATGACGGCGTCGGATGTGGCGGAACGGCTCCGGTATCCGGTCCACCGGGGGCCGGTTCCTCAGCCGTACTGGCTGAAGAGCGCCTGAAGATACTCCTCCAGGCGCTGGGCCAGAATGGCCGGTGTCAGATCGACTCGGCCGACTTCCCGCCACGGCACGGCGACCTTCTCCCCGTCCGGGGCGAAGGCGAGGGCGTCCAGTAGCCGCCAGTACAGGTGATCGGCCGGGTCGCCGCTGAGCGCGCCGCCGGCCGCGAGGTAGTGATCCGCCAACCGCATGCCGGCGGGCACGCCGTGCAACAGGGCCATTGTGGTGGAGCAGTGGGCCACGTCCAGGTCGGCAGGGCCCCAGGAGGTTTCGACCCAGTCGACGATCCCGGTGATCATCAGGTGGGCTCCATGTCCGGCGAACAGCACGTTGCCGGGATGGAAGTCACGGTGCAGGAAGCAGGCCGGTGGACCGGAGACTCACGACGGATGGTGTCCACAGCACGCCGCCACAGCTCCGGCCGCGCGGTGCCTTCAGGAATCTCCACCCGCTCGGGACTCGTCCACGCCTGATACGTACGCGGCCGGGCCCGTTCCGGAACATTCAGCCCGTGGAGGGCGACCAACTGCCGGGCGAGAAGCTGACTCTGTCGCTCAACGTCGTCCTCGTCCAACCGCACGCTTCCCGGCAGCAGAGACATCAGCAGCGAAGGGTGGTCACAGTGCTCCGCCGCGGCATCCACCCCGTGAAGGCGCGCCGCCGGCACCTCCGTGTCGGCGAGCAGATCAAGAATGGCGGCTTCACGGGTGAGCAGCCCCACCGCGTGCTTCACGTAGAAGGGCTTGACGAAGGAACGCAGCACCAAGGAGTACGGCTCTCCCTGCCCTTCGATGTCGAGGCGGCGCATCTGCGACGTCCAGCCACCCCGCAACGCCGCAACAGCGCCGATGCGGTCTCCGGGAGGCAGACTCCGTTCCACCCACACGCGAGTGTTGCGCCAACCGCGGTGGTCCGTACCGGCGTTCACGTCCGCCGTGCCTTCGACCTCAGTCATGAGGGCAGCCTAGTGATCTCGGAGAGGAGCACGCGGGTTGGCGTTCGTACCGGCGGTCGAGCCGTTCGTGCCCTCGGAAAAACGTGCGTGCGCACGGGATCTCGGCCGTGCCAGGATGGCGTCGGGAAGCGAGGTCTCGTGGACGAGTTGACGCGTTTCCGCCTGGCACTGGTCGGGTGGGCGGGCGGTGGAGCGGGGGCGGATGCGGCCGCCGCGGTGGCGCGGGAGCTGGCCGGCGGTGTGCGGACGATCGTGCTCGTCGAGGGGAGCAGTGATCAGGTCGCGCTCGAAGCGCTGGCCACGCGCTACGGCCGCGACCTCGGCGCGGAGGGCGTCGTGGCAGTACCGCTCGGAGGTGCGACGAACATCGGGCGCTTCCTGGACGTGTGCGGTCCTGCGGGGCTCGACCTCCCGCTGGCCGGCCTCTGCGACATCGGCGAGGAGCGGCATTTCCGGCGTCATCTGGAGCGGGTCGGGCTCGGGGCCGGTCTCACGCACGCCGGACTGGAGACTCTCGGGTTCCACGTGTGTGTTGCCGACCTGGAGGACGAGCTGATCCGCGCTCTCGGGGCCGAGGCCGTGCAGCAGGTGATCGAGGCCCAGGGCGAGATGCGCCCCTTCCACACCTTCCAGGGCCAGCCGGCACAGCGGGAACGGCCCGTGGAGCACCAACTGCGGCGCTTCATGGGCACGCACAGCGGTCGCAAGGCGCTCTACGCGCAGGCGCTGGTCACGCACCTGGACCTCGAACGCGTCCCCCGGCCGCTGGAGCGCCTCCTCGCGCACGTCTGACACGGCAGTCATGCGCATCAATGTGCCACCGGCGTCGCCACCGCACATATCGGCGCTTCCGGCTCCGGCGTCAAGGGCCTCTTGGCGATCGGATCCGACTGCACCGAGAAAGTCAATCCGCTCCTCCTCTGACAAGTACCCATGGCCAGGCCCCGTGGCGGGACGCCCAGTTGGACGCGACAGAAAAGGCGGCCGCCACGATCTGCCGGTGCACGGTTGAGCACGGACGGCACGTCGTGCGCCCGGCCTGCCGCCTGCCGCATGAGGGCGATGAGGGCGGCGGCCTCGTTCAACGGCCGGTGCGGCGGCTTGCTGGGTGCCGGGAAAAGTTCTTCGGGATTGCTGTCACATCTGCGTGCGCCAGTGCGTCAGTGCTGTGAAGACGCCAACCAGGCCGATGCGAAGGAGAACAGCCATGACGAACACCTCCATCTCCCGGATGCCGAACCCGGCCGAGTTCGTGCCCGAGCTGAACGACGTCAGCGCCGCCCTCTTCCGGGCGACGGGCAACCGCTCGGTGCCCCGGACCACGATGAACCTTGTCCACCTCCGTGCGGGACAGATCGTCGGCAACACCTACCTGACCATCCTGAACACCGGCTTCCTGCGCAAGGCCGGGGAGCCCGAGGAGCGCATCACCGCCGTCTCCTCCTGGCAGGACGCCCCGTACTTCACCGACGCCGAGCGCGCAGCCCTCGCCCTGGTGGAGGCCACGCTCCAGCCCGCGCCGCACGGAAGCGAGCGCGTGCCCGACGATCTGTACGCCGAGGTGGCGAAGCACTACGACGAGAAGGCGCTGGCCACCCTCACCGTCGCGATCGGCCAGATCAACTTCTTCATCGCCCTGGCTGTGATCGGCAAGCCGCAGCCGGTCAGTTCCCTTGCGGACGAGCAGTGGGGCTGAGCACAGCCTCGTGTACGTCAACACCTGCGCGCCGCCCAGCACCTTGCCACCCATGCCGACCAGATCGCCGCGGACCCCATCGGCTACCACACCTGGACAGCACAGGCCCTCCGCCCGTGGTTCGACGCGCAGGTGACGGCCGACCGCGCCGGCGAGCCACGCCTCGCCGAGAGCTCACCACCCTCGGATCGGCGGGCCGCTGCCCTGGCCGCCTCCGCCTTTGTGATCCCGTTGTCATGAGAGCCCGAGCCCAGGTACGCCATCTCCTGCGACCGGCCCACGACGCCTACGGCACCGACGAAGTGGACCGACAGGCCACCGCCTGGCCGGCTGCCCACCCAGAATTCTCGCCAGAGCACGACGGCCCGACCCGAGATCAGTGGGATGCACTCATCCCAGGCCGAATGCTTGGGAGGCACCTCTCCTTCGGCGCTACGGGCCGGCGTCGACCGCGACAGCATCCACGTCGACAAGGCGAGCGGCGCGACGGCGTCCCGCCCAACGCTCGACCTCGTCCTCCCGTTGCTGCCGGCGTCCTCACCGGTGGCTGCCTCGGCGAACTGGTTGATGTGGCCGCCTCGCCACGTGCGGGCGCCCCGCGTCAGATGATCGCGGGGCGCCGGCGCGGGGCAGGGGTCAGGCGGGGGTGACGTTCTCGGCCTGGGGGCCCTTCGGCCCTTGGACGACCTCGAACTGCACTTTCTGCCCCTCGGTGAGCTCGCGGAATCCGGTCGTGGCGATGGCCGAGTAGTGGACGAATACGTCCGGGCCGCCGCTGTCCTGGGCGATGAAGCCGAAGCCTTTTTCCGGGTTGAACCACTTCACCGTGCCGGTAGCCATCGTGCTTGTTCTCCTTCGTGCGGACACGGGACAAGACCCGCGTCGGGCGTGCGAAGCGATCGTCACGGCTGCCCGGCGTTCTGGGTGGCCGACACGCCCACACGCATGAGTGATCGTTTCGTCGGGCCGGCGAAGTCGGCATGAACCAAACGTATGTCCCTGGGATTCCGGCATTACGGTGCGGGCGGCATGCGGACGGCGAGGAGGGCGACATCATCTTCTGCCGGCGGCATGTCGCCCCCGCTGCGGGCCAGCGTCAGGGCCCCGAGTACGGTGCCGCCGCGCCCGCAGCGGGGCCATGATCACGGTGTGGGCGCCGAGCCGCTCGAACAGCTCCTTCTGGGCGGCATGGACATGCTGCCCTCTCCCGATCGCAGATCTTGCGCGTCGAGCAGCAGCGGCCCGGCGCGCGCCGCGCAGGACCAGCGCGAGCGTATCCGCGGACTCGCCTGGAACCGCAGGCAGCGGGCCCTCGAGGTGCCCGGTCGGCAGCAGGCCCATGTCATGGTGTGCGACCACGACGGACGAGGTCGAACGCGATGATGCTGGACCACCACCAGCAGACCAAGAACCTCCTGATGCCGTGCTCACCGAAGAGGCTCGGCTCCTTCCGGACACAGGAGAAGGGTGCCTGACGTGGGCTTCTGCTCGGCAGGCGCCCTTCAGGCCGATCTCCCAGGACGGCGGGCCGGTCGAAGGCCGGCCGGGGGCGTTCAGGACCGTCTCGGCGGCTGGATCCACCCCAGGGACCGCTCGACGGCTCGTTGCCAGCAGTCGTATTCGCGCTCCCGCCGTTCGGAATCCATGGCCGGCAGCCACTGGGCGGCCCGGTGCCAGTTGCGGCGCAGGACCTCCATGTCCGGCCAGTAGCCGGCCGCGAGGCCGGCGGCGTAGGCGGCGCCGAGCGAGACCGTCTCGGCCACCAGGGGCCGTACCACGGGAACGTCGAGCACGTCGGCGAGGAACTGCATGAGCAGGTTGTCGGAGGTCATGCCCCCGTCCACCTTGAGCTGCTTCAGGGCGAGCGCGGAATCGGCGTTCATGGCGTCGACGACCTCCCGCGTCTGCCAGCCGGTGGCTTCCAGGACGGCTCGGGCCAAGTGGCCCTTCGTGATGTACGAGGTGAGGCCGACGATGACGCCGCGGGCGTCGCTTCTCCAATGGGGTGCGAACAGACCGGAGAACGCGGGCACGATGTAGCAGCCGCCGTTGTCCTCGACGGTGCGCGCCAGGGTCTCGATCTCGGGTGCGCTGTTGATCAGACCCAGTCGGTCGCGGAACCACTGGACCAGCGAGCCGGTGACGGCGATCGGCCCCTCAAGGGCGTAGACCGCCGGCTGCTCCGCGATCTTGTATGCGACGGTGGTGAGGAGCCCGTGCCGGGACCGGACGACGTCGGAGCCGGTGTTCATCAGCAGGAAGCTGCCGGTCCCGTAGGTGCACTTCGCCTCGCCGGGCGAGAAGCAGGTCTGCCCGAACAAGGCCGCCTGCTGATCGCCGAGGGCGGCCGTGATCCGGATCCCCGGGAGCACGGAGCGGGCCTCGCCGTAGCACTCGGCCGAGGGACGGATCTCCGGCAGCATCTGACGCGGGACTCCGAAGAACTCCATGAGCTCGCCGTCCCAGGTCAGCTTCCGCATGTCGATGAGCATGGTGCGGCTGGCGTTGGTGGCGTCGGTGATGTGCAGGCCACCGGCCGTGCCACCGGTGAGGTTCCAGATCAGCCAGCTCTCCATCGTGCCGAACAGCACCTCGCCGTCCCGGGCGCGCTGCTCCAGCCCGTCGACGTGATCGAACAACCAGCGGATCCGGGGCGCGGAGAAGTAGGTCGAGGGAGGCAGGCAGCAGCGCTCGAGGAAGAACTCGTCCCCGGGCCGGTTTCTCAGATCGTCGACGAGCGGAGCGGTGCGGGTGTCCTGCCAGACGATGGCCTTCCCCAGCGGCGCACCGGTCCGCCGGTCCCAGAGCACGGTCGTCTCCCGCTGGTTGGCTATCCCGATGGCGGCGATCTGCCCGGCCTCCACGCCGGCGTGGGACAGTGCCTCGGGCACCACCCGCTGCAGGTTGCGCCAGATCTCGACAGCATCGTGCTCGACCCATCCGGGCTGGGGAAAGTACTGGCGATGCTCTCGCTGGGCGACCGACACCAGCCGCCCGCTGTGGTCGAACAGGATGCACCGAGTGGAGGTGGTGCCCTGGTCGATGGACATCACATACCGTGCAACCATGATCGGGCCTGCCTTCCGATGTTTCGCGAAGCCGCAGGTGCCTACCAGCGGGCCGCGCCCAGGTCTCTGGAGATCGCCCGTGCGGCCTCCCGGAGCAAGGTGATCAGGGCCGATTGGGGCCGTCCTCCCGTGTCGCAGATCCGCTCGACCGGGCCGGACACGCCGAGCGCGCCCACCACGAGGCCGCCGTGCCCCCGGATCGGCGTGGCGATTCCTGCGTCACCCATGCTCATTTCCTGCGCCTCCGAGCCCCAGCCGAGCTCTCGGATCTCGCCCAGCGCCCGGTTGAGGTCCTCGGGGAGCACCAGGGTGTGCCGGGTGTAGGCCTCCAGTCCGGCCTTCAGCAACGGCTCGACGGGCGCCGCCCCGAAGGCCAGCAGGACCTTGCCGAGCGAGGAGGCGTGAAGCGGCAGCAGCGCACCCACGTCCAGGGTCTGGAGGGTGTCGTCCGGCCGGAAGACGTGGTGGACGATGAGCACCTTCCCCTCCAGGGGTGTGCCCAGGCGGACGGCCTCCCCGCTGCGGGCGGCCAGGGCGTCGGCCCAGTTGAGGGAGCGCGACCGCAACTCGTTGACGTCGAGGTAGCTGGTACCGAGATGGAGCAGAGCCGCTCCGAGCTGGTATTTTCCGGTGGCAGCGTCCTGCTCCACGAAATCCACGTGCTGCAGGGTGCGCAGAATGCCATGGGCGGTGCCTTTGGCCAGTCCGAGCGAGGACGCCACCTCGCCCAGTCCCAGCCTGCGGGGACCGGTGGCGAGCAGACGCAGGATCGCCGCCGCCCGTTCTATGGACTGGACCGGGCCGACCATAGAACGATCATAGTCCCAGTCCTCGACTCAGGACTTCCGTTCGGCAATGCCGACCGCCGTTCATTGACCGACCGTCCCTCCGTCCTTAGCGTTTTTCATCACGCCCGGCGACAGGCCGGCAGCGCCCCAGAGGAGGAGGGTCATGACAGTGGCACAGCTCAGTGCAGAGCTTCCCGAAGACGTCACGTACGTCTTTCCGCTGCCACACGCCCCCAGGGCCGCCTCGGTCGTGCGTCGGGGCGTGCGCGCGGTCCTCACCGACTGGCACCTGTCCGCGGACGTCGCCGAGGACGTGCTTCTGCTGGCCTCGGAGCTGCTCACCAATGCGATCATCCACGCCCTGCCCCCGGCGACGCTGCGGATGTCGCAGGTCCTGGTGGACGGGCTCAAAGCCGTGCACATCGAGGTGACGGACGCGGGATCTGCGGCTCCGGCCGACCCGTCGGCTTCCGGGCTCGACCCGGACGAGCACGGCCGAGGCATCGGAATCGTCATGGCGCTGTCGGCCAGGCATGGCGTGCGAGAGTGTGCCGACGGGACCAGTTGGTGGGCAGACGTGGTCGTGAGATGAGATGACGAAGACACGACAGGCTCTGCCGGAGACACAAGGCGCCATCGCTGACACATTCGGCATCGAGGGCATGGGCCACACCCTGCCCACGGCACTGAACGACCGCCTGGCCGACGAGATCCTGCACCACACGGGGCGCGGATAACGAGCCCGTGACAGCGCGGCCGGCCCGGCCGTAGAGGCGGCTGGGCCGGACCCGCGCGGGATGGGCATCCAAGGGGACGGTGTCCGGGTTCTGCCGCTGTCCCATGACGTGATGGAATCCGCTTACGGGTTCGGGCCGAACCGTACGCCCGACGGACAGTGCGCCCGCCGGACTGCGACGCGCAGTGCCGGCTGACCTTGGCCGGCGTGGGGGCCGGCGGCTCAAGCGTGCTGGAACACCGGGGCCATCACCTCGGCCAGACGCCGCTTGGGAGTGTCGCGGTGCGTAAGCACCACCGGTGCCGCGTCGCGTGACCGCCGTACGCCGAGGTCGGCCAGGAGATACAGCGTGCGCAACGTGCGCAGGCAGTTGGCGGCGTAGGCGGACAGCGGGCCGGAGGGGAGGCCTCCGAAGTCGTTCCAGCGCGGCCGGCAGGAACAATGCCGCCAACTCGCTGTCCCGCAGGTACTGAACGACGGTCACGAGCCGCCGCTTGGATCGTTGAGCCGCGCATGCAGCGTCACACGGTCACCTGGATCTTTCACCGTCTGGTCGAGGAACGAGTGCTTCGCCGTCGAACAGCCGCTGCTGATGCCCCTGCCGGAGGACCCGTTCGAGACCGGGCGGGTGTTCACCCCCAGGTCGACCGCTACAGCCAGATCACCGTCCGCAGTAACCGCTACTCGGTGCCGGTCAGGCAAGCCGGCTGACGAGACACGCCGCAGAGGCCGTCGCCTGCTGCCGATTGAGCGCCTCCAAGACGCGGTCGCGGAGAAGCTCGTACTCCTGCCGGAGCCTGGGCCATTCGGTCTCGGGCGGGCGGGGAATCACGATGCCTCCGGTGACGATCTCCTCCGGCCCGAACTGCTCGCGGGTGAGGTCGATCTCGATGCCCATGCCCAGGCGGTTCCACCAGTGGTAGTCCACACGCTCTCCGTTGACGTGGACCTCTCCCCGGATCAACTCACCTCCCAGCAGGTCATTGAGCACCATGGCGGTCACGCCGCACTGATCCCGGGCCGGATTGTCCTTGGTCCAGCGCGATCGGAACTCGGGCGTGCACGTCTCGGCGCTCCAACTGCTGCGAACGGCTCGTTCGATGTCGGTGAGATGCAACGGTGTCATGCCGGGTGATCCTGCCAGGAGGCACTGACAACGGATCAGCCCCTTCCGCCACTCCTTGCCTCATCAGCAGTCAACGGTGGTGTACCTCGTCGCGGGCTCAGTGCCGGTGCCGGCGTCCTTCGCAGGGATCTCCCACAGGGCGACCCCACCGTACTGGTCCTCGATGATGATCAACCCGCCCTGCGAGGATACGTTGAAGTCGGTGATGGCCTTGTACTCCTGGTTGGGCTCGGTCTCGGCATAGGGCGTGTAGCCGTCGATGCAGCCCTGCCACGGGGCGTCGGAGTAGCCCGCTGTCTCGGCGCTGTCCCCGTTCTTCTCCCACCTGATGAAGTTGCCGGTGACGTCCCCGAGCCGACCGCCGGTCTTGGACGTCATGGTGAAGGAAGCGGCCAAGGCGTACTTGCCGGGCAGCGAAAGTGTCTTGTCCTTGGCGAAGGCGTCCCGGTAGGCGACACCGGTGAGGGTCACCTGCATGGGGCGCCCCGTGTCATCGCGAAGGGTCACCGTGTCACCGATCGTCCGCGCCGAATCCCCATCGTCGTCCGCGGGGGGTTCTACGCTCCGCGTATCCGTCGGCTTGGGCGCACCTTTGCCGACGGGCTGCTCGGGCTCGGCTCCGCAGGCCGAGACGGCCACGGCTATGGCCAGTACGACCGCGACGGTTGTCTTCTTCGTGGACATCGGTGAGTCATCCCCCTCTACCTATGTGGTGGGGGCCCCGGAAAGCACCTGTCGGCTCCCCCTCCACCCGGCACCGTGTCGCCCGCACGTTACCAAGCGTTGTCTGACGTCGTTGCCCCGGTCCCTGATGGACCGTCACGTCGGGCCGCCGGGAGGGGCATAGCTGTACCCAAGTGACGCGCAGAGCTGCGATTGGCGTCGGGCCACGTTGGGCTGCCCCTGCGGGGTGGTGAGTCGCGAGCACGGTCTCTCCCTCTCCGAGATCTGGCTCGTGCTGCCCGAGACCTGACTGAGCAATCCGAGTTAGTGCGTGTCACGGGCGGCCCCTTGGTCCGGACATCCACAGCGTCCGGCCGTCGTCGAAACCGTCGGCCGCTGGGCTCAGCGAGTGACACCCTGAGCACCGACTAAAGCGCGTTGCAGAAGGCTGTGTCTGGGCAGGTCAGACTCGGATTTAGTGCCGGCCTGATCATGCGGCGAGGGCGAGGTTGTGCATGTGGGC
>NZ_JBSFUR010000065.1:0-24657 GCF_053591895.1 Streptomyces sp. NPDC002867 | reverse complement strand
GGCACGACGGCGACGGAGTTCGCCTACGAGGGCGACCTCGACGGCAACCGTGTCGTGAACCGCGGTCTCGAATGGTCGAGCCGCGCGGCGGCCACACCGCCGCGCGGACGCCCCCGCCCCCGGCCTACTCCGTCTTGATCGCCGTCAGCATGTTCAGCCGCGCCGCGCTCCGCGCCGGCCACATCGCCGCCAGCACCCCCACCACACCGGCCAGCAGCAGGAAGATCCCGATCCGGTCCCACGGCAGGATCAGCGCGTAGCCCGGGATCTCGGAGCGGATCGTCTCGCCGATCGCCCACGCCAGGAACGCACCCAGGCCCACACCGATCACCGCGCCGAACACCGAGATCACCACGGCCTCCAGGCGGATCATCCGCTTCACCTTCCGCCGGTCGAGACCGATCGCGCGCAGCATGCCGATCTCCTGCTGGCGCTCGAACACCGACATCGCCAGTGTGTTGATCACGCCGAGCACCGCGATGATCAGGGCCATCGCGAGCAGGCCGTACATGATGTTCAGCGCCGTGTTGATGAAGCCGCCGAACATGTTCCGGATGTCCTGCTGGTCCATGACGCTCATCGCCGGGTTGTCGCCGAGCGCGTCCACGAGCGCCTGCTCGTTCGCCTCGCTCGCTCCGCCGTCCATCGCCACCCAGATCTCGGGGATGAACGGCTTGGTCTCGTACGGGGCCACCAGCTCGGTCGACACCAGCACCGGCGAGAGGAACTCGTTGCCCTGGTAGACGGCGCCGATCCGCACGTTCTTCTTCTCCGGCTTGTCCGCATCGCCGAAGTCCACCGGCAGCGTGTCACCGACCTTGTAGCCGCTGGACTTCGCCGTGTCCTCGGCGACCGCGATCTCGCCCTTGGCGAGTGTCGCGAGCGATCCGGACACCGTCTTCAGGTCGAAGACCTTCTCCACGGCACCGGGGGTGACCGCCGACGCGGCGTGCCACGTGCCCTTGATCTCCAGCGACGTCGCCTGCTGCGGCGAGACCGCGCTGACGCCCTTCGCCTTCCGGATCGCCTCGAGCGCCGACTCGTCCAGGGCGCCGCCGCTGGCCATCGAGACCATGTAGTCGGCCCGGATGTTGTCCGTGGTCATCTTGTCGACGGCCCGGCCCATCGTCGCGCCGAGTACCGACAGGCCGGTGACCAGGGTCAGGCCGATCGCCAGCGCGGAGGCGGTGGCACCGGTGCGGCGCGGGTTGCGGACCGCGTTCTGTCCGGCCAGCTTGCCGGACACCCCGAACACCTTGTGCAGCAGCGGGCGGGCGAGGGCGATGACCGGCCGCGACAGCAGCGGGATGAGGACGATGACGCCGACGAGGGCGAAGAAGGCGCCGGCGCCGATGAGCATCCGGCCGTCCTTGCCGACCGCCGCGCCACCGACGATGCCGGCCGCGCCGAGCAGGGTGACGGCGCCGCCGATGCTGTTCCGCAGGACGAGCGACTTGGTCGTCGCGACCGCGTGCACGCTGCCCATCGCCGCGACCGGCGCGATCTTCGCGGCGCGGCGGGCGGGCAGCCACGCTGCCAGCATCGTGATCAGCACACCGACAGCGAACGCCGCGGCGACCGCGGTCAGGGACACCACCAGCGGACCGGCGGGCACCTTCGCGCCGAACGCGCTCATCGCGGACCGCAGCCCGGTCGCCAGGCCGAGGCCCAGGACGAAGCCGACCACCGAGGCGACCGCTCCGACGACCATGGCCTCGAGGATCACCGAGCGCTTGACCTGGCGGCGCGAGGCGCCGACGGCGCGCAGCAGCGCCAGCTCCTTGGTGCGCTGGGCGACGAGCATGGTGAAGGTGTTGGCGATCAGGAAGACGCCGACGAACAGGGCGATGGCCGCGAAGGCGAGCAGCATCGTGTTGAGGTTCGACAGGCCGCTCTCGATCTGCCGGGCCTGGTCGTCGGCGAGCTGCGTACCGGTCTGGGCCTCGGCGTCCTCGGGCAGCAGGGGCTCGACGGCGTCGAGGATCTTCGCGTCGGACGCGCCCGCCGCGGCGGTGACGGTGACGTCCTTGTAGTAGCCGGGCTGGAGGTAGAGCTTCTGCGCGACGGCGGTGTCGAACAGGACCAGGCTGCCGCCCGCGTTCACCGCGCCGTCCTCGGTGGTGAACACACCGGAGAGGGTGTACTCCTTCACCGGACCGTTGGTGGCGACGCGCACGGTGTCGCCGACCTTGTACGTGCCCTTCTCCGCGGAGTCCTTGTCGAGGGCGATCTCGCCGGCCGCCTTCGGGCCCGTGCCGTCGGTGAAGTCGTACGCCGGGTCCTTACCGTCTTTGCCGGGGGCGAAGTTGGCTCCGGTGTTGGACCAGCCGTTGCCGATGAGCTTGCCGTCCTGGTCGGCGACCCCGGCGAATCCGGAGACCCGTCCGGTGGCTCCGGCCACGCCGTCGAGGGCCCGGATCTTCTCCAGGGTCCTGTCGTCGATTCCGGGGTTCTTCCGGCTGTCGTCCGGGTCGGCGTAGGTGGTCACGGCGACCGCGACGTCGTCGTAGCTCTTGGCGGACTGCTTGCGGTAGGCGTTGCCGAGGGTGTCGGTAAAGACCAGGGTGCCGGAGACGAAGGCCACGCCGAGCATCACGGCGAGCACGGTCATCAGCAGCCTGGCCTTGTGCGCGAGCACATTGCGCAGGGCGGTACGGAACATGGTGTGTCCTGGGAGTGGGCCGGCGCGCGACGGAGGAGCCCGGCGGGCTCGGCCACGGGCCGGACGATGACAACAGGAGAGCAGGGGGCCCTCAGGCGTGCGGTGCGTCGCCGCACACCCGGGGCGCGGGGCCGGTCGTACGGCCCGCCGGGCGGGGGAGTGTCAGCTCGTGCGGCCCTTGGCGTCGAAGGCCTTCATCCGGTCGAGCACCCCGTCGGCGCTCGGGCTCAGCATCTCGTCGACGATCCGTCCGTCCGCCAGGAAGATCACGCGGTCGGCGTAGGAGGCGGCCACCGGGTCGTGGGTCACCATGACGACGGTCTGGCCGAGTTCGCGCACCGAGTTCCGCAGGAAGCCCAGCACCTCGGCGCCCGAGCGCGAGTCCAGGTTTCCGGTCGGCTCGTCACCGAAGATGATCTCGGGCCGGGAGGCCAGGGCGCGGGCCACGGCCACGCGCTGCTGCTGGCCGCCGGACAGCTGGGCCGGACGGTGGCCGAGCCGGTCCCGCAGACCGACCATCTCGATGACGCGCTGCACCCACTCCTTGTCGGGCCTGCGGCCCGCGATGTCCATGGGGAGCGTGATGTTCTCCTGCGCGGTCAGCGTCGGCAGCAGGTTGAACGCCTGGAAGATGAAGCCGATCTTGTCGCGGCGCAGCTGGGTCAGCTGCTTGTCCTTGAGGGAGCCGAGCTCGATGTCGCCGATGCGCACGGAGCCGGAGCTGAAGGTGTCGAGGCCGGCGACGCAGTGCATCAGCGTCGACTTGCCGGAGCCCGAGGGCCCCATGATCGCGGTGAATTCCGCCTGGCGGAAGTCGACGCTCACCCGGTCGAGCGCGACCACCTGGGTCTCGCCCTGTCCGTACACCTTGGACAGGTCCGTGGCGCGGGCGGCCACGGCGGTGGCGCGGTGAGCGATGGGCGTGGTGGTCACGAGAAGGGCTCCTGTCGGCCTTGTGCTGCGGGGACCAACCCATCGTGTCGCCCGCCGGGCGGCGAATCGTCACTCCCGATGCCCGTTCCCGGGGCCCTCTCCGGTCGGACCGGGCGGCGTGCTCGTCATCCTTGGGTATGACAGCGCCCCTTAGCCCGTCCGGGGGACGGCGGACCGGTGCCGACCTGACATACGTGCCCGGCAGTTTTCCGTCATTCCCGATGCCGCGCGCGGGCGGGCAGGACCCCTGTGCTGCGGGTACGAACACCCGTGTACCAGCACTGACGAACCCTCAGGTGCCAATAAAATAAGACAACATCGGGCCATCGGGGCCGATGTCGGTTCGATCTCCACCGATAGGCTCGTGTGCCAACGCGGAGCCGCGTACACGCCCGGATGGTGGAATGCAGACACGGCGAGCTTAAACCTCGCTGCCCCTCGGGGCGTGCCGGTTCAAGTCCGGCTCCGGGCACACGTGAGCCTCGGGGCACCCGTCCCGCAGCCGCCAGGCCACCGGCCCGGCGGCCCTTCGGCACGTCACGATCTCGGAAAGATCCTCCCCGAGCACTAGGGTGTTCTCTTTGCTCCCGCATTACTCTTGACTTCTAGTGCCACGCACGGTGGCCAAGGAGGAGTGAGATGAGGAGCAGCAACCCGGTCTTCTCGCGACGGGGGTTCAGCCGCGACAACGGCTACGCGGGCTTCAACGCGCAGCAGACGCAGGCCGGGGGCCCCGCCGCTGGAACGAACCCCTACGCACAGGGCGCGGGCAACCCGTACGCCACCAACCCCTACGCCCCGGCGGGCACGCAGTCCGGCGCTCCCGTGCAGGCTCCCGCCCGCACGGGCGTGATGACGATCGACGACGTCGTCACGCGCACCGCCATGACCCTCGGCACGGTCGTGCTCACCGCGATCCTGTCCTGGGTGCTGCTGCCGGTCGACCCGGCCAACCTCGGCACCTCGTACGGCATCGCCGTCGGCGCGGCTCTGGTCGCGATGGTGCTGGCGCTCGTCCAGGCCTTCAAGCGCAAGGCCTCGCCCGCGCTGATCCTGCTGTACGCGGCCTTCGAGGGCGTTTTCCTCGGCGTGATCTCCAGCGCGGTCTCCACGTACATCTCGGACGGCGTGGTCGCCCAGGCCGTGCTCGGCACGATGGCGGTCTTCGCCGGCGTGCTGATCGCCTACAAGATGCGCTGGATCCGTGTCACGCGCCGTTTCTACGGCTTCGTGATGGCGGCGGCGATGGGCTTCGTCCTGCTGATGCTGGCGAACCTGCTGTTCTCCGTCTTCGGTGGCGGTGACGGCCTCGGCTTCCGTACCGGCGGCCTCGGCATCCTGTTCGGTGTCATCGGCGTCATCCTCGGCGCCTGCTTCCTCGCCCTGGACTTCAAGCAGGTCGAGGACGGCATCGCGTACGGCGCTCCGCGCGAGGAGTCCTGGCTGGCGGCCTTCGGCCTCACCCTGACCCTGGTGTGGATCTACCTGGAGATGCTGCGTCTGCTGTCGATCCTCCAGGGCGACGACTGATCCAGGTCGTCACCCCTGCGGCACACGCACGAAGGGCCCGCCCGGCACTTGCCGGGCGGGCCCTTTCCGTTGCTCGTGCGCGATTCCGCCAAGCCGCTACAGCAGCTTGCGCGCGGCGCGCCTCAGATCGTACTCATGGATGATCGCTTTGGCCTGGCCGTACGAGAGGTTGTGTTCGCCGCGGAGCCAGCTGACCTTCTCCTCGAAGCGGAAGAGCGACGGACCTTCTTCGACGGTGCGCAGCCAGTCGGAGATCTCACGACCGGTGCACTCGGGGATTCGGGAGAGCAGATTTCGGTGGGTCTCTTCGGAGAAGACTTGGGACATCGGCGCCTCCGGACGCATTGCGCGTGTGCTCTTCACGCCACCGTGCCTGAGGGTTCGCGTATTGGCAACAGTCCCGCGGGGGCGCGTAGGGTCGCGGCGTGCTTGATACGAGTGAGCTGATCACCGTCGGTGAGCGATTCGCGGACCGGTTGCGGGCGGCCCCGCAGAGCCGTCTCCAGCGTGGCGCGGCGGCCGAGGGGCTGGCCCTGGCCAGGGAATTGTCGGTGCGGGCGCAGCATCTGGAGAACCCGTCGGGCGAGCCGATGATCATGCCCGACGAGGGCGTCTTCGCGGTGGCGGATCAGCTGATGGTGGCGGTCCGTGACCTGGCCGAGGCCCTGCGGTTCGGCCCGGCAGGTCGCGAACAGGTTGACGCCGCGGTCGTCCTCGTACAGGAGGCCGCGGCGCGGGCGGGGTTCTAGGGGGCCTCGGCGGGCGGCGGGGCCCGGGGAGCCTCAGTGGGAGGCGATCACGCGGTCCGCGAGGATGTAGACGCTCTCCTCGCCGCAGGTGAAGGTCAGGGCGTACGCGCCCGAGACGCCGGAACCACCGAGCAGCACGGGCGCGTGGCCCGCGCGCAGCGCCTCGGCGAGGCGTTCGGCGGTCTCGCGGTGGCCGGGCGTCATGCACAGCGTCGTCCCGTCGGCGAACACGTACACGTCGAGCGTCCCCAGCGGACCCGGCCGGACGTCGGCCAGCTCGGTACCGGCCTCGGCCAGCTCCTCGAGCCGCGCGACCGTGCGCTCGTGGTCGGTGACCACCGGCGTCTGGACCGGGACGAAGTCGGGGTGCGAGGGGTGGCGGCGGCGGGCGGCGGCCAGCTCGGGGGAGTCCTCGGCGAACTCGGTCATCTCCGGCAGGTCCGCCATGTCGTCGAGCGCCTCCACGGCGTCCAGGTCCATGGCCTCCAGGCCCACGAAGTCGGCCTGGCGGGGCACATAGAACGGCGGGATCTCGTCCCCGGCGTCGGGAAGGCCGCCGAACAGCGGAGCGGAGCCGTCGCCGGCGTAGCGGGCAGAGGCGTCCGCGGCGTCCCGGGCCTCCTGCGCCGCCCAGAAGGCGCGCGCCTCGGCCAGCTCGCGCTCCCGCTCCTCGGCCAGCGCCTCGGCGACGGCCGCGCGTATCTCGGCGGTGTCGCTGCTGCGGGCCGCGGGTACGGAGGCCGTGCGGCCGGGCCCATGCGACGCGGCGAACTCGGCGCGCAGGGCGGTGACCTGCTTGCGGAGTCCGTGGGCGGCGTGCAGGGCAGCGGCGCCCACGGCCGTGGCGGCGGCCGCGGTCAGCAGCAGGGCAAGAGGCATGGCGCTCACTGACGTACTCCCGGTTTCACTCGATACCCCCGACTTCCTACATCAGCTTGCGATGTACCCGCGCCTCCTGTCAGTGCATTACGTCACGAATTGGACAGGACTTTGTGTCCTGTGTTTAGCCGGGAAAAGGCGTTGACCAGGTAAAAGGGTCTCCCCCAGGAGATAGGTCACATCCTGGGGGAGATTGCGTCACGAACTGAGATCCACAGCGCGTAGACCCGCGGAACCGCGTCGGATCGGCCGATCCGCCCAATCCTTCGCCACCGCTGCGGGCGGGGTCGCCCCTCGTACCGGGGCGACCCCTACCCTCCGCTCCGGCTCAGCTCAGCCGCCCTGTTCTTTGGTCGCGCTGAGCCTCGCCACCGCTGCGGGCAGGTGCCGCCCCTCGCCCCGCGGTGGAGCCGCATGGAGGCACGGCCGGGGTGACCCCTACCCTCCGCTCCGGCTCAGCTCAGCCGCTCGATGACCATCGCCATGCCCTGGCCGCCGCCCACGCACATCGTCTCCAGGCCGAACTGCTTGTCGTGGAACTGGAGGCTGTTGATCAGCGTGCCGGTGATGCGGGCACCGGTCATGCCGAAGGGGTGGCCGACCGCGATCGCGCCGCCGTTGACGTTGACCTTGTCCAGGTCGAAGCCGAGGTCGCGGTAGGACGGGATGACCTGCGCCGCGAACGCCTCGTTGATCTCGACCAGGTCGATGTCGGAGGAGGTCAGGCCCGCGCGCTGCAGAGCCTGCTTCGACGCCTCGACCGGGCCGAGGCCCATGATCTCCGGCGAGAGGCCCGAGACACCGGTCGAGACGATGCGGGCGAGCGGGGTCAGGCCGAGCTCGCGGGCCTTGGTGTCGCTCATGATGACGAGCGCGGCGGCGCCGTCGTTGAGCGGGCAGCAGTTGGCCGCGGTGACCATGCCGTCGGGGCGGAAGACGGGCTTGAGGCCCTGGACGCCCTCCAGGGTGACGCCCGCGCGCGGGCCGTCGTCCGTGCTGACGACCGTGCCGTCGGGGGTCGTCACCGGGGTGATCTCCCGCTCCCAGAAGCCGTTCTTGATGGCTTCCTCGGCCAGGTTCTGCGAGCGCACGCCGAACTCGTCCATCTCCTGGCGGGTCACGCCCTTCCAGCGGGCCAGGTTCTCGGCGGTCTGCCCCATGGCGATGTACGCGTCCGGAACGAGGCCGTCCTCGCGCGGGTCGTGCCAGGTGGTGCCCTCGGTCTCGGCGACGGCAGCGGTGCGGGCCTCGGCCTCGGCGAAGAACGGGTTGTGCGTGTCCGGCAGGGTGTCGGAGTTGCCCTTGACGAAGCGGGACACCATCTCGACGCCCGCGGAGATGAAGACGTCGCCCTCGCCGGCCTTGATGGCGTGCAGCGCCATGCGCGAGGTCTGCAGCGACGAGGAGCAGTAGCGGGTGACGGTGCAGCCGGGGAGGTGGTCCATGCCCATCTGCACGGCGACGACACGGCCGAGGTTGTGGCCCTGCTCGCCGCCGGGCAGGCCGCAGCCGAGCATCAGGTCGTCGATGTCGCGGGGGTCCAGCTCGGGCACCTTGGCGAGCGCGGCCTGGATGATCGTGGCGGTCAGGTCGTCGGGCCGCAGCTCCTTCAGGGAGCCCTTGAAGGCCCGGCCGATGGGCGAACGGGCGGCAGAGACGATCACGGCTTCGGGCATCACGGCTCCATGGGAAAAGAAGGACGGGCAGGCTGACTGACTGGGAAGTTACCCGTACGTACCGGCCTGGTCACCGTACGGGCCGTGTGATGAGGGACTCTTTTCTAAGCGCTTGTTCAGTGAAAGTGTACGGCCGTCAGTCGGTCTCCACGTGGGCCTCCGCGGGCTCCCTTTCCGGGGTCGGGGGCACCTCCGCCGCCGGGAGACGGCGGCGCCTGCGGTGCTTGAGCAGCGCCCAGGGCGCCCGTGCGCCCGTGACCTCGGTGCCCGCCTCCGCGGCGGCGGTCGCCGCCGCGCGCGCCACGGGCAGCATGTCCTCGTCGCGGTCCACGTCCAGCGCGTCGGTCTCCGGCCACAGGCCGAGGGCCGCGCACAGGGTGGGCAGCATCGCCATCGCCGCCGTGGCGTAGCCCTCGGCGGAGGGGTGGTAGTTGTCCGCGCCGAACATCTCGCGCGGGTTCGCCGCGAACTCGGGGCCGAGCAGGTCGCCCAGCGAGACCGTGCGCCCGCCCTGCTCCACCACCACGATGGTCTGCGCGGCCGCCAGCTGCCGCGACACCCGGCGGGCCAGCCAGCGCAGCGGCTGGTACACCGGCTCGATCGTGCCCAGGTCCGGGCACGTGCCGACGACCACCTCCGCCCCCGCCGTCCGCAGCCGGCGCACCGCCGACGCCAGGTAGCGCACCGACTGCGTCGGCGGCATGCGATGCGTGACGTCGTTCGCGCCGATCATGATCACGCATACGTCGGGGGTCCGCGTGCGGTCCGCGAGGAGCTGGGTCACCTGCCGCTCCAGGTCGTCCGACTGGGCGCCCGGCAGCGCGATGTTGCGGACCTCGACCGGTCGCTCGGCCACGGCCGCGAGCCCGGAGGCCAGCAGCGCCCCCGGCGTCTGGCCGGCCCTGCGCACGCCCTGGCCCGCCGCCGTGGAGTCGCCGAGGACCGCGAGATACAGGGGGTCGTCCCGGCCGAAAGCCATCCCGTACAGGCCGTTGCCCCGTGGGGGGATGGGTGCCGTGCCCCCGCCGACCGAGCGCTTCGCCAGCTGGACCTCCGCCAGCACCACGCCCACCGCCGCCGCACCGATCAGGCCGATACCGCCTCCGCCGTATGCCGCACCCGCCGCAATGCGCCTGGCCACCCTCGCCCTCGACACAGCCACCTCCTCGCGGCCCTCGCAGGCCGCCGTCTTGCCGTACTAGAGCTAACTGCCCCGTAGCCGGTGTCGCCCAATCCAGCGCCCATCCGGCATACGCTGGCCGCACCATTACGGAGACCCCGGAGAACACTGTGCGTATCCACAACTCGATGATCAGCCTCGTCGGCGACACCCCGCTCGTGAAGCTGAACAACGTGACCGCAGGCATTTCGGCGACCGTCCTCGCCAAGGTCGAGTACTTCAACCCCGGCGGGTCGGTGAAGGACCGCATCGCCCTGCGGATGATCGAGGCGGCCGAGCAGAGCGGCGAGCTGAAGCCCGGTGGCACCATCGTCGAGCCGACCAGCGGAAACACCGGTGTCGGACTCGCGATCGTGGCCCAGCAGAAGGGCTACAAGTGCATCTTCGTCTGCCCGGACAAGGTGTCCACGGACAAGATCAACGTGCTGCGCGCGTACGGTGCCGAGGTCGTGGTCTGCCCCACCGCCGTGGACCCCGAGCACCCCGACTCGTACTACAACGTCTCCGACCGGCTTGTGCGGGAGACCCCCGGCGCCTGGAAGCCGGACCAGTACTCCAACCCGAACAACCCGCGCTCGCACTACGAGACCACCGGTCCGGAGCTGTGGGAGCAGACGGAGGGGAGGATCACCCACTTCGTCGCGGGCGTCGGCACCGGCGGCACGATCTCCGGCACCGGCCGTTACCTCAAGGAGGTGAGCGACGGCCGTGTGAAGATCATCGGCGCCGACCCCGAGGGCTCGGTGTACTCCGGCGGCTCGGGGCGGCCCTACCTCGTCGAGGGCGTCGGCGAGGACTTCTGGCCGAGCGCCTACGACCGGACCGTCACCGACGAGATCGTCGCCGTGTCCGACAAGGACTCCTTCCAGATGACCCGCCGCCTCGCCAAGGAGGAGGGCCTGCTCGTCGGCGGCTCCTGCGGCATGGCGGTCGTCGCCGCCCTGCGCGTCGCCGAGCGGCTCGGCCCGGACGACATCGTGGTCGTCCTGCTCCCCGACAGCGGCCGCGGCTACCTCTCCAAGATCTTCAACGACGAGTGGATGGCCGACTACGGCTTCCTGGAGGAGACGGGCTCCGCGACCGTGGCGGACGTGCTGCGCCACAAGGAGGGCGGCGCCATCCCCAGCCTGGTGCACATGCATCCGGAGGAGACCGTCGGCCAGGCCATCGAGGTGCTGCGCGAGTACGGCGTCTCGCAGATGCCGATCGTCAAGCCCGGCGCCGGCCACCCGGACGTGATGGCCGCCGAGGTCATCGGCTCGGTGGTCGAGCGCGAGCTGCTCGACGCCCTGTTCACCCAGCGCGCCTCGCTGCACGACCCGCTGGAGAAGCACATGTCCTCCCCGCTGCCCCAGGTGGGATCGGGCGAGCCCGTGGCCGACCTGATGTCGGTGCTCGGCGACTTCGCGGACGCGGCGATCGTGCTGGTCGAGGGCAAGCCGACGGGTGTGGTGAGTCGTCAGGACCTGCTGGCCTTCCTCGCGAACGACGCCAAGTAACCGGCGGCGGAAGTCCTTTCGTGAAAACGGTACGAGCGCGACACGTTCGCGCAGCACCCGCTTAACACGCGTCCGGCACAGTGGTGGATGTCGGCAGGGGGACCGGGCAGGTAACCCGGCCGGCAGCCAGCGGCGTCAAGGACTTCCGGAGCGGCTCCCGGACCCCTGGACGCCACGGACGCGGAGGCCGGCCCTGACCCGGTCCGTGTCCTTCGCGGGGACCGCCGTCGTCCCGCCCCCCGGCTCGCCGGGGGTGCGGCGGTCCCCGCGACATTCTTCAACGGTCCCTCCCGAAGCGGCCCGCCACCGGAGGGGGCCTAGTCCTCCCAGTCGGACTTCCTGCGCTGCGACGCCCGCTGCCAGGGCCACAGGCGCGCCGCGTGGGCGGCGTTCACGCCGACGATGCCGAGCCAGGTGACGATCAGGCCGGCCAGGCCGGCGTTGGCCACACCGATCGCGGAGAGCGGGACGGCCAGGACCAGGGAGACGATCGCGAAGCCGAAGCGCTCGCCGAAGTTCGATTCGGTGGCCTGCTTCGGCCGGGCGCCGCCACGGGCGACGACCATCTGCTGCTCGGCCAGTTGGCGCCGCACCTGGCGGTCGACCGCGCCGTCGAGCCGCTGCCCGACCTTCTCCAGGAACGATTCGACGAGCGCGGCGTCGTACTCCTCCCCCAACTCGCGGCGGGCGTGCAGCGTGGCGTCGAGCTCCTTCTTGAGCTCAGGGTCGCGGGCTTCCATGCCGCCCACGCTACGGGGACGCCGCGACCGCGTCAGTGGGGCTGGCCCCCCTGTCGGGCGGGGGTCCTCCGGCCGGAAGCGGGCTCGAAGCGGTCCGCGCCCCCGAGACGCCCCGTTCGACGACGGCGTCGAGGTTGTCCGCCGAACTCGCCTTCCTCGTACCTCCGTCCGCCCACTGATCGGTGGTCGGCTCATGCGACCACCACGTGAGCTCCGCGGGCACCGGAGCGGGGCGGCCCGGGGGCATGTGCGCAGGCCGGTGCGCCGGACGTCATTGCAGCCAGCCCTCCTGCCGCAGACGGTCGAGGAACGGCGGGACGTCCGTGGCGACCGGAGCGCCCGGGAAGCGTCCGGCCAGCTCGTCGACGATCGCCCGCACGGTGCGGGTCCCGTCGCACAGCTCGACGACGACAGCGGCCCTGCCGGTGAGGACGACGACACGTTCGGGCAGGACCAGCAGGTCCGTGCCCCGGGCCCGGTCGTGGCGGCGCACGATGACCGGGGCCAGGGCCGGCTGCCAGCCGTCCGCGTGCGAGGCCTTCACGACCCCTCCGGGCAGTGCGCGTGGGCCACCGCGTCGAGGAGCGCCCACAGGACGTCGCACTTGAAGCGGAGCGCCGCCACCGCGCGTTCCTGGTCGTCGCGGGTGCACGCCCAGGAGAGGACCAGCCGGAGCGCCTCGGCGCTGTCCCGCCCGCTCCGGGAGACGCGGGAGCGGAAGCAGGCGAGGCCGTCCGGTTCGATCCACGGGTAGTGGCGTTCGAAGGCGTCGATGCGGGTGCGCATCAGGTCCGGGGCGGCCAGTTCGGTCAGCGAGGCGGCGACGGCTTCGAGGGGCGGGCGCAGGCGGCAGAAGTTCACGTAGCCGTCGACGGCGAGCCGTACGCCCGGCAGCACGGTGTCGCCGCGCAGCAGCGTCTCGCGCTCGAGGCCGGCCGCCTCGCCCAGTCGCAGCCACCGCTCGATGCCGCCCTCGCCCACGTCCAGGCCGTCATGGTCCTGAATGCGGCGCAGCCACATGCGGCGCAGTGCGGGGGTGGGGAGCTTGGCGGTGATCAGGGCGTCCTTGACGGGGATGTGGCGCTGGTAGTGGAAGCGGTTGGCGATCCAGCAGCGCAACTCGGCCCGGCTGAGAGCACCGCTGTGCATGCGGATGTTGAAGGCGTGGCGGTCGTGGTACCGCTCCTCGGGCACCGCGCGGAGCCGTGACTCGAACTCCGCGGTGCTCCAGGGGGCGTCGCCGACCGGAGAGAGCAGCGTGGTCACCACTCGATCACCATCCCGCCGGCTAGACGGAGTCGCTGTGCCGGGCGGTGACTTCCAGCGCGGTCTCGACGACCGTGTGCCCCGGGGTCTCCCAGGTGGAGTCGTCCGTCGTCTCCACGGCGGTCTCCTCGGCCTGCTCCGCGAGTGCCTCGGCTTCGTTCATGGTGCTGCCCTTCCGTTTGCGGTGGGTCGGACCTGCTCCGACGGCGGCCCCGGTGGCCCCGACGACCGGGACACGCCACAGCCGCTCGCCGCGCAGTGTCGAGAGGCAGCGCGCCGCGACCTTCTGTTACGGAGTCTTGACGCAATGCACCCGGCCGACCACTCGGATTCACCCGTCAGGGCCGCCCTTGCCCCTCCGCCGGGCAGCTGCATATGGTCATGCAGAGTTGTCGGTGGCTGAATAGATGGGGTCGGACAAGGGGGATGGCATGAACGACAGCCCTGCGGCGCGGCTGCAGTTGCTCTTCGAGGGGCACCGCCTCACCCCGACCCAGCGGCGCATCGCGCACAGCATGGTCCGCCGGGCCGCGGACGTGCCGTTCCTGTCCAGCGTGGAGCTCGCCGAACTCGCGGGCGTCAGCCAGCCGTCGGTCACCCGCTTCGCCGTCGCCCTCGGCTTCGACGGCTACCCGGCGCTGCGCAGGCACCTGCGCGAGGTCGTGCCGCCGGAGGCCGTCGCGCACGAGGACACGAACAACGAGTACCAGCAGGCGGTCCAGGCCGAGATCGAGAATCTGCGGCAGCTGGCCGAGATGCTCGCCGACCCCTCCCTCGTGGAGCGCGCCGGGCGGCTGCTCGCCGCCTCCCGTCCGCTGCCGGTGCTCGGGCTGCGCGCCGCGTCCTCGCAGGCCCGCGGCTTCGCGTACTTCGCCGCCAAGGTCCACCCCGACGTCCGCCTCCTCGACGAGGGCGGCTCGATGCTCGCCGACCGCATCGACTCCGCGCGGCGGGCCGGGGCGAGGGCGCTACTGTGCTTCGCGCTGCCGCGCCACCCCAAGGAGGTGGTGGCGGCGCTGGAGTACGCGCGCGCTGCCGGACTGAAGGTGGTGACCGTCGCGGACTCGGCGTTCGCGCCGGTCGCGGCCCACAGCGATCTGCTGATCCCCGCCGCCGTGGGCACGGGTCTCGCCTTCGACACGGCGTGCGCCCCGATGCTGCTCGGCCGTGTGCTGCTGGAGGCCATGTGCGACGACCTCCCGGACGCCCAGGCGCGGCTCGAGGACTTCGACGCGCAGGCGGCGGAGCGCGGCCTGTTCGTGGAGTAGCCGCCGGGGCCTGATCTCCGCCGCGATTCTCATGCACCGCTCAGAATCGGCCGCTACCCTCCCGCGGCAACGGAACTCGGCGGAAAGGACCTTGCAGTGGGGCGCGGGGCGCAGTCGTTGGCGCGAGTGGCGGTGGCAGTACGGGCCGGTGCGGCACCCCTGTGGTGGCTGGGGGTTCTCGCCGCCGGGGTCGGGCTGCTGCTGCCGGGGCTCACCGGACGTCGCATCGGGGTGCCGGCGGGGGCCGCACTGTTCCTCGTCACCGCTGCCGCGGTCGCTCTCGTGCGGCGCCGTCGGTACACGCGTCTCGCGGACTGTGCGACCCGTGCCGGACGGCATGACGTGCTCCAGGACCGCCGGGTGACGCTGAAGGCGGTGCGCCGGTCGCGCCGCTGGTGGCTGCTGCTCGCCTTCCTCGCCGCCGTCGCGAGCTCGCTCGTGCTGCCGGCCGCGGGAGGGGCGGTGCTCGCCGGCGCGGGAGCGGGCCTGTGGCTCAAAGCCGTGTGGCTGGGCCGGCGCGAGCGCACGCAGGAGACGCTGCTGTGGATGCGTACGGACTGGCTGGCCGACGGAGCGGTCGGCAAGCCCGTCAAGGGCTTCCGTACGACCGGGATCGCCGCCGGTGACGCCGCGCCCGGAGGGGCGCGGCGCCGGAGCTGAGCGGGGCCGGGATCAGACCTCCAGTTCGGCCTCGATCTTCTTCAACTGGTGTCGCGCCATCGCCAGGTTCGCGCGCTCCTTGTCCAAGGCCAGGTACAGGAAGAGGCCGTTGGAGCCGCGGCCCTTCATCAGGCGGATCAGGTGGTACTGCGAGCCGAGGGTGATCAGGATGTCCTCGATCTCGTCCTTGAGGCCCAGGTGCTCCATGGTGCGGACCTTGGCGCGGACCACGTCGGTGTTCCCGGCGGCGGCGACGGTGAGGTCGAGGTCCTTGCCGCCGCCTATGGTGCCCAGCGCCATGCCGCTGGTGTAGTCGACGAGCGCGGCGCCGATGGCACCTTCGATGGTGGTGGCTTCCTTGAGCGCGGTCTCGGTGTTGGCCATGGCAGGCGCACGTTCCTTCCGTCGGTTGGTTGTCGTTCTCGCGGTGGTTCTGTTGCGGGTGGTTCCGGTGCGGCTTCGTGCGGGTGGGTCTGCGGGGGCGGCGGCCATGTGTCAGGCCTCCTGCGGTCGTTCGAGGGCGGCGTCCACCAGCGCCCCGACACGGACACAGGCCCGGCGGGCCTCGAGATGGAGCCGGCCCACGTTGATGCGCGGCTCGGCCAGTACGGTGAGCACGGCCGACGAGCCGGCCGCATAGGTGGCGACGTAGCCCGCCTCGCCCCGTACGAGCAGCTCCTTGAAGCCGCCCTGTCCGGTCGCCTCGGTCAGCCGCACCGCGACCCCGAGCGCGGCGGCGGTGAGCGCTGCGACGCCCTCCGCGTCCGGGGTGTCCGTCGCCAGCACCAGGCCGTCGACGCTCGCGGCGAGCACACCGGTCAGCTGCGGCACACGGGCGCGCAGTCTTCTGAGTTCACCGAGCACCTCGGTCTCGGCCGTCATGAGCTGTCTCCTCTCGGCACGCAGCCTCAAAGCACGCCTCATGACGGTGTGCGCAGGGCCCGGTGGGTCGTGCGGTGGGTCACAGGCTTGCCTCCAGAGCGTCGCGGAGCCGGCGTAACAGGGCGATGTCCGGGTCGGCGGGGAATCCGGCGACCCAGTCGGGCAGCGGGGCGGGGGCGGGCGCGGCGGGCTCCGACGGTGTCTCGACGAGCCCCGCGGCGGCCATCCGCCGTACCTCGATCAGGGTGTTGAAGGCGGGCCGGCCGACGGCCCGGGCGATCGCCGGCGGGGTGCGCACACCGTCGGCGAGTTCCAGCAGCGTCCGCTGTCTGCGGGTGGCCGTGGCACCGTGGCCCGGCGGACGGCGGCGCAGCGGTGCGGTGTCCACCTCGGGGTGCGGCCACACGGAGTCGAGCAGCCCGCGCCGCCGGCGCGCCTCCCGGACGACGGCCGCGGCGGGCACGGGGCGCACGGTGCCGATCCAGTGCGCGACGCCGTAGCGGAAGCGGGTCGGTCCGCTGCCGGGCGCCAGGGCGAAGAACGCGGCGTCGTGGAGGGCGCCGAGGTGGCAGATCTCCAGTGCGCCGCCGGTGACCTGGCCGCTGTCGACGAGGAAGCGTGCCACTTCGCGGCGTGCGCCGGCCCTGGCCACCGCCTCCTGCCAGCCTTCGGGTGCCAGTTGGCCGCCGACGGTCAGCAGCACGTCGAGGCCGGGTGCGGCCGGGCTCTCGGCGTGCACCACCTGGCCGTCGGCGAGGTAGAGGGCCCCGTGGTCACGGACCAGGACGCCGGTGGCCCGCTCCTCGGCCAGCCGCACGAGCATGGGGGAGACGGTCGTGGCCGCTGCGGTCATCCGAGGACCAGCCGCTCTGCGAGGTCCGCGAGGCGCAGCCGGGCAAGCGCCAGATTGCCGGTGTCCCGGTCGAGCCACAGATGCAGGAACACACTGCTGTCGAACGTGGTCTCCACGAACCGCATCACGTGGTATCCGGTGCGGGTGGTGACGATGAGGTCCTCGACGGGTAACCCCTTGGTGCCGTCGGATGCCGGTGTCCCGTCGGATGCGAAGGACGGGTACTCGGCGGCCATCCTGGCCAGTTCGGCCGTCTCGGCCGCGGTGGTCTCGTGGTCGCCGCCGGGGGTCTCCCCGACGGAGCCGAGGGCGAGGCCGCTGGTCCAGTCGACGATGGCGGCTCCCCGGGCCCCGGGCACCACCATGGCTTGCAGCAGACACTCGTCGATTCCGGGCACGCGGACTCCCCTCCCCGCCTCGGTGTGCCGCGCAACCGACACGGCAGTGACGGAGAGGTTACTCAACGTGGCGCCCTCAGGGGTGACTTTCTGGCATTTTCCAACGGAACATGCGTGCGCCCGATAAAGTCCGCCCGTCCGAGACGGCCCTATCCGTTGCCGGTGCCTGCCTCGTCCTCGTGGCGCACCTTCATCACCAGCTTGTTGACACCCCACAGCAGGATGCCGATGCCGACCAGCACCCCGGCCCGGATGTAGACGTCCGCCGCGCGGTCGGCGAGCGGGCTGGCCAGGATCACCGCCGTGATCGCGCCGAGGACCGGCAGGACCGTCGGCGTACGGAAGTGCGCGTGCTCCACGCGGTCCTTGCGCAGCACCAGCACGGCCACGTTGACGACCGCGAAAACGCACAGCAGCAGGAACGCGGTCGTGTCGCCGAGCCCCTCGATCTCGCCCGTGGACACGAGTCCGATGGCGATCAGCGTCACGAACACGATGCCGGTGACCGGGGTGCGGCGCCGCCGCAGCACCTTGCCCATGCCGCGCGGGAGTACCTTCTCGTTGGCCAGGCCGTAGCAGAGCCGGGAGGCCATCATGATGTTGATCAGCGCCGAGTTGGTGACCGCGAACAGCGCGATCAGCGCGAAGAGCCGGGGCGGGAAGTCGACGCCGCCCGCTTTGACGACCTCCAGCAGCGGGCCGCTGGACTTCTCCAGGGTGCGGTAGTCCACGAGCAGCGACGACACCAGCGCGACGAGCACGTAGATCGTGCCGGTGACCGCGACACCGGTGAAGATCGCGCGGGGGAAGGTGCGCACCGGATCGTGGGTCTCCTCCGCCATGTTGACCGAGTCCTCGAACCCCACGAAGGCGAAGAACCCGAGCGCGGTGGCGCCCAGCACGCCGGTGATCAGCGCGTAGCCCGCGCCCGACGCCTCGAACTCGCCCAACCGGGACGGCTCCCCGTCACCGGTGATCACCGCCCAGGCGCCGATCGCGAGGATCACGAGCAAGCCGGTGAGCTCGACGAGCGTCAGCACCACATTGGTCTTCACGGACTCCGACACACCGCGCAGGGCGAGCGCGGCGAGAGCAAGAATGAAGGCGATCGCGATGACGGTGGGCGGGATCGCATCGGTGAACTCCCGGAAGTAGTCCCCGCTGAAGGCGCGGGCCGCGGCGCTCGCGGACGACAGCCCCGAGCACATCACCATGAAGGCGACGATGAAGGTCAGGAACGGGACCTTGAACGCCTTCTGGGTGTACAGCGCCGCCCCGGCGGCCTTCGGGTACTTCCCGACCAGCTCGACGTACGATGCGGCCGTCAGGATCGCGACCACGAAGCCGATGGCGAACGGCAGCCACAGCGCGCCCCCGACCTTGCCCGCCACCTTGCCGGTCGTGGCGTAGATGCCGGTCCCGAGGATGTCGCCGATCACGAAGAGGATCAGCAGCTTCGGCCCGATCGCCCGCTTGAGCGAAGGGGACCCGTCCGGTGTTCCGGTGGACGCCGGCGCGGATGCGCTCATGAGACACCTTTCCCGTGGACCCGACCGTTCCCGACGGAACAGTTTCTGCCCGGTGGGACCGGTGTGACGCCTGTGGGCGGCCGGGACGCGGCGTGTTGCGCCGCCTGGGCTACAGCAGCGCGCCCGGGCAGGCGCCGCCCGATTCCGCGACGATCTCCTCGAGGGTCTGCGCGGCCCGCACCAGGCTGAAGCGGACACCGTCGGGGCCGGCGGTGAAGCCGTGCACGGCGGTCCTGGGCAGGCTGTTGTAGCCGTAGTGGCTGGAGAAGTAGTACGCGCCGGTGTCGAGCGCCGCGATCACGTCGCCCTGCTCCAGCAGCGGCAGGGCCCGCTTCTCGGCGAGCAGGTCGCCGGCGAAGCAGGCCGGTCCCGCGACGTCCTGCGCCACGTCCGGCCCCGGCTTGGGCAGGCCCTTGGCGTCGTACGCGGCGATCCTCAGCGGCCAGGACACCGGGTCGTAGACGGTGCGGGTGGCGACCTGGACGCCGGCGTGCGTGACGGCGATGGGACGGCCGCCGGCCGACTTCGCGTACTCGACACGGGCGAGGACCAGGCCGTGCTTGGCGATCAGGGAGCGGCCGAACTCGGTGACCAGCCCGTAGCGCCCGTCGAAGAGGCCCGGCACGTGCTCCTTCAGCTGCCGCGCGTACGCGGCGAAGGTCGGCGTGTGCTCGTCGGAGGCGAAGTTGACCGGGAGGCCGCCGCCGATGTCGATCGTGTCGACCTGGCGGCGGCCGGCCGCCGCGTTGATCTCCTCGGCGAGCTCGTAGACCGCGAGGACGCCCTGGGCCATGCGCGCGAGCGGCATTCCCTGGGAACCGGAGTGGGTGTGCAGACGGGTCAGCCAGGGGCGTTCCGCGTAGGCGCGCACGACCGCGTCCCTGGCCCCCGCGTCGGCGAGCGCGAAGCCGAACTTGGACGTGGCCGTGGCCGTCGACAGTGCGCCGATCGAGCCGCCGCCGACCTGCGGATTGACGCGCAGGCCCAGCGGCGAGGCGCTCGGCCCCTCGGTCATCAGGGCGTCGATGCGCCACAGTTCCTGGAAGTTGTCCGCGTTGACCGCGATCCCCAGGGCGAGGGCCTCGCGCAGCTCGGCGCCGGTCTTGGCGGGGGAGTCGAGCACCGTCAGACCGGCGGGCAGGCCGGCGGCCCGCGCGAGCGCCAGTTCGCCCGGGCTCGCGACCTCCGCGCCGATGCCCTCGGCGTGCAGGAGGGCGAGGACCGGTACCAGCGGTGCGGCCTTCACGGCGAAGGCGTGCAGCACGGGGGCGTCGGTGACGGCGGCGAACGCGTCACGGAGGGCGGCGGCCGAGGAACGGAGGCCCGCCACGTCGATCAGGGCGGTCACGGGCTCGGTCTCGGAGACAAGGCCCTGCTCCACGGCCGCTCGCACGGCCAGATCCCGACGCTCGGCGGTCACGTCCCCTGTCACGTCCGCAGTCATGGTGTTCAGCCAATCATCCGGCGGGTCGCGCCGCAGCTGTTGACTAAAACTATTCAGACGTACAGGATGTGAATAGAAGATCCCACAACCGTAGTCGTAGTCGTCGTAGTCGTCGCTGTCGCGAGGAGGCATCGCCATGTCAGGACCCCGCCCCGTTCGGGCACCGCGCGGTACGGAGCTGAGCGCTCTGGGCTGGCAGCAGGAGGCCGCTTTGCGGATGCTGCAGAACAACCTGGATCCGGAGGTGGCGGAGCATCCGGACAAGCTGGTGGTGTACGGCGGTACGGGCAAGGCGGCGCGGGACTGGCGTTCGTTCGATGCGATGGTGCGCACGCTGCGGACGTTGAAGCAGGACGAGACGATGCTGGTGCAGTCGGGTCGTCCGGTGGGGGTGATGCAGACGCACGAGTGGGCGCCGCGAGTGCTGATCGCGAACTCGAACCTGGTGGGGGACTGGGCGAACTGGGAGGAGTTCCGGCGTCTGGAGCAGCTGGGGCTGACCATGTACGGGCAGATGACGGCCGGTTCGTGGATCTACATCGGGACGCAGGGCATTCTGCAGGGCACGTACGAGACGTTCGCGGCGGTGGCGGCGAAGAAGTTCGGCGGGACGCTGGCGGGGACGATCACGCTGACCGCGGGTCTGGGCGGCATGGGCGGTGCGCAGCCGCTGGCCGTGACGATGAACGACGGTGTGGCGATCTGCATCGACTGTGATCCGCGGGCGATCGAGCGGCGGATCGAACACCGCTACCTCGACGTGAAGGCGGACTCCCTGGAGCACGCGCTCCAGCTCGCGGTCGAGGCCCGGGACCAGCGCAGGCCCCTGTCCATCGGTCTGCTGGGCAACGCGGCGGAGCTGCTGCCGCGGATGCTGGCCGAGGGCGCGCCCGTCGACATCGTGACGGACCAGACGTCGGCGCACGATCCGCTGGCGTATCTGCCGGTGGGGGTCGACTTCGACGACATGGGCACGCTGGCGGCGAAGGACCCGGCCGGATTCACCGCGCGGGCGCGGGAGTCGATGGCCCGGCATGTGGAGGCGATGGTCGGGTTCATGGACGCCGGTGCGGAGGTGTTCGACTACGGGAACTCGATCCGTGGCGAGGCCCGGCTGGCGGGCTACGACCGGGCGTTCGCGTTCCCGGGTTTCGTGCCCGCCTACATCCGGCCGCTGTTCTGCGAGGGCAAGGGCCCCTTCCGGTGGGCGGCCCTGTCCGGTGACGCGGCGGACATCGCCAAGACCGACAAGGCGATCCTGGAGCTGTTCCCGGAGAACGAGTCGCTGGCCCGCTGGATCAAAATGGCCGGCGAACGCGTCCACTTCCAGGGGCTGCCGGCGCGGATCTGCTGGCTGGGCTACGGCGAGCGGGACAGGGCGGGCGAGCGGTTCAACGACATGGTGGCGAGCGGTGAGCTGGCCGCGCCGCTGGCCATCGGCCGTGACCATCTGGACTGTGGTTCGGTCGCCTCTCCGTACCGGGAGACAGAGGCGATGCTGGACGGGTCGGACGCGATCGCGGACTGGCCGCTGCTGAACGCGATGGTGAACGTGGCCTCGGGCGCGTCGTGGGTGTCGATCCACCACGGCGGCGGTGTGGGCATGGGCCGTTCGATCCACGCGGGTCAGGTGTCGGTCGCGGACGGCACGAGGCTGGCGGGCGAGAAGGTCCGCCGGGTGCTGACCAACGACCCGGGCATGGGCGTCATCCGCCATGTCGACGCCGGCTACGACATCGCCGATACCGTCGCCGCCGACAAGGGCGTCCGCATCCCCATGCGCGAGGGTGACCAGGCGTGACCACTTCGTTCCACGAGATGTGGCGGGAGCTCGCGCCCATCGGGCGCAACGCCGACACCGGCGGGTACCGCCGGTACGCGTGGACCGAGGCCGACCGCGAGTGCCGCGCCTGGTTCCAGGAGCAGGCCGAGGCGCGCGGGCTCGCCTACGAGACCGACCGCAACGGCAATCAGTGGGCCTGGCTCGGCGACCCCTCCGCGGGGGACGCCGTCGTCACCGGCTCGCACCTCGACTCCGTCCCAGACGGCGGAGCCTTCGACGGGCCGCTCGGTGTCGTGTCCTCCTTCGCCGCGCTCGACGAACTGCGCCGCAGGGGTGTGGAGTTCACCCGGCCGCTCGCCGTCACCAACTTCGGTGACGAGGAGGGCGCCCGGTTCGGGCTCGCCTGTGTCGGCTCCCGGCTCGCCGCCGGGCAGCTGACGCGGGAGGCCGCGTACGAGCTGCGCGACGGCGACGGGATCAGCCTGCCCCGGGCGATGGAGGCCGCCGGGTACGACCCGGCCGCCATCGGGCCCGACCCCGAACGGCTCGCCCGCGTCGGCGCGTTCGTCGAACTGCACGTCGAGCAGGGCCGCGCCCTCGCTGCAATGGACAGCGGCTCCGCCGCGGGGACGGGCCACGCGGTCGGCATCGCCTCCGTGATCTGGCCGCACGGCCGCTGGCGCTTCGACTTCCGCGGCGAGGCGAACCACGCCGGCACCACGCGCCTCGTCGACCGGCGCGACCCGATGCTGACGTACGCGGAGACCGTGCTCGCCGCCCGCCGCGAGGCGGAACTCGCGGGCGCCGTCGCCACGTTCGGCAAGATCTCCGTCGAGCCGAACGGCGTCAACGCCATCCCCTCCCTCGTCCGCGGCTGGCTCGACTCGCGCGCCCCCGACCAGGCGGCGCTCGACACCGTCGTCACGGCGATCGAGCACGCCGCGAAGGAGCGCGCGGACCGCGACGGAGTGGACCTGGCCGTCGTACGGGAGTCGTTCACCCCGGTGATCGAGTTCGAGCACGCGCTGCGCGACGAGCTCAACAAGATCCTCGGCGGTGCCGTTCCGGTCCTCGGCACGGGCGCCGGACACGACGCGGGAATCCTGTCCGCGTCCGTTCCGACCGCCATGCTGTTCGTACGCAACCCCACGGGGATCTCGCACTCCCCGGCGGAATTCGCGCCCGAGGACGACTGCGTGGCCGGGGTGATCGCACTCGCCGACGTACTGGAGGGCCTGGCGTGCAGGTGACCTACTGGCTGGAACACGCCTGGCTCGGCGCCCACGTCGAGCCGGGCGTGGCACTGGACGTGCGCGACGGCAGCATCGCGGCCGTCCGCACGGGCGTGGACGCCCCGCCACCGGGAGCGGTGGTCCTGCGCGGGCTCACCGTCCCGGGCCTGGCGAACGCCCACTCGCACGCCTTCCACCGCGCCCTGCGCGGCACGGTCCAGGTCGGCAGCGGCACGTTCTGGACCTGGCGCGAGGTCATGTACCAGGTCGCGTCCGGGCTGACCCCTCAGACGTACTTCACGCTGGCCCGCGCGGTGTACGCGGAGATGGCGCTCGCCGGGATCACGGCCGTCGGCGAGTTCCACTACCTCCATCACGCGCCCGGCGGCACGCCCTACGCCGATCGGAACGCCATGGGCGAGGCCCTGATCGCGGCCGCGGCCGAGGCGGGCATCCGCATCACACTGCTCGACACGGCGTATCTGTCCTCAGGCTTCGGCGAGCCGCCGAACCGGCACCAGCTGCGCTTCTCCGACGGCACGGCGGACGCCTGGGCCGAGCGTGCGGACGCGCTGAAGGACGGCGAGCACGTACGCATCGGAGCGGCGATCCACTCCGTACGGGCCGTCCCGGCACAGCAGTTGTCGACGGTCGCCTCCTGGGCGTCCGCACGCAACGCGCCCCTCCACGTCCACCTCTCCGAGCAGACCGCGGAGAACGACGCCTGCCTCGCGGCGCACGGTGTGACACCGGCCCGGCTGCTCGCCGACCACGGCGTCCTCGGCCCCCGCACCACCGGGGTGCACAACACGCACCTGACGGACGAGGACATCGCGCTGCTGGGCGGCACGGCGACGGGCACCTGCATGTGCCCCACGACGGAACGCGACCTCGCCGACGGCATCGGACCCGCCCCCGCGCTCCAGGCCGCCGGCTCGCCGCTGTCCCTCGGCAGCGACAGCCACGCGGTGATCGACCTGTTCGAGGAGGCGCGGGCGATGGAGCTGAACGAACGCCTCCGCTCACGTACGCGCGGCCACTGGACGGCGGCGGCGCTGCTGCGCGCGGCGACGGCGGACGGCCACGCCGCACTGGGCTGGCCCGACGCGGGCCGCCTGGAGCAGGGCGCGCTCGCGGACTTCACCACCATCACGCTGGACTCGGTGCGCACGGCCGGACCGGTGCCGAGGCTGGGCGCGGAGACGGCGGTCTTCGCGGCGGGCGCGGCGGATGTGCGGGACGTGGTGGTGGGGGGCCGCCGCGTCGTGCGCGACGGGGCGCACGTGCTGGTCCCGGACGTGGGGTCGGCGCTCACGGAGGCGGTGGCCGCGCTGCGCCGATGACGTTGCCCCACCCCGCCCCTTCCCGTAACCGGGGGCTCCGCCCCCGGACCCTCCCCCTACGGCCTGGCGGCCGTGGGAGGGACCCCCAGCGCCTCAAGCGCCGGCGGGGCTGGATTTCGCGGAGCGAAATCAGCCCGTCGCCCAGGCCGCC
>NZ_JBSFUR010000064.1:0-25026 GCF_053591895.1 Streptomyces sp. NPDC002867 | reverse complement strand
AGAAACCCCAGCACGGCCCCGTGCTGCGGCCGTAGCTCCGGATGCCCCTGCTCGGCCAGCGTCTCGAAGAGCTCCTTCTGGATCGAGAAGAGCAGCCGCGTGGACAGATTCCCGAGGTCCGGATCCTTGAGCTTGCGCCGCACTGCGACACCATCCTCGTCACCGTTATGGACTGTCACCATTCGTCATAATAATGGGCACAGAGAGACAGTCCGGGCTGCTGTCGCGGATTCGGCGTGGATCCGCCCCCTCACTGACCGGTCATGTGCCGTGTGCCGGCCGTGGACCCCTGGTCGCGCAGGTCGATGAACATCTTGGGGCAGCGTGCGGCGATGACTCAGTTCCGCCGCCAGGGCCGGTGAGGTTCCTGGGCACAGGGACGCTGCTGAGCAGTCTGGTGGCCCGCACCGAGCGGATCCGTTTGTTCCCGGACGTGGCCAAGCTGCCCCTGCGTCATCCGCCGCTGATCCCCAAGTCGGCCGCCACTCTGGACGTCATCAACGGTGGCCGGTTCGAGCTGGGGCTGGGGCGGGCGGCGCGTCGGCTCCGAGCGCGAATCGTGGATCGTCGGCGACCAAGGCCCCGTACTGTCGGCTTCCGGCGGCGGGGCCGGCTGGGGCCGGCGCTTCTGCAGCCCGGAGAAGGACGTGGCCGCCCGCCGCTGATCGACCCACCGGCCCGCGACACCGCAACGGAGCAGAGGAAGCAATGGACAACGCATTCAAGGACGTTCCCCCCACCACCCTCGCCGAACTGCTGGGCCGAGAGCAGGTCATGGACATCGGTATCCGCCCGCTGTGGGACTCGCCGCGCGTCGCGGGGCCCGCGTACACGGTCCGGTGCGAGCCCGGCGACAACCTGATGCTGCACGCCGCCATCTATCGCGCCGAGCCGGGCTCGGTCATCGTCGTGGAGTCGGGCGACGTGGACTACGCGCTGGCCGGCGGCAATGTGTGTGCCGTCGCCCAGAGCCGGGGTGTCGCGGCCTTCGTGGTCGACGGCGTCATCCGCGACCTCGGCGAGGTGCGAGAGGCCGGCTTCCCGGTCTTCTCGCGCGGCGTCATCCCGATCCCGGGTACCAAGAAGAAAGTCGGTGCGCTGGGTGAGCCGGCCCGCGTCGGGGGTGTGCTGGTACATCCCGGCGACATCGTGGTCGCCGACGAGGAAGGAATTGTCGTCACCCCGGCCGCCCGCCAGGAGGAGATTCTCACGGCCGCTCAGGCGAAGCTCGCCGAGGAGGCGGATGAGTCCCTCGATGCGTGGGAGAAGAATCATCGCGCCCGCGTAGAGAAGGCGCTGAGCGAACAGGGCTTCACGGGCTGACCGGACCACCCTCCGCACACAGACTTTTCAGCGGCGCAGCCCGGGACAGCACCCGGGATGCGCCGCTGCTTTCCGTTGCCCATCGCACGGCTTCGCCGCGCGGAAATCGAGCAGGACGCCTTCTTCTCGCGAACTGCTGCGGCCGGGGCCTTCGGGGACCGGGAGGCTCGGGGCGGGTCAGCCCTGTTCGCTGATGTTGACCATCCACGCGACGCCGAACTTGTCCGTGCACATGCCGAAGACGTCGCCCCACATCTGCTTCTCCAGCGGCACCTGCACGTTGCCGCCGTCGGACAGCTTCTCCCAGTAGCCGCGCAGCTCGTCGGCGTCCTCCCCGCTCAGGCTCACGGCGTAGTTGTTGCCCGGCTTGTACTCCATGCCGGGCGGATTGTCCGCGCACATCAGCGTGAAGCCCTTCTCGGTCTCCAGCATGCTGTGCATGACCTTGTCGCCGTATCCGGGGGGCGCCTCGGAGCCGAAGTCGCCGTACGTGTGGACCGACAGGTTGCCGCCGAAGACGCCCTTGTAGAAGTCCATGGCTTGCTTCGCTTCACCGGAGAAGCTGATGTACGGGTTGAGACGAGAGGCCACAGCTTGATCCTTTCATGATGGTTTGTCAGGAGTGCAGACTAGTCCCGGACCGCTTCTGTGGCAGAGGTGAACCGTTCGTGTCCGCGGCCGTTCCGGAAGTGGCGATGTTTCGCGCGGTAACGGCAGTCTGGGCGGACCGATTTCGGGCATGCGTCAAGGAGTCGCGCGGCAATGGCTCGTCATTGTTGTACTTACTCGTGTTCCAGAAAGCGGTGTCGTCCGGCCGGCGGATGGCTCGACTCCCGCCTCCTTAATCGCGGGGCGATGCGGAACTCTTGTTCCTCGCAGGGAAGTTGTGCAAGGGTGAGCCCTCTCATGTCCGAACAAACGCCCTTCTGATCAACCGTTCGAATTCTCTGCGGGCGATCCCTTCCAAAAGAAGCGGTGTCGCCACCGGATGGTATGGACCAACAGGTCCGCTCCTTGTCGACCGGCTGTCGGCATCCACCGGCCGGAGCCGAGGTCGCTCAGCAACCCCCCACCGCAATGCCATGGATGGAAAGAGCCCATGCAGCACCCCAGCACGCCCGGAAACGTGCCCTCTTCGCAGGCCGGCCGCATACCCGGGGTCTCCGACGAGGAGCTTGCCGCCACGCTGCGCGCCGGGGGAGCGGGCCAGAACGCCCACCCCGTCGCCGCGCTGCTGGCCCGGCACTGGCAGCCCGTGTTCGACTACGCGACCCTTTGCGCGCCCTCGGCCAAAATCGCCTCGATGCTGGCGACGGCGGCATTCGCGCAACTTATGGAGAATCTCGCGGGAGGCGGCTCGGCCGGTGGGCTGCGGCCCCATCTGCTGGTGACCACCCGTCATATCGTCAAGGCCTGGGCCGGTGACCAGCGGATCACCGCGATGCTGCCGGGGCTGTCGATTCCCGAACCCCCGGCCGAGAATAGGCAGCTGATCTCCCGGGCCTTTCACGCAATGCCGACGACCGCCCAGGTGCTGCTCTGGCATGCCGAGGTCGAGGTCGAGGGGATATCCATACCGGCCGGTTTGCTGGGTATTGATCCGCGCGTCGCCTCCGACCAACTCGACCATACGCGCGAACAGTTCCGGCAGGTCTGCGTACGCGTGCACCGGGAGCACGCTCCCACCGGGGAATGCCGCCACTACAACCGTCTCCTCGACATATCGCTGCGCCGTGGCGGGGCACTGATCCCCGACATCCAGGTGCACCTGTCGGAATGCCCTTACTGCCGTTACGCAGCCGACCAATTGCGGCAGTCCGAGGGCCGGCTCGGCGTTCTGATCGCCGAGGCGCTGCTGGGGGGCGCCGCGCCGTCCTATCTCGCGTCCCGGCCGGGCCGTCGCCGCCACGCCCGCCTGAGGGAAGGCCGGCCGGGGGCGCCCGGTGGCCGGGGGGCCGGGCGGCACTCCCGGGGCGGCGGCCGGGGCCTGGCCCTGCCGTCCCTGGTGCTGCGCGGCAGGCGGGCCGCCGTGGAGAGGGCGACACCGGCCGCCCTCGGCCTCGGTGCCGCCGTCGCCGCCACCGGAGTGCTGGCCGTCGCCCTCCTGGCCACCTTGTGGTCCGACGACAGCGACCACGCGGGCCCGACCGTCCCCAGCGGGTCGGTCACCGGCACGGCTCCGTCCGCGCCCGGCGTGAGCGAGGCCGCGCCGACAGCGCCGACCACACCGGGCGCGCCGACGCCGTCCGCGTCCCTGCCGGGCGCACCGGCCCCGCAGCCCTCGGCCACCTCGGCAGGCCTTCCGAGCGGTCCGCTCACCACGAGACTGCGCAACGTCGAGGCCGACCTCTGTGCCGACTTCGCCGGCAGCAAGGCGAAGAAGGACGTGGACGTCCTGATGGCGGCGTGCTCGTCCTCGTCCCCGACCCAGCAGTGGGTGTACGAGACCGACGGCAGGCTGCGCAGCGCGGCCGCGCCCGAGCTGTGCCTGAACTCGCGCGGGCTCGACGGCGTCGTTGTCGCCGGCGCCTGCACGGGCCGCACGGCGCCCGACTCCGGCGACGTCCGGTACGACCTGACCATCCAGGGGCACGTCGTCCCGCGCTGGAACGAACGGCTCGCGGTCGTCCCGGCATCGACCGACCCGGGCTCGCCCCTGGTCGTGAAGGTACGGGACGACTCGTTCGGCCAGGTCTGGGCGACGGACGGCGTCCGCCCCGGCCCCACCCAGCAGTCGGCGCCCTACACGGAGGAGGTGGGCGGTCCGCCGCCCGGTGGTGAGCGCTGCGTCCCCGAGACGTGCGAGGCGCCCCCGTCGGCCCCGGGGCCTTCGCGGCCAGCCGCGACGCCGGAGACGCGCTCCGAGGGGAGCCTCCGCCGTGCGAGCGACGACGCACCGGACACGAAGGAGCGTTCCCGCCGGGCCGTGATCCCGGTGCTGCTCCCGGTGCCGGAGGCCACCCGGCCTCCGGCCGCGGACGAGTCACCGACCGAGGGCCCCTGACCACCGGGCCGTGAACCCGGTGCTGCTCCCGGTGCCGGAGGCCACCCGGCCTCCGGCCGAGGACGAGCCGCCGACCGAGGGCCCCTGACCACCGGGCCGTGATCCCGGCCCGTGGCTCCGCGCCGCCTGCCGGAACGGCCTCGGCCGCACCGCGACCGACGGGCCGGCTGCTCCGGCGAAGTGGCGCGGTGAGCCCGTCCGCACCCGCCGCTGACGCCTGCCGCACGTGGCGGCGGGCGCCCGCAGGGCCTCCTCCGCGTCGACGACGCGTGCCGACGGGCAGCCACCGGCCCGCAAACGAGTCCGCTGCGGCCGGCGGCGGAACGGCCCCGGGGCCGGGCGGACGGCTGCATGGGCCCACCGCCGACGCGACCGTCGAAAGGCCCCGCCGGCCGTCAGGTCCCCGCCGGGCCCACGATGCCGCGGACGACCGACAGGTCCACGAGATCCTGCGGGCGGAGGCGGAGTTGGCCGGCCGTGCGGGGGACTTCGGCCGGGTCGCGTTTGAGAATCGCGGCGGCGAGTTCCGGGGCAATCACCGAGAAGTAACTGTCCGGCGTCGCCCACGTGTTGCCCGGCGCCGCCAGCGCCAGCGCGCCCCCCGATCCGCCCTCGCCGATCAGCAGGCTCGTCAGCGGTGTGCGGGCGGCCGCCATCGCCGTGAACAGCTCCGCGATCGCCGCGCCCGCGCCCGCCCGCTCCGCCTCGGCGTCGTTGGCCGCGCCGGGGGTGTCCACGAGCGTCAGCACCGGCAGTCCGAAGCGGTCCGCCAGCCGCACCACGCGCGCTGCCGTGCGGTAACCGGCCGGTCGGGTCGCGGTCCCGGCCTGGGCCGCGTACGCCACCGGCCGGCCCTCGCGCAGCCCGACGCCGCACAGCATCCCGGGGTCGTCGCCGCCGCACCGGTCTCCGCGCAGCGGTTCGCGCCGGGCGAAGTAGTCGTCGAGGTACGCGCCCGCCCGTGGCCGGTCCGGGTTCCTGGCCGCCCGCACGGCGTCCCAGCCGGAGCCCGGCGGCCGCCCCGCCCCGCCCAGCGCGCGCGGCGGGGGAGCGGCCTCGGCCGGCGCCTCCGATCCGAGAGCCGCGGCCCAGAAGGCGACCGTGTCGCGCAGCGCCTCGGGCCGTACGACGGCGTCGATCTGGCCCGCCCCGAGCTGCCCTTCGGCCGTGTACGCCGCCGGGTCCGCGTCCGGGGGCCGTATGCGCGATCCCGCGAAGCCGACCTGCGCGCCGGGCAGCGCCAGGGTCACGTCGGCGCCCGCGCCGAGCGTCGCCCACCCGCCGCCCGTCGTCGGATCGCGCAGCACGGCGATGTGCGCGACACCGGCCTCGCGCAGCAGCACGGACGCGCGTGCCACCCGCTGGAGCTGGGACAGCGCGATCATCCCCTCCTGCATCCGGCTGCCGCCCGTCGCGATCAGGGAGACGAGCGGGCGGCGGCTCTCGCGGGCCAGGGCGTACGCGGCCTCCAGCCGGTCCCCGGCGCTCTGGCTCAACGACCCGCCGAGGAAGCCGAATGCGAAGGAGATCAGCACGCACGGGCGCTCCCCGAGCGTCGCCTCGCCGTACACGACGGACTCTGCCGAGCCGGTGCGCCGCGCCGCCCGTTCGCGCGCCGCGCCGTACCCCTCCCAGTCCAGCGGGCCGTCGCCCGCGCGGGGCGGTTCGGCGGCCTCGTGCTCGGTGAAGTCGTCGCAGACCAGCGCTATCGCCTCGCGGGCGGTCAACCGCTCAGACATGGAGCGCCCGCTTCATGATCTTGCCCATGTCGTTGCGGGGAAGGACGTCGAGGAACCGCACCTCGCGCGGCCGCTTGTGCGGGGCGAGCTGGCCCGCCACATGCGCCGCCAACTCCTCGGCCGACGGCGGCTTTTGGGGATCGGCCGCCACGATCCACGCGACGATCCGCTCGCCCAGGTCCGCGTCCGGCTCGCCCGTGACCGCGGCCTCGCGCACCGCCGGATGGTCCAGCAGGACGTTCTCGATCTCCCCGGCGCCGATCTTGTAACCGCCGCTCTTGATCAGGTCGGTCGCCTTGCGTCCCACGATCCGCACGTATCCGTCCGCGTCGCGCACGGCCATGTCCCCGGTGCGGAACCACTCCCCGTCGAACGCGGCCGCCGTCGCGTCGGGCCGGTTCAGGTACTCGGTGAACAGATGGTCGCCGCGTACCTGGATCTCGCCGATCGTCTCCCCGTCCGACGCCGTGATCTCCGTGCCGTCCTCCTCGACCAGTCGCAGCGAGACCCCGCGCAGCGGCACGCCGACCGTCCCCGGACGCGCCTGGCCGTCGACCCGTACGCTCGTGTTCATCAGCGTCTCGGTCATGCCGTACCGCTCGATCACCCGCCGCCCGGTCGCTGCGGCGATCCGCTCGTGGTCCGGCAGCGGCAGGGCGGCCGACCCCGACACCAGCAGGCGGGCGCCCGCCAGCGCCTTCGCGAGTTCGGGGTCGTCGTCCAGCGCCTCGGCGAGCCGGTGGTACATGGTGGGTACGCCGAACAGCATGGTGCCGCCCCGCCCGAGCTCGCGGGCCACGCCCTCGGGGGTGAACCTGCCCAGGTGCCGCACCTGGCCGCCGCGCCGCAGCGGGCCGACGACGCCGAGGATCAGGCCGTGCACATGGAACAGCGGCAGCGCGTGCACCAGGACGTCGTCCGCGCTCCACTGCCAGGCGTCCTGGAGCGCGTCCAGCGTCGTGGCGACCGCGCGGCGCGGCAGGACGGCGCCCTTGGGCGGGCCGGTGGTCCCCGAGGTGTAGACGACGAACGCGGGCGCGCCGGGCCCCGGTTCACCGGACGGCACCTCGCCGTCGCCCGCCACCGGCACGTCGACGCGTTCCAACGAGCGTAGGGCGGAGGGCAGTTCGTCGCCCGGAGCGGCCAGCACCAGTGACGGCTCGCTGTCCGCGAGGATGTGCGTGAGCTCCCGCCCGCCGGTCTTCGGGTTCAGCGGTACGACGGGTACGCCGGCGAGCAGCGCCGCGACCGTGCCGACCGCGGTCTCCAGCGCCGGCGCGGCCCACAACGCGACCCGCCCGCCGGCCGCGGCGGAGCCGATCCGGACCGCGAGAGCTCCGGCGGCACCGGCCAGCTGCCCGTAGGTCAGGGACCGTTCCCCGAACCGCAGGGCGACCCGGTCGCTGTGGTCAGGGCCGGCCGTGGCTGTCAGCGCCGGGAACAGGGAACTCACTCGTCGACCTCCTGGTGTCGCGTGCCGTGCACGGCAGGCTCATGGCAGTGCTTCCCGTCGCCCCATTGTCTCCCCGTGGAGTGGCGGCGACCTGAACCTGCCTCGAACCGGACGGCCCTATCGCCGGGAGGTGACCGGATGCGCGTTCCGGGAACCGGCCTCCGGCACGGGCGGGACGGTCCGCATCCGGCCGTACGCGTACACGCACCCCGCGAGGGCCAGGTCCGACAGCAGCATGAAGCCGATCGCGTACGAGTCCTTCGCGCTGTAGATCGCGCCCATCACCAGCGGCGGCACGAAACCGCCGAGACCGCCCATCGCGCCGACGATGCCCGTCACACTGCCCACCTGCGCCTGCGGGGTGACCTGCGAGACCAGCGCGAACACGCTGCCGCTCGCCGTGCCGAGCCCCGCCGCCGTCGCCGGCAGAGCGATCGTGCCGACCGGGTACAGGCCGGGGTCGAAGGCCTGCACGATCGCCGACAGCGCGACGACGGCGAGCGCGCCGGCGGTCACGACCGCGGGGTGCGCCCGGTCCGACAGCCGGCCGCCGATCGGCCGGAAGACGACGGTCACCAGCGCGAACGCGGCGGCCCTCGCGCCCGCGTCGGTCGGGCTCAGCTCGTACCAGGTCCTCAGGTACGTGGGCAGGTAGACGCCGGACGCGACGATCCCGCCGAACCCGATGGCGTACAGCGCCGAGAGCTCCCACGTCACCCGCAGCCGCCCCGCCCGGCCGAGCCGCCGCCCGAGCGAGGTGGTGGGCACCGTGCGGTCGGGACGGTCGGTGAGGAGCAGCGCCGCGAGTACGGCGTACGCGGCGAGCGCGATCGCCACCACGACGAACGGCAGGTTCTCGCCCCGCTCGGCGATCCGCGGCGTGAAGTAACCGGACAGCGCCACACCGCCCATGCCCATGCCGAAGACGCCGAGCGCGAGACCCCGACGGGCAGGCGGGAACCAGGAGTTGACGAGCGGGATGCCGATGGCGAACGTCGTGCCGCCGAGCCCCAGCAGGAACCCGACGGCGAGCAGGGCGCCGTACGAGTCCCGCGCCGGGATCAGCAGGAGTACGGGCACGACGGTGAACGCGGACACCAGCGGGAACATCAGCTTCGCGCCGTACCTGTCGGTGAGCGCTCCCACCGGGACCCGGCCCAGTGAGCCGACGAGCACCGGCACGGCGACGAGCAGCGCCTGCTGGAAGGAACTCAGGTCAGCCGCTCCTTGTACGTCCCGCCGAGCGGCGAGACCAGGTTCCATGCCCAGAAGGTGAGCGTGAAGCCGACGGTGGCCGTGATCAGGTTGCGGTACGCGGCTGCGGAGGGCTTCGCGGGGGTGTCCACGCGCCCAGTCAAGGCGTCCACCAGGGCAGGGTCGCGCGGAACTGCTCCGTGCGGGCGGTGCGCGACAGGGACGCTCAGGGCAGCGGGAGCGCGATCTTCACGGCGTAGACGGCGACGAGCCCGAAGCCGATCCGGAAGGTCCACGCGCGGGCGGTGCCGGAGATCCGGGCCCCGGCGTAACCGGCGGCCGCCACGAGGAACTGCTGCCACGCGAGCGAGGCGACGAGCACGCCGCCGACGAACACGGCCCCGGCCGCGCCGCTCCGGAGGGCCGCGCCCTGGGCGGTGGTGAGGGCGGCGAAGTAGAGGGCGGTGGTCGGATTGACGGCGGTGAGTGCGGCGAACCGTGCGAACACCCGCGCGAGCCGCGCCCGCGCCACAGCCTCGTCGCCCCCGCCCCGCGTGACCCCGTCCGCCGGGCCGTCGCGCGGCCCCCGTACGGACGACCACAGGCCGTGCGCCGCGATGGCGGCCAGGATCAGGGCGGATGCCAGGCGCACCCATGCCTCCACGCCCGACAGCGCCGACGCCACCCAGGGGCCCAGGGCCGTGGCCACCGCCGCGTACGACATGTCGACCACCGCCACCGCGGACGCCGCAGCCACCGCCGCGGCGCGGTCGCGCATCGCCTCCTGGACCAGCAGCACGCCGATCGCGCCCACCGGTACCGCCACGCCCAGTCCGGCCACCGCTCCCGCGCCGGCCGTCGTCCATATCTCGGTCATGGGCACACCGTGGTGCGTCCGCCGGTCGTCTCGCGGTCGTATGACGGCGTCGGCTGCGACAATCGCGGTATGGACGGCCTCGACAGGGAAATCCTCGGCGTGCTCCGCGAGGATGCGCGGATCTCCTACCGCGATCTCGGCGTCCGGGTCGGCCTGAGCGCCAACGCCGCCGCCGACCGGGTGCGCCGGATGGTCCGGGACGGGACCATCCGCGGCTTCACCACGATCGTCGACCCGACGGCCGGTCCCCGCCCCGGCCTCGTCGTCTTCATCGACATCACGCTGCGCCTCGACACGACGAACGAGGAGTTCGAACGGGTCGTGCTCAAGCTGCCCGGCATCACCGAGGTCGTCCATGTCACCGGCGCGCACGACTACCTCGTACGGGCCACGGCGGCCGACGCCGCCGAGCTCGACGCCCTGCTGCGGACCCTCAAGCGGGAGGCCGGTGTCGCCCAGTCCAGCACCCGTATCGCCCTGCGCGACGCGCGTGCGCCTGCCGGGAGGACGCCCGGGTGACCGTGGTCAGCCGTGCTCAGCCGTGCTCAGCCGGCCGCCGTCCTCAGGCGGCCCGTCGTCGGTGACCCGCAGCCGCACGCTGCGGCGCCATCGGCCCCGCCGGGTCCGCGACGTCCTCGTCACCGGGGCTCATGCGCCGCTTCCGAGCGGTCCTGGTCGTCAGGGTCCGGACCGGCGCCGGGCGCGTCGTCCTCCCCGCCCGCCCCGGACGCGGACACGGCCCCGAAGGACGACAGGCCGTGTGCGTACCCCGTCCCGTCGGAGGACTCGTCGAAGTCGATGTCGTCGGCGAGCGGGTCCAGCACCATGGGCTGGATACTGCCCTCCAGCATCGCGCCGAGCCCGAGAATCGTGCAGGTGTCGGGCCGTTCGGCGATCCGCACCGACATACCGGTGGCGTCCCGCAGCATCTGGTCGAGTCCGGGGAGCAGCGCGCTGCCGCCGACCATCACGATGCCGCTGTCGACGAGATCGGCCACCAGGTCCGGCGGGCAGTGGCGCAGCACCTTGCCGATGCCGTCGAGGACCGAGGTGAGAGGCGTGTGGATGGCCTCCCGTACGGCGGCGGTGTCGACGCGCACCGAACGGGCGAGTCCGGTGGCCACGTCCCGGCCGTGGATCTCGGTGGACGTCGGGCCCTGCGAGGTGAGGCCGTTGCCGTGCAGCGCCAGTTGCAGGGGACGCACGGACTGGCTGGGGAGCATCAGGGCGTGCTGGTGCCGCAGGTGCTGGATCACCGCGTGGTCGATCGCGTTGCCGCCGATCGGGATGCGTTCGGCGGTGACGATCGAACCGAGAGAGAGGACCGCGATCTGGGTGGTCGCCGCGCCGCACACCATGATCATGTTCGCCGTGGGCTCTTCGACCGGGAGCTTGCAGCCGACGGCCGCGGCGATCAGCGTGTCCACGAGCTCGACCCGGCGGGCGCCGAGACCGACCAGCGTCTCCACAGTGGCGCGCTGCGCGAGCGGGTCGGAGTCGTGCGGGGTGCTCGCGGCGGCGCGCAGCCGGGGCTTGCGGCGCAGCTGGCGGCGGAGTTTTTCGCCGAGCAGGTGCCGCAGCATGCGCTGCGCCATGTCGATGTCGACGACGGTACCGCCGCTGACGGGCCGTGTGACGCGGATGTAGTCGGGCGTCCGGCCCGTCATCTTCTCGGCGAGCGTGCCGACCGCGATCAGCGCGCCGGTACGCGTGTTCACGGCGGCGACGCTGGGCTCATCGACGACGAGGCCCGCGCCTTTGACGAAGACACGGGTCCTGGCCGCCCCCATGTCCACGGCGACATGGCAACGGCGCAGCTGCTCAAGGCTGACGGTCACGGCAGATCCTCCCGAGTGCGGTACGTGTTCGCATCGTGCGATCGCCCGGGGCCGTGCGCGCGCTGGGCTGCGCCGGTTGGGGGCACTGCGGTCTGACACTCCGCCAGATGAGCAGGACGCACCCGGGCGGCGGCGCGTGCGTGCGTCAGGCACGCGTCCCGGCCGGTGCTCACGCCCCGTCAGATGAGGCGCTGCAGAAGCCCCCAGGTGAACTCCGCGATCCGCTCGCCCTCGCCGGGCGGCGTGAACGCCAGGCGCCATCTCGTCGGTGCCGATCCCTCCAGTGGCCGGGCCGGCGCGAACGCCCTTGCCACCTCGTCGACCGTGCACGACCAGGGCCGCAGGTCCGCCGTCGTCCGCAGCTCGGGGCCGGCCGCCCCCGGGGCCCGTACGAGCCATTCGTTCCACACCGCCCCGTTCTTCGCGGCCAGGACCTCGAAACGCAGGTCGGGCCAGAGCGGCACCGGCCACTGCAGCGCGTCGCACTCCAGGTCGCCGATGCGCCGGTGCTCGACCGACTCCGGTGTGCCGAGCACCGAGCGGTAGCGGGTCAGGGCTCCGCGCGCCCGGGGCGAGCGCACGATCGCCTGCCAGCGGCGGTTCGCCTCCCGCATCTGCGCGAGCGAGACGCCGAGCTCGCGCCGGGCGTCCTCGACGAGGTCCGGCTGGTGGTCGGCCATCCGGCGCAGCAGCACCAGCTGGAAGTCGAGCGGTCCGAAGGGGGCGGTGGCAACCATGCCCGACATCCTGCCCGGAGGATGTGACGGCACAAGCGAGCGGGCACGCCGGGGAAGTGGAGATTCCACACAGGATCCTCACACTCCGACCCACCGCCCGTACCCCGGTGCCGCATACTCTCCGGGGGCCATGGATTACTGCCACCCGTGCGGACGGCACCTCAACGGCGCGCTGGCCTGTGCCGGGTGCGGCACCCCCGTCGAGGAGCTCCGTCACCACTCCACCAACGCGCCGGACACGGGCCACGTCTACGAACTGGACGTGGAGCCCGAGCCGGCGCGGCCCGGGCCGCGTGCCGCGCGCCGTCAGGCGCAGTCGCGCCGCAAGCCCGCGTCCGCCGGGCGCCGGGCGCGCAAGAGGCGTGGGCGCAAGGTGGTCCTGGGGACGTTCGGCCTGGTGCTGGCCGCGGGCGCGCTGAGCCTCGCGGAGCTGGCGATCGAGGGGTCCGGCGGTGACGGGGCGGCCACCACCGTCAAGGAACAGGACGTCGTCGAGACGGAGACGATCGAGCCGTCGGCCGCCGAGGACACCCCGGACGGTCCGGGCGAGGTGAGCGAGAAGCCGGTGATGTCGTCCGGCTCCCCGCGCCCGGCCGGGAGTGCCACCGGGACGAAGAAGGACGAGGGTGCGCCCGCGACGGGCGCGGGCACGGGGAGAGGCGACGGCGAGGGCCCGGCGCCTTCCGCCTCCGCGTCGGCCGGTGACGGCGCCTCCCCGTCCGCGACGGACGGCCCTCCCGGCGACGCCGATCCCAGCGGGAGCGGCCGGCCGACCTCCGGTCCGGGCGATCCGGATGATCCGGAGCCGCCGGGGGAGGAGGAGCCCCCGCCGCCGGAGCCCTCGCCCACGCAGACCTGCGACCGCTTCCTGTGGTGGTGTCTGTGACACCCCCGCGGTGCCGGTGACGCCGGCCCGGCCGGCGTCCCGCGTCGCCCCCGGGGCTACTGCTCGGGGCGCTCGCCCAGCATCCGCCTGAGCAGGTCCCTCAGCGCCGTCCGCTCCTCCGCGGACAGCTCCGCCAGCGGCTCGCGCGCGAAGTCCAGCGACTCGCGCAGCCGCTTCGCCGTGCCGCGCCCCTCCTGAGTGGCCGCGGCCAGCTTCACCCTGCGGTCGCCCGGGTCGGGGCGCCGCTCCACGAGGCCGCGCGTCTCCAGGCGGTCCACGATCCCGGTGATGTTCGACGGCTCGCACCTCAGCTTGTTCGCGATCCGGCGCATGGGCAGGGGCTCCAGGGAGAGCAGCCCCAGCACCCGGGCCTGGGCGCCGGTGAGGGAGTGCTCGGCCGCGGCGCGCTCGTACTCGTCGTGGTAGCGGGCCACGACGGAGCCGATGAGCTCGACGACTTCGAGGGTGAGGGGGTCTGTTCCTGGGATGGCCATGGGTCTCAGGATATCCGGATACTTGACAACATTAAATATCGAGGAGCATGGTTGTTTGAGGTAGTGAAGCATTCCTAGGAGGAACCCAGCATGTCCGCTCTTCCCGCGTCCGGCCGCGAATGGCACCTCGTCGCCCGCCCGCACGGCTGGCCCAAGCCCGAGGACTTCGCCCTGCGCGAGGCGGAGGTCGCCGAGCCGGGCGAGGGCCGGGTCCTCGTGCGCAACCTGTACTTCTCGGTCGACCCGTACATGCGCGGCCGGATGAACGACGTGAAGTCCTACGTCCCGCCGTTCCAGCTCGACCACCCCATGGAGGGCGGCGCGGTCGGCGAGGTCGTCGCGTCGAACGCCGAGGGCTTCGCGGTCGGCGACCACGTGCTGCACGGCCTCGGCTGGCGGGAGTACGCGAGCGTGCCCGCGCAGCACGCCGTCAAGGTCGACGCGTCGCTGGCGCCGCTCTCCGCCTACCTCGGCGTGCTCGGCATGACCGGCCTCACCGCCTACGCGGGTCTGTTCGAGGTGGCCTCCTTCAAGGAGGGCGACGTGGTCTTCGTCTCCGGCGCCGCCGGCGCGGTGGGCAGCCAGGTCGGCCAGATGGCCCGGATCAAGGGCGCCTCGCGGGTCATCGGCTCGGCGGGCTCCGACGAGAAGGTCAAGCGCCTCGTGGAGGAGTACGGCTTCGACGCCGCGTTCAACTACAAGAACGGACCGGTGGCCAAGCAGCTGAAGGAGGCGGCCCCCGACGGCATCGACGTCTACTTCGACAACGTGGGCGGCGACCACCTGGAGGCCGCCATCTCCTCCTTCAACGTCGGCGGCCGGGCGACCATCTGCGGAATGATCGCCCAGTACAACGACACCGAGCCGGCCCCCGGCCCGCGCAACCTCGCCCTGATCATCGGCAAGCGGCTGCGCCTTCAGGGCATGCTCGTGAACGACCACTCCGCCCTCCAGCCGCAGTTCGTCCAGGACGTCGCGGGCTGGATCGCCTCCGGCGAGCTGAAGTACGACGAGACCGTCGTCGAGGGCATCGAGAACGGCTACGACGCCTTCACGGGTCTGCTGCGCGGCGAGAACACCGGAAAGATGATCGTTTCTCTGGCCTGAGTCGTCACCCGTTAGGCTCTTCCCCAGCCGTCGCGATCGTGGGCGCGAGTCGCGGCGAACCAGCAGGAGGAAGACGTCATGTCCATCCAGCAGTCCGAGGTGCTCTACACCGCTGTCGCCACCGCGGAGAACGGCCGTGACGGCCGAGTCGCCACGAACGACGGCACCCTCGACTTCGTCGTGACCCCGCCCAAGGAGATGGGCGGCAGCGGCGCCGGGACCAACCCGGAGCAGCTGTTCGCCGCCGGCTACAGCGCCTGCTTCCAGCAGGCCCTCGTCGTCGTCGCCCGCCAGGAGAAGGCGGACATCACCGGGTCCACGGTCACCGCCGAGGTCGGCCTGGGCAAGAACGACGACGGCTTCGGCCTCATCGTCAAGCTCTCCGCGAGCATCCCGAACGTGGACGCCGCCACCGCCAAGGACCTCATCGAGAAGGCCCACCAGGTCTGCCCGTACTCCAAGGCCACCCGCGGCAACATCACGGTCGACCTCGCCGTGTGACACGCATGACCGAGGGCCGCACCCCGCGCACGGGGTGCGGCCCTCGTCGCATGCCCGGCGGTCGGCCGCCGGTCGTGTTCAGCGAGTCAGCAGCGCCCGGCCGATCTGTGCGAACACGCCCTTGGGGTGCGCCCGGAACAGCGGCTCGGTGCCGAACAGCACCACCGGCGCCCCGGCCTTCGACGTCCCCGAGACGACCGACGCACGGCCCGCCGCGTCCTGGGGGCCGCCCTTGCCGTCCTCCGCCGCACGCCAGTGGCCGGACACGAGCGGGTTCCCGGAGCCGTACGACTGCTCGACGCGCACGCCGCTGCCGAGGCCGGTGAACCAGCCCGGCGAGTAGACGAACGTGTGCGCCGGGGCGCCGCCCGTGATCGGGCCGTCGGCGTTGGTCACGCGGACCACGCCGTTGGCGTCGCCGTTGCCCGCCACCGCGGTCACGTCCAGCAGCGAGGCCGCCGCGTTGAACGCCGCTCCCTGCTCACCGAGCCCGACCACGCCGACGCCGCTCGCGCCGAACGCCGCCCGGGCGGCCGGGGTGAGCTTCGCGTGGTCCAGGCCGGACGACACGAACAGGGCGTCCACCGCGGACCAGTCGAAGCCCGCGTTGAGCACCTGCGTCGACACCGGCACCACCGCGAAGCCCATCTCCCGCAGCGCGAACAGCTCGCCCGGAGTGACGGCCGCGGCGACCCGGGTGCGGTGCAGCGGCGCCGTGCCCTTCTCCTTCGTCGCCTCGAACGCGACCCCGAGCCGGTCCGCCAGCACCCGTGCGACACCCCGCGCCGAGCCCGGCACGACCGCCGCGCCGTCCGCCGTCCGCCGCACCTGGACCCCCTGCGCCAGCAGGGAGTTGAGGGCCGCGATCTCCTTCGGGTCGTCCAGACGCAGCCGCAGGTCGCCGTACGGGGCGACCCGGCCGGTCGGCGACGCTGCGTGCACCGTGCGCGTCGGCACACGCGGCGCGTCCGAGACGGACTTGTCCACCGTCGCGCCCCACAGCAGCCCCAGGCTCCAGCCCGAGATGTCGTACATGGCCGAGACGTCCGCGCTGATGTCGCGTCCCTCGGCGAGGATCACATTGGCCAGACCGCGCTTGGGCTGGTGCATGTCGACGACGTACGAATCGGCCGGGTAGGAGCGCCTCTCCAGCCGGAACGGCATGCGCGCCTGTTCCACGCGCACGTCGTTGGCGACCAGATGGTCCACCAGCCGGCCCGCCGCCACCGCCGACCTCTGTGAGCCGCCGGCCGGGATCACATAGGCCCGCGGGAAGGTCGCCGTGTACACGTCCTCGGGACCGATGCCCGGCACGCCCGGCACGGTCTCCTCCGACACCGGCCGCTGCGCCTCGCCCGCCGCGCCCCGCCGGAACGTCTCGATCTGGTCGGCGATCACCGACGTGCGGTGCGCGTGCGTGTAGGCGAGCGTCGCCCGCATCGCGGCGCCCGCGATGTCGGTGTTGACGACGGCACGGCGACGCAGCTCGGCGACGGGCAGCGCGTCGTAGTCGCGGTTGTTGACCCGCATCGGGAACTCGATGGTGTGCGAGGCCACCGTGCCGTGGAACGGCATGTACTGCGGGGTGAAGATGGGCGGCCAGTCGTCCCAGCCCTCCTTCTCGTCCCGAAACGGGATCACGGCGGGCCGCACCCCGTCCTTGTCGAACGTGTAGCCGAGGCCGTTGACGGCCTTCTCCATGCCGAGGGCGTTGGCGTACGCGTTCTTCAGGAAGAGGTCGTACTCGTAGTTCTCGCCGTGCGGCGGCGTCGTCGGCTCGATCAGCGTGCCGTTGACGTAGCCGTGCAGATCCAGCATGACGGCCGGCTGCTTGTCGATCGCGATTTGCCGGATGGCGCGCGACTCGGGCTGGGTCGCGGTGATGAAGTCCCGGTTCAGGTCGAAGCCGCCGGAGTTGGCGCGGGTGCCCGCGATCCGGCCGTCCGGGTTGGCGGTCACGTTGAGGTAGACGCGGTTCTTCGCGAGCAGGTCGGCTGTGCGGGCGTCCTTCGCCTTCGCCAGCTCCTCGATGAGCTTCAGCGCGGCGTCCGTGCCCTCCCACTCGTTGCCGTGGATGTTGTTGTTGATGAACACGGGCGTCTTGTACGCCGCCTTGATGCGCGGGTCCTTGGCCGCGGCCGCCGGCGCGTTCTCGATCCGCTCGCGCATCCGCTCCTGCTCGCGCGCCTGCGCCGCGCTCTCCGGGGCCGTCACGGTGACGAGGTACAGCTCGTGGCCGCCCGCCGAGTGCCCGGCGACCTCGACGCTGACCCGGTCGCCCAGCTGCTGCAGGGCGTTGAGGCGCGGTGCGATCCCGTGGTACGGGACCAGGCCCAGCTTGATGGACTTGTCGTCCGGGTTCGCCGGCGGGACGTCGAGCGTCGTCTCGCGCGGGTAGCCGCCGGTGCGCGTCCGCAGGCCGGACGCCGGGCCGCCCAGGGCATCGGCGGTGGCCGACGCGGGCGCCCGGGCTGCGCCCGTGTCACGTCCGCCGCCCTCCCGCAGGGGATGGGGCCGCGGATCGTCCCTGCCCGGGGCCGCGGTGGCGGCCGGCGGTACGAGCAGAGCGCCCGCGAGCGCGGCCGCGAGGCCGGCGGTGATCAGTACGGGTCGGGATGATCCCATGCGGTACGGACCTTTCCAGTGCCGGAAGAATCGATACGTGATCAGTACACGATCAGTACGCGAGGTCTACCGGTTCGGCTCCCGAACAACAAGAGCCACACCGATAAGCTGTGCGTATGCGTGATCTCGGGGTGGGCTTCGGCTACTTGATGAAGGGCCAGCGCTGGGTCGGCGGGCACGGCCGCTGGTTCGGCTTCGGGCTGCTGCCCGGCCTGGTGACTCTGGTGCTCTACGCGGCGGCGCTCACCGGCCTCGCCTGGGGCGCGGACGACCTCGTCGCGTGGGCCACGCCGTTCGCCGACGACTGGTCCTCGCCGTGGCAGGGCGTCCTGCGCGGCACGCTGACGGCCCTCGCCTTCGCCTTCGGGCTCTTCCTCGCCGTGATCACCTTCACGGCGGTGACCCTGCTGGTCGGCCAGCCGTTCTACGAGTCGCTGTCCGAGCACGTCGACCGCACCGAGGGCGGCGAGGTGCCGACGTCCGGCCTGCTGCTGTGGCGCGAACTGTGGATCTCCGCACGCGACTCGGTGCGGATCCTGCTGCGCGTCGCGTTCTACGGAGTGCTGCTCTTCGCCTGCGGGTTCATCCCGGTGATCGGTCAGACGGTCGTGCCCGTGGTCGGTTTCTGCGTCTCCGGCTTCTTCCTCACTGAAGAGCTGACCGCCGTCGCGCTCCAGCGTCGCGGCATCGAACTGAAGGAGCGGCTGGGCCTGTTGCGCGGCCGCCGGCTGCTGACGCTCGGCTTCGGCGTGCCGCTGACGCTGGCGTTCCTCGTCCCGTTCCTGGCGGTGTTCCTGATGCCGGGCGCGGTGGCGGGCGCGACGCTGATGGCACGCGACCTGGTGTCCCCGCGGGGCGAGGACGACACCGCGGGGGCGGCCCCGGCGGCGCCCGCCCCCGGGCAGCCCCCGTACGGCTTCACCAAGTCCTGACCGGCGGCCCGGCGTCGTTCGTTCTAGCGCGCGGCCGCGTCCGCGGGGAGCTCCAGCAAGGCGAGTCCCCGTCCGCCGTCGCCCGCGTCCGCCAGCAGCGCGCCGTCCGGGCCCCACACCGCGCTGCCGCCGCGGCACTCGCCCACCTCGCAGGTGCCGACGTGGTTGGCGAGCAGCACGTACAGGCCGTTGTCCCGGGCCCGCACCGGGCAGACCTTCTCGAACGAGTCGTTGCCCGCCTCCAGTACGGAACTGGCCACGTACACCCGGCAGTCGTCCGCCGCGGCGGACGCGGCCACCTCGGGGAACCGGTTGTCGTAGCAGATCGCGACCGAGAAGCGGACCCCGTCGAGCTCGAAACGGCCCTCCACGGTGCCCGCCGTGAAGACCTCCAACTCCTCACCGTACAGGTGCGTCTTGTCGTAGCGGGCGAGCAGTTCGCCGTCGGGGCCGATCACCAGTGCCGAGATCGCCGGCCGGTCGCCGTCCGTGCGGGCCGCGCAGCCGATCAGGGCGGCCGTCCCGGTCGTACGGCACGCCTCGCGCACCGGTTCGAGCCGGGGGTCGTCCTCGGCCAGCCACAGGCCGGGGTCGGCCGCGATGGGGGCCAGGGCGTAACCCTGGGCGGCGAGTTCGCAGAAGGCCACGAACCGGGCGCCCTGTCGGGCCGCTTCGCGGATCAGGGCCGCCATGCTGCCGATGTTGGCCTCGACGTCGCCGAGAGTCGACGGGAACTGTGCTGCTGCGATCTTCATGCGGCCATCATCACCGTCTCGTCATCCGGGAGAAAAGCCCGGACGGCTCACCACCGTGCCGCCCCTCGTGCCAGCATCGCCGTATGACCGAAGTGATCGCAGTGGCCGTCATCACCGTCCTCGCCGTCATCAGCCCCGGCGCCGACTTCGCCATGGTCGTGCGCAACAGCTGCCTGTACGGCCGCACGACGGGCCTGTTCGCCGCCGCCGGTGTCGCCGCGGGCGTGCTCGTGCACGTCACGTACACGATGCTCGGCGTCGGGCTGCTGATCGCCTCGTCCACCGAGCTGTTCACCGCCATCAAGATCGCCGGTGCCGCGTATCTCGTCTACATCGGCTTCCGGACCTTCACCGCCCGCACCGAGATCACCGTCGACCTGGAGCGGCGGAAGGAGGGGCTGACGCCGCTGGGTGCGCTGCGCGGCGGTTTCCTCACCAACGTCCTCAACCCCAAGACGACCCTCTTCGTGGTCTCCACCTTCATGCAGGTCGTCGGACCGGACACGGCGACCTGGCAGCAGGCCGGGTACGGGCTGTTCATGTCGGTGGCGCACCTCGGCTGGTTCGGGCTCGTCGCGCTCTTCTTCTCGCAGCCGCGGCTGCGCGCCGCCCTGCTGCGCCGGCAGCGGGCCCTCAACCGGGCCATCGGCTCGGTGCTCGTCGGCCTCGGCGTCAGCCTGGGCTTCGCCCGCTGACCGAGGGGACATGAGGCCCCGCCCGGGACGACGCCGGACGGGGCCCGAAGCAGCGGCGGTCAGCTCACCTGGAGCGCCGTGTCGTCGATGAGGAACGACGTCTGCAGCCGGGAGCCCTCCGTCCCGGTGAACCTGAGGGTCACGGTCTGCCCCGCGTACGCGCCGAGGCCGAAGCTCCGCTGCACATAGCCGCTCGTGGCATGGAGGTTGGAGTACGTCGCCAGGGTGGACAGGACCGTGCCACCGCTGTTGAGGACCTGCACCTTGAGGGTGTCGTAGGCCGTGGTCGTCGTGGTCTCCGCCGTGTCGACGCGCAGGTGAAAGGTGAACGCGGCCGTCGTGCACCCGGACGGGACGGTCACGGTCTGGGCGAGCGTGTCGGTGTGGGCGGTGCCGTAGCCGTTCAGCCACGCCTTGTACGAGCCGGTGCGGGCCGGGCGGGCGGGATCGTTCGTGATGACGCCGCTCGTGGCGGTCCAGGAGGCCGCGCCGGACTCGAAGCCGGGGTTGGCGATCAGCTGGGCGGCGGTGCAGGTGCCGCCCCCGCCGCCTCCGTCGCCGGTGCCGCCCGAGAGCCACTCGGTGGCGTTCAGGGCGAGGGCCGCGTTGGTGCCCGCGGTGTCGTTCCAGCCGTCGTAGAGGGTGTTGCCCGCCTGGCCGGTGCCGTCGTCGATGGGCGAGCTGTCGCCCCAGAACGCGACCCGGCCGCTGCCGAACGTGCTGGTGACGAAGAAGGCCCCGGTATTGCCGGAGTGGCCGGGCCGGTAGACCAGGCCCTTGACCGAGGAGTTGGCCGACGGCTTGAGCGTCGCCGTGGTCCCGCTGCGGATGATGCTGCCGGTCACCTTGCCGAACGGACCGTTGAGCACCGGGTCGGTGGTGCTGCTGACGGCCTTCGGGTTCTCGCTGCCGATGCTGAGCGAGTCGACCGAGAAGCCGAACGGGTCGGTGCTGTCGACACTGTTGTTGCTCATGAGGTCGTTGACGACCTCGACGCCGTCGTAGCCGTCGTTGTCGCGATCGGCCCCGCTGTGGTTCGGGATCACGAAGAGGCCGCCGCCGTTCTGCACGAAGCGCATGACCGCGGTCTTCTCGGCCGCCGTCAGCAGCACGTTGGGCTCGGGCAGGACGAAGGTGTCGAAGTTCTGCAGGTCCAGCGCGGCGCCGGAGCCGTAGGCGATGGTGCTGCCGGGCGGCAGGGTCTTCAGCGCGTAGTCGCCGGTCCTCTGGAGGGCGACGCCCCACGAGGAGATGGCGCCGGTCCAGCTGGTCTCCGTCGAGGGGGACGGGTTCTGCCCGAGCGGGTCGGGCTGGCTCGTGCTGATGATCCAGTCGGCGTTGCCCGCCGTCTCGGCCTTGCTGTTGTCGAACAGGACACGGTGCGGTTCGGCGGCGGCCGCGGTGGGGGCGGTGGCGGCCTGTACGGCTCCGGCGGTGAGCAGAGCGGCGGCGAACAGGGCGAGGACGCGGGCGAATCCGCGTCCGGTGCGTCTGGGTCCGAGCATCCGGCATACCTCCGTGAAGGCGGGGGAGAGGCGGTGCGGGCGTCGAGTCTGCGCGCGTAGAAATGCGCCCGGCGCACGAGCGGGCGGCCTTTGATTGAACGGTACATGTCCAATAAGGGCCCCGGCAGCGGCCCCGGCCCGCACCCGGACAGCGGCGGTGCGGGCCAGGCGGCGGCCGGGGATCAGCCGGTGGATTCCGCCGTCACGCGGATGATCGCCCGCACCTGCGCGATGATGTCCAGCCGGTTGCGCACGAACTCGGGGTCGGTGACCTCCGTCGTGTTCCCGGCCCCGAACTGCAGCACCGGGGTGTGCACGTGGCCGCCGGGGACGGCCAGGCCCAGCCGGTCGCGGAGCAGCGTCGCGCGGTAGGCGATCTCGTTCGAGAGGTAGTTGCCGCCGCCCCCGGCGCGCGCCGCCGAGCCGGGGGTCGGCCCCTCGGGCCGCACCACCGCGGGGCCGCCGCCCGCCGGGACCTCGGTCACCGACGTGTTGTCGAAGACCGGGAAGCGGCCCGTGTCCGCCGCGGTGATCGCCGCGTACGGGAGCGTGGTCGTCGTCCACTGGGGCTGCGTGGCCGGGTCGTCGACCGGCACCGTCTCCGTACGGGAGACGTTGTCGTTGTCCGGGAACCCGCCACGCCAGGCGCCGTTGAACCGCTCGATGTCGACCCGTCCCACCCGGCCCTGACTCACCGTCGTGAACAGATCCGCCTCCCGCAGCCGAGGCCGCAGCGTCCGCTCGACCGTGCCGTCGGCGAAGTCCTGCCAGCGCACCGGGAAGACGGCCGTCTCGATCCGGGCCGGCCCGTCCGCCGTACGGATCCAGGTGCCGTCCAGCGCGAGCGCGGTGGCGCCGGACGGGTTGCTGATCCGGATGTCCCGGTCCAGTGTGAACGGGTCGAAGCCCGTCATCACGATGCGCCTGATCCCCTTGCCCACGGGGAAGTCCATCGAGTCCTGGCCGCGCGTGCTGCGCTCCAGGCGGTCCAGCAGGCGCGCCCGCTGCGCGTCGTCGAGACCGAACGACGGCTCCCACTGGCGCAGATGCGCCGTCATGCCGAGCCGGGCCCAGTACAGCGGCCGGTCGTCGTCGCGGCTCAGGTCGCCCCGGGCGGGCCCGCGCCCCTGCGCCCGGTCCACGGCACGCTCCCACAGCGCCGCCCCCTGCCGGACGACGGTCCGCTCCGCCTGCCCGTAGGACCCGGCCCCGGCGAGCGCACGGGTGAAGGCGGGCGCCACGCCGTCGAATCCGCTGCGCCGCAGGATCTCCTGTGGCACGGCCCGCTCCAGGCGCTGCTCCTCGACGGTGAGAGGCCGCGCGTCCGAGGCCCGCGCCGCGTCGGCGGGTTGCGCCGCGGCGGTCGGCGACACGGTGAGGGCGAGGGATGCGGAGGCGAACAGGGCGACGCCGAGCACGTCCAGGCGGGCGCGTATCCGGGACACGGGAATCCTTCCGTCGGGTGGGCGGAAGTATCGCGGGCGGGGCGCTGCCGTCGCTACCGCGCGCCGCCGTCCGCCTGCCCGGCCGGGTGCCCGGCGGGCGGCTTCGCGGCCGTGACGTTGCGGTACGCGATCTCGGCCAGCCGCTCCTGACCGTCCCGGTTGGGATGGAACCAGTCCCAGCGGCTCAACTGCTGCCCGCTGAAGCGGTAGTCGAACACCGCGCCGCCGTCGTAGCGGCAGCGGTCGTCCTCGGCGCAGACGTCCTCGAGGACCTCGTTGTACGCGACGATCCGCTGCCGGACGGTGTCCCGGCGCTGCTGCGCCGACAGGCTGTCGTCCTCCGCCTCGCCCAGCATCGACGCACAGATGCCCAGTTTCCAGATCTGACTGCCCACCGGATCGGCGCGGCCCGTCGACCACAGGCGCTTGAGGTCCGGCACGCTCGACACGTACACCTGGGCCTTGGGCGCGTCCTTGCGCAGCCGGGCCATCGACGCCTCGAACGACGCGCGGAACGTTTCGACGGGCGTCATGCGCTCCATGGTGTCGGCGCAGGCGTCGTTCGCGCCGACCATCACCGTGACCAGCTCCGGCTTGTGCGCGGCCGCGAGGGCCATCTGTGCGGGCAGATCCGCGACGTCGGCGCCGGAACGGGCGTGGTTCCAGCTGCGGGCGGCGGCGCCGGCCGGTCCGAGCAGACGCAGCGCGAGGCTGTTCACCCGGGTGTCCGTGCCGGTGGCCCACGACACTTCGGGGCAGTCGGCGAAGAGCGAGCAGGCGTCGAAGCCGCGCGTGATCGAGTCGCCGACCGCGGCGAGGGAGCGCGGGGTGCGGTCCCAGGGAGGAGTCGGGCTGGGACTCGGCGTGGGCCGGGAGGAAGCGGAGCCAGGTCGTCCGCCCTGCTGTGACGAGGAGTCACATGCCGTCAGCACAGCGGCCGACAGGGTGACGAGCGTCACGGCGACGATCCCTGCCCCACGCCTGCGGTACGTCCTCGCGCGCTGCCGCATCCCCGTGTTCCCCTTCTGCGACCCGGCGGTCGGACTCCTGCCGAGTGAAAGCTTCGTGCGTACGGGTCCAGGACCGACAGTACGCCATCCCTCCCGGGCCCCCGCACGGTAGCTTTTTCCCGTCGACCCAGAGGCACCCCCGCCCATCGGCGCCAGTAAATTACATCACGTCACATGTTGTCCCTTTTGCGGAGTTCCGCTCCCGATGCTGTTTACTGAGGCCGCTGGGAAGGTGATCCTCGTCCCACACTGGAGGTCCCGGTGACGACACGTGGCGTTCTGTACGTTCACTCCGCACCGCGCGCGCTGTGCCCCCACGTCGAGTGGGCGGTCGCGGGAGTGCTCGGCGTGCGGGTCCAGCTCGACTGGGTCCGCCAGCCCGCGTCGCCCGGGACCTGGAGAGCGGAGTTCTCCTGGCGCGGCGAGGCCGGGACGGCCTCCAAGCTGGCGTCGGCGCTGCGCGGCTGGCATCTGCTGCGCTTCGAGGTGACGGCGGAGCCGTGCGCGACGGCCGAGGGCGAGCGCTACAGCGCGACGCCGGAGCTGGGCATCTTCCACGCGGTCACGGGCATGCACGGCGACATCCTGGTCCCCGAGGACCGCCTGCGCGCCGCGCTGGCGCGTTCGTCGCAGGGGGAGACGGAGCTGGAGGCGGAGATCGCGAAGCTGCTGGGCAAGCCGTGGGACGACGAGCTGGAGCCCTTCCGCTACGCGGGCGAGGGCGCGCCGGTCCGCTGGCTCCACCAGGTGGTGTGACCGGGGGTTTGTTCCCCCAATCCCCCACCCCGCCCCTGCCCGTAACCGGGGCAAGCCCCGGACCCCGTACCGCGCTTCGCGCGGTGTCCTCAAGCGCCGGACGGGCTGCATAAGCAGCCCCGCCGGCGCTTGAGGCGCGGGATCCCGGAC
>NZ_JBSFUR010000063.1:0-25490 GCF_053591895.1 Streptomyces sp. NPDC002867 | reverse complement strand
CAGGTCGGCCATGGTCTGTGCGTACTTGAGGCGTCCGGCGCGGATCATCTTCTTCTTTTCTCCATCACGGTGCGGGCGGGGCGCCGGCGAGGGCGCCCCGCCCAGGGCGGGCGTCAGGTGGTTGAGGGGTCCGGCAGGCAGTTCGGCAGGCACGGCTCACCGGGCTCGGCGCCGCATCCGTCGCAGCTGCGGGCGGCGGCGTCGATGAGCGGCTGGAGGTAGGCGAGGGCGCCGGCGGCGTGGGTGAGCGGAACCAGGGCGGCGGCGGTGATGACGTACAGGGCGTGCGGGGCGCGGCCGGTGGCGCGGACGCGGATACCGGCGGTGTCGCCCGGGCCCGAGGCGAGGTCCGGCAGGAGGAGGCCGTCGGGGTGCCACTGCACGATGACATCGGCGTCGGCCAGGACACGGGCGAGCTCGGCGAGTTCGGCGGACGCGGCCGCGGCGCTGGCCGGCCAGGCCAGCTGCGCGCTCTCGCCGGAGGCGCGCTCGGCGGCGTCGGTGACGGCGGGGGCTTCGAGCTCCTGGATGTGGTGGTCTGTATCGCGCCGGGCGAGGTAGATGGGCATGGGCTGCTCCTGGTGTGAGGTGTGTTCGGTGCTGGCGCGCTGCCACGACACGCCAACGAGACAACAATAACCCCTTTATGTCATCGTCGGCAAGGAAGCACGTACCTCATGTGGCACCGGGAGGTGTTCAGTGAACGTGGCGAACGGCGCGCTCAACCTGACGAACGGTGGGACGGCGAGGACTGCGGACCAGTCCTCGTGCGCGGACATGCAGGCCCTGCCGCGGGGGCACGTTCTCCCACACTAACCCCGTCCCGTGGACGGAACCTCGGCGCGAATGTCGGCGAACTGGCGGGATCGACTGCTACGCTGCCGGACGGCTAGGCGCGCACAGCCCCCCGCCGTCAGCTCCCACGCAGCAGGCGATCCCGGGTGAAGGTCTCACAGGCCCGCGTCCCCCGTAGATCATCAAGCGCATCGAGCAACCGGGGCGGGCACGGCGTGGGCAAAGCCCGCCGGAATCCGAGACGACGATGCCGAAGAAGCAGACCCGCGCCGCGCAGCTCGCCCGCCAGATCCAGGCCGCGACCGGCCTGCCGTACTCCCGATGCCTCAAGATGTGCGAGCCCTCCGAGGGCAGCTGGGGCCGCCTTTCCCGCGAACTGCGGGCGGCGGGCCTGATCGAGGCCGCCGACCAGCTCCTGGCCGTCGATGCCGTGACCACAGAGGCGAGCACGTGGTTTACCGCAGGCGGCGAGGTTGAGCAGCTCTTCTACTACACCGACAACGAGCGGGTCCAGCGGACGTATCGCGCGTGCTCCGACGCCGCTGAGGCGGCCCTGAACCGGGCCGGGTTCGAGACCTACTCGTACGACACCGACGCCGAGACGTACCACGCGGCCTTCCTCGCCCTGTCGAAGGCCGGGACGCTGCCCGACGGCCGGACGCTCGCCCGCGCCGCTCTCGATGTCTTCGCCGACGACCCGACGTGGTGCTCGGACGTCATCCGCTCCCAGGGCCGGGACCCGTTCACCTACGACACCGCCCCCGGCCTCGCCGGTCCTGGGACACCGACCGCCGTGGCCGCCAGGAAGGCCGCCCGTGCGATGGCCCGCGCGGCCGCCATCCCGTTCCGTGGGGATGAGGAGTGGTACGAGGCGGCAGGGATCATGGTTGAGGCGATCTGGCATGCGGGCGAGGCCGCCGGGTTGCCGCCGTTGGAGGGGCGCAAAAACTGCCAGGACCACCTTCGGGAGTTCATGGACGGCGAGATCCCCCAGCGGTGACAGGGCGGCGGGGCGGCCGCATTGACCAGTCCGGCAGGACGACCGCCCCGCCAGTCACCCGACCCGGCGAGCTGCGGGTCATGTCGCCTCGTTCCCCGGATCGCCGTGATCAGCGGGACGTCGGGGCCGCTGTCCGTCCCTTGGCGAACCGCAGCTCACGGCAGCAGGCATCGCCAACTTCACCGGGACAGGACAGGCGGATACACTCGCTAGCGAGACCACCTCTCGGGTTCTCCCGCGGAGTGTGTGTTTTCGGTTGGCCGGCGCCCTTGCCACCCGCTTCGGCGGATTGGGCGCCGGCCTTTTGCGTGTCCGCACATCGCCAGGCCGCCCCCGTCACGCATCAGCCAGGCAGCACAGCAGACGCCTGCAGGCGTGCCGCATTCCACGAATGTGATGCGTGCATGGTATAGTTGTCTTATCGTCTGGCGGCTGGCCAGCGCACGAAGACATGTACGAAGAGCACGACTTGCAGACCAGCAAGGAGACGCTCGTGGCTGCCCAGGAGAACCGGTGAGAGACAGGGACGTCGTATCGGTCGTGCTGTCCGACGACGAAAGCCGCGACGTTCTGAGCCGGGTGATCCTTCCGGCATGGACGAAAAGCGCTGCTCGCCAGGACCGGCCGGTCGTCGTGATCGTCGGCGGCCAGCCGGGCGCAGCAGATGCAGTCCGCGCTCGCGGACGTCGCCCAGGCGCTGCTGCTACCGGGCAGCGTCGGCACGGCGGTCGGTGCGGTGACCGGTTTCCTCGTGCGGGCGCTGCGCGAGCGCCGGCAGACCGTCCGGGCGCTCGCCGGATGCGCGCGGCTCGCCGACCTGCTGGAAGCTGAGCCGGACCTGGAGGCGCTTTCCTTCTACCCGCACCTGCTGGCCTGGGAGCTGGCGCAGCTCCCGGCGGACAAGAAGGTGACGCCGGTGATCCTGCTGGACACCTTCGAGGACGTCGGGGGACCGCACCCACCGGGACATGGAGCGCCTGCTGCAGCGGGTCTCGCCGACCTGCTGGAAGCTGAGCCGGACCTGGAGGCGCTTTCCTTCTACCCGCACCTGCTGGCCTGGGAGCTGGCGCAGCTCCCGGCGGACAAGAAGGTGACGCCGGTGATCCTGCTGGACACCTTCGAGGACGTCGGGGGACCGCACCCACCGGGACATGGAGCGCCTGCTGCAGCGGGTGGTGTGGCTCATGCCCAATGCCTTCTTCGTCATCACCGGCCGCTCCCGCCTGCAGTGGGCCGACTCCGCTCTCCAGGGCCAACTCGACTACACCGGGCCCGCCGCCTGGCCCGGCCTGGTCGCGCACGACATCCCAGCTGCCCGCACCACATCCGCGCTCGCCGGCCGCGGCCGCAGGCGGCAGGTGCTGATCGGCGACTTCTCCCCCGAGGACTGCGACGACTACCTCGCCCGCCGGCTCGCCCGCGACGGCCAGCCGCTCATCGGGGATGAGATCCGCCAGGTCATCACCGACCGGTCCCACGGCCTGCCCCTCTACCTTGACCTGTCGGTGATGCGGTTCCTGGAAATCCGCCGTACGGGCCGCGACCCGCAGCCGGCCGACTTCGACCACGACTTCCCGGCCCTGATCGCCCGCACCTTGTCCGACCTCACACCGGATGAGCGTCACGTCCTGCGCTCCGTCGCGCTGCTGGACGCCTTCGACCTCGCCCTGGCAACTCGGGCTGCAGGCATGACCCACGAGGCGCCGGCGATGCGGCTGATCGAGCGGCCTTTCGTCCGAGAGCAGCCCTTCGGGCTGTGGCCGTACCACCTGCACGGCCTCATCCGCTCCACCGTCCGAGGCGCTGACGACCAGGCCGACGACCGCTGGTCCCCGCGCGACTGGCAGCAGGCCGCCGAACGGGCCCTCGAAGCGCTCGGCGGGCAGTGGGCCGCCGGCTCCGGGCGGGACCGGGTGCTGCTGGTCGGGTGTCTCCGCCAAGGCCTCGCCCTTGCCCGCGACTTCCGGCTCGACCTTGACTGGCTCGCCAGCGCGGCATGGAGCTACGTCAGCGACTCCGTGTGGGAGCCCATCGCCCCACCCGCCCGGCCAGACACTGAGAGGTCGCAGACCGCGGCCGACGCCCTGGTCGAACTGCTCAGCGCGCTCGCCCGCCGCCAGCACGAGCACCGCACCGTCACCGCCGACCGGCTCACCACCGTCGTCAACACCGGGCTGCTCCCCACCGACCTGCAAGAGATGGCCGTCTACTACCTCGCCAAGGCCCAGCGCGACATCGGCCGCTCCGACGACTCCCGGCAAGGAATGCAGCTCGTCGCCGACGGCGGCGGCCGCCTCGCCCCCGCCGCCCGGCGCGGCCTGGCCCACCTCGCCCGCCTCGCTGGCGACTTCCCCACCGCGTACGACGTCGCGCAGACCCTCGGCTGGCAAGGCCGCCACCACCGCGTCGAAGGCGACATCCTCTGGCCCCACGGCGACATGGAACGCGCGGCCGCCGCATACGAAGCCGCCCGCGATGAGGCCGAACAGCACAATGTCGCCGGCGAACGCGCCACCAGCCAGGCCCAGCGCGCCTTCGTCCTGGCCTTCACAAACCCCGACGCCGCCGACGACGAACTCCACCTTGCCGAACAGATGCTGACGGGGCTCGACCTGCGCGCCACCACCCTCACCACGAAGATCGCTGCCCTCGTCCGAGACGCCGGGGCAATCAGCAGTCTCGAGCCCGTACGCCTGCTCCGCACCGAAATCAGCAACGCCGGCCTGACCGCCGCGGAAGCCGCGCTGGAACTGGCCCTGTGCTTCCACCACGCCGTCCAAAACGACTACGACAAGCTCAGCGCTGCGATCTCACGGCTGCAAAACCTCACTCGCGGCGGCGACTACGCGTACTACGTCGACATCGCCCACTTCATGGCCGACCGCTCTCTCAGCGGTGACTCCGCGGCACGGTGGCTGGACGGCGAGCAGCCCACCCGCAGCCGATGGCGGACGCTGGTCACCGCACGGCGCGAGTACCTGCGTAACGCGCGCTGAGAATGAAGTCGGCGGCCGTTTCCAGTGGAAACGGCCGCCGTTCCTGCGACGTGCGTCGGCGTCTGGATGCGACGGGTCAGGTGGGATTCAGCGGGGTGATGCCCGTTCCCGCGTACAGCTCGGGCTCAAGTGACAAAACCGTGAGCGGCTCACCCGCCTTGACCGCCTGCCAGGCGATCGCCGCGGCGTGAGCCACCGGCCAGTCCACGTTTCTCCAGTCCATCGCATCGACGGCGTGCGCCGTGCTGAAGGGGACGCTCTCCGTGAACCGCAGCGACGCGGCGTGCTTGCCCGCTCCTGCAACCTGACGCTCGGCAGCAAGTACGGACAGCGACGGGACCAGGACGCGACCGGTGCCGCGGGAGGCTTCGATGTACAGGCCGGTGAAGAACGGGTCCGCCCGATAGAGGGCGGTCAACGCGGTGTGGTCCAGAACGGCCGTCAAATTCATGCGGCGGCGCCGCCCTGATGGGCGCGGATCTTCGCCCAGGCGTCCTGGCCGGCCTGCTCGACCTGCTCGGTGTACTCGACGCCAAGCTCGGAAGCCGCCTCGAGGGCGCGCTGCTCCCGCTCGGCAGCCGTGAGCTCGCGGGTAGCGAGCTCCTCCAGCAGCTCCGTGATCGTGGTGCCGCGCTCGTCCGCCAGGATGCGCAGCCTGTCGCGCACCTCTTCGCTGGTCTTGATGCTCGTCGGCTTACTCATGCCGGCGATTCTACCGCCGGTAGAACACATCAGTCCGCCCCTCGCGCTCCTTGGTGCCGGCCGGCGTCGTCGTAACCCTGGCCAGCGTCGTCCGTTGATCGGTCGTGGATCTCAACGACCTCCTGGACGCCCCAGGCGACCGCATGCCGCTGCTCACCGTGGGAGAGGCTCACGCCGTGCTGCGACTCCTGCGGCCGCTGGCCGACGGGAACGAGGTCGAGGCCGACGCTGCGGACGAGCTGATCGTGCGACTCGCACAGCGCGTCCCCGCGCCTCCGGCGTAGCAGCGCCGGGCACGGTCGTACCATCCGGCCGTGGCCGACGAACTCCCCAGATCCCTGATCGAACTCCAGCGTGAGGCGAACCGAGCTCGTGAGGCGGCGACGGCGGCCGGCTACAGCCCCGAAGCGTGGCGGCCGTGGGTGGAGGCGGCGGCCGTGGTGGAGAACGCGATCAGTGAGTACGCGACGTCGACAGGCGCGAACAGGTACGAGCTGGAGCAGGCCGTGAAGAGGGCCGCCCGGGAGGGTTGATCATTCCCGCTGTGGTGCCCGGGCACCCCACTCTCACACACTCGAACATGTGTCCGAAGTTCCGCGTCTCGATCTCCTCCGCTTCCTGCGCCGTGTCCAAGAGCAGCAGCTCGCCCAGACAGACCGCTGGATCGCAGCTGAGGAGCAGCGCGCCGCCGCGGCCGCCCACGCCGAGCGGCAGGCACCGCCGAAGGACCCGGGGTTCGTGATCTCCCACGGCATCGGCACTGACCGCAAGCCCTTCGAGGTCCACGTCGGCGACTGCCGCATGGCGAAGCGGACAAAGATCGTGCCGCCCGTCGAAGCGCGTCGGCTGCTCGCCGAGGGTGTGGAGGCCTGCCAGTTCTGCCGCCCGGACTCGGAGCTCGGGGTGCTGGACTAGGACGCAGTGCGTTCGTGCATACCCCCTTGGGGGCACATTCTCGAATCTGGAGGCAAGCTGTCAGTCCCCGCGCGCGGCTCTCGCCGCGTGGATGCTCTCCTCCAGCGCAGCCATCAGGTCCACTGCCGACACCGCCTCCTGCGGCACGGGCGGCGTGCCGCCGCCGGCCTTGGCCGCGACGAGCTGCTCCAGGGCATCGGCGTATTCGTCGTGGAGGTCGCGTACCTCGATGCCGGTCAGTTCCCTGATCAGGACTTCAGCGAGCTCCAGTTCCCGGTCCGTGACCGGTGCCGAGGGGGCGATGTCGCCCGGGTCGCGCAGCTCGTCATCGGTTCTGGGAGCGGTCCTGGGCAGTGATGGCGGCACGGTCCGCGGGGGGACGTGGTCACGTCGCCCCCTCTCTGATCTTTAGCTGGTGCGGCTGTGGTCCGTCCGGCAGCGAGCTGTCCATCTATCCGGTGCGGATGAGGTTGTGCGGGCGATGTTGAGCACGGCAGCTGGAAGTAGGCTGCCTCAGGCTCGAACCTGGTCACGGGGACCAGCGCGCCTGGGGGTGATTGACCTGATAGTTAGTCATGGGTCCGCGGCTGCAGCATCGGTGGCTCGCCGAGCAGGCAGAGTTCTGGGGCTCGTTGGCGGCGTTGCGGTTGCGCTGACGGTGGTGCTGTTGTGACTCGGGGAACGTGAGGGCGTACGACCTCCTGCGGATGTTCGGCCGCGAGGGGCGCCCCACCCCGCTGGGGCAGGCATTCGCCGAGTACGGGCGGATCGCCAAAACGCTGCACCTGCTGCGCGTCGTCGACCCGGTCGACGACACCTACCGCCGTCAGATGAACCGGCAGCTCACCGTCCAGGAGTCCGCCACAAGCTGGCCCGGGACATCTGCCACGGCAAGCGCGGGCAGATCATGCAGGCGTACCGCGAGGGACAGGAGGACCAACTCGGCGCCCTCGGCCTGGTCCTCAACGCCGCTGTGCTGTGGACGACCCGCTACTTGGACGCCGCGGTCACCACGCTGAGGGCGCTGCCCGCCGACCAGCGCGAGCACGACGTCCTGGACGAGGAGGTTGCCCGGCTCTCCCCGCTCAAGCACGCGAACCTCAACTGCCTGGGCCGCTACAGCTTCCGCGCCTCCACCCCCGCTGGTGACACCCTGCGACCCCTACGCGACCCGGACGCGGCCCAGCCTGACGAAGATGAGGACGCTGTGAGATGAACTGGGCGGTAGCGGGGAACACCGCTCCTGAGTCGCGGCGCGGATGAAGCCGCCGGCATCCGCGTTGCCAGCGGGGGGACCCTCAGAGTCGAGGACAAGAACGGGGGATACCTACCTGGTGCCGGAATCGCCGAACGCCGAGCATCGTGGGATGCCGAACCTCAATCGCCCGCTCCTTATGGGTAACACGGATGAGACGCTCGCGGACTCGGCTGCACTCAGCCCCTCGCAAGCAGCTGCCGTCACTGCGATAGCAATGTCTTGCGGAGCCTTTGCGGCATATGCCGTGTCGTTGTCCATAGGGAAGGCCCCATGGCCGTGGTGGATGCAAATTCCCATCCAAAGCGCAGGCATCACAGCAGTGGCGGCCGGACTCGTCATGATCGTACGGCGCCCTCGCCTGAGCCGTATCGGTACTCTGCTCGTTGCGTACGGATTGACCTGGTATGTCGGGGATCTGCAGTTCAGTGGGAACCGCTTGCTATATGCCATCGGCTTCTGCTTGTTCTTCTTCAACGCTGCGGTCATGGCTCACATCGCTTTGAGCTTTCCCTCAGGCCGATTGCGGGGTCGCATCACATTCGTCGTCGTCATCAGTCTTTACGGCGTCATCCTGGTCACCCAGACCGCTCGGTACCTCGTCGAAGAATCGCCTCCACCGCAGGTCTGGGGCGATCCCCAAGCAGGGACCTACTCGCCGTGGGCTACCGCTGGGACGGTAGCCGGGATGATGCTCTGTGCCGCCGTTTTCGTGTTGCTGATTCGGCGTTGGCGTTCAGAGAGACCAGTGATGCGCAGGAGTGCTGCTCCGGTTTGGTTCTCCGCTGCTCTGGCGGCACTGATCGTCAGCGGCTTCTTGATTGTTGCCTTGGTAAATGCGTCTGCCCGACTGAACCACATCCTTCTTTTCGGTTATGCCACGGCTGTACTGCTTGTTCCTGTCGCCAGTCAGGTTGGTGCACTTCGGGAATGGGCTGGTCGGGCGAGCGCTTTCGAGCGGCTTGCCGATTTTGAGCAGGTGGCCAGCGAGGGATATCGGGAGCTCCTGGCTAAGTGGCTCGGAGACCCAGAAATTCAGATTTACCCATGGCTCCCCCACGAGGAACGATACGCCAACCCGGCTGGAGGGGCTATCAGATTCCCGACAGACCCGAGGCGCGCGAAGACCTATCTGGAATGGCGGGGACAGCCGCTTGGTGTACTCATTCATGACTCCTCTCTCACTGGTGCTCGGCAACTGCAGTCAGTAGCAACCGTCACAAGAATCATCCTTGAGAAGGAAGCTCTTCAAGCAGAGGTAGCCCAAGCCGGCATGATGCTGTTCGACTCAGAGGTGAAGCAGCGCAAGGCACTTCAAAGTGCCCTTCATAACGGCGGACAAGAACAGATCATGGGAATCCGTTTCACCCTCAACCAACTTAAGGGTGAACCGGGGCTGGAAAATTCGAGGGCAACGGAACTGATACAGAAGGCCCTGGACGGAGTCGAGGAGCTTAAGCAGCAGATCAGGGACGTTTCATTCCAGCTATTTCCGCCAGCGCTTGAAAAATACGGACTGCAAGCCGGAGTCGAATCACTTTACGACCGACTGGGACTCGCGCTGGAGAATGTAGCCATTTCCGAAACTCTTCGCGACCAGCTGTTGCAGGGCGATGAAGACTGGGCTAAGCGTATAGAGCATGCCGCCTACGGGGTGATCAGCGAAGCAGTACTCAATGCCAGGGCTCATGCGGGTACCGATAACATCCGCGTTACCGTCAACCTCCACTGCGATCGACTCATCGTGGAAGTCGACGATGACGGCATGGGAGGTGCCGAATCGCCCGCTTCCTCGGGAGTCGGCATTCATAGGGCGACCCAGCTCGTGAAGGTACTCGGAGGGACCTTCAAACTGAACAGCCCAACTGGCGAGGGCACACACATAAGGGTGGAAATTCCATGCACATCCTGATTTCCGATGACGGGCTTTTCTATCATGACCTCCTCGCGCCCGCTTTGCGGCAGCGCGCGATTCGGGTAACTCAGGCCAAGTCAATTCGGGAAACCTATGCACAACTCGCGAAGGGAGTACTTCCTGATGTGATTCTGCTGGACGTCGACTTCTCACGTTCTGGTGAAGGATCGTTTGCGGGACTGAGGGCCGCCCGAGACATCCGGGAAAAATTCCCCGAAATCGGTTTGCTCGTGTGGTCACAACACAATGAACTACGCATCGCGCTAGAGGTAATAAGTATCGGGCAGCAGGGTGGCCGCGTCGGTTATGTACTAAAAGACAAGCTAGAGGACGTTCCCCAATTACTGAATTACGCCAGTACTGTGCAGGCTGGGGGCATCTCCATTGACGCGGAGCTTCACGGATTTTCCAGCCGTGGAGGGAAGCTGACCCCGATGCAACGGAAAGTCGTCGAGCTGATTTCGCAAGGGTTCACAAACAAAGCGATCGCGGCCAAGCTTGGCATGTCAGTGGGGGCAGTCGAGAAGCATATCAGTGCTATTCGGATAGCTTATGGGTTGCCGTCGGCCGAGGACGACCCAGCGGTCAACATCCGCGTCTTGATCGTACTCGAATACCTCAGCGACACCACTAGCCACAGCGAACCCGATCCGGATGAACCCGACGCGGATTGAACGAGGGGGATCCCCTTTCAAGGTCGCCATTCATATGGGTTCCCTCATATCTGTTCGGGAGACCCCTGGCTGACCATTGAATCAGCCCGCTTTCATCGATGCAGGGCTAGAAGGGGAGGACGAGCATGGCAGAGAGCCACGAAGACAAGACCGAACGGTACGTCAAGAGGGCCGCCGCAGGCGTGGCAGCCGGCGGAGCCGGACTGCTGGTGAGGCGCGGCATGACCTTCTTGGGCTTCGCTGCTGGCGGGCCGGCAGGAGCGCTGGTCGGCGCTGCCGTCGGTTCTGTCGTAGCCGCCTGGGTGGCCGAGACCCTGGACGACATGTAAGGCGTCATATCCGACGCCATCAGATCGACAGAAGAGCTCCATGGCATTCGAGGAGAACAGATGACCGACCCTGTGCAGCCGGTTACCCCGGTAATCCCGATCCCTCCGTACCAGCCGCCGCCGGAGCCGGCCCCCCAGCTGCCGCAGCCGGAGCCGCCGGCTCCGCCGCAGCCGGAGCCGCAGCCGATGACATTCCCTGACGTCTTCGAGCACTGACGCCCGGGCCGCAAAGACCCGGTCGTTACAAGCCGATGAGCGACGGGGCTGCAGCCGATGTGCTGCAGCCCCGTTGGTCGTTTTCCAGTGTGGAGAACGATCCCTGAGTCAAGGTCATGAGTACCCTACGCTTCTCACAAATGACCGGTTGCGAGAGTTCTGCGAGAGCCCCGGAAGCAATCACGTTTCCGCAGGTCGTCGTTCGCAGAAGTCCTCTCAAAACCTGGGCGTTGTGCGAGACAGTTCTGACAGACTTCCGGTGTGGATCTGACGCCCGATCAAGCCGCAATCGCGGTAGAACGAAACGACTGTCCGAAGTGTGAAGCCCCGGCGGGCAGTGCCTGCCGCACCCGCGGCGGGAAGACCGCGACGAAGTACCACACCGCCCGCTTCATCCTCGTGCCCGCGCTCCGCGAGGAACTCGACGTCCTCGTGCCGGAGGACCGGGGTCCCGGGCGGCCGTGGAAGCCGGGCCCGCCCGTCGAGGCCGCTCCGGCGGCGCCGGCCGCCAAGCCGATCCGGATCGGGTACGCGCGCTGCTCGACCGCGCAGCAGGAGTTGCAGAGCCAACTGGATGCACTCGAACCGCTGTGCAAGCGGATCTTCTCCGAGAAGATCTCCACGCGGGTGAAGACCCGGCCGGAGCTGGAGAAGGCGCTGAAGCTAGCGTACGACATCAAGGAGGCCGCCCCCGACCAGGAGGTCATCCTCACCGTCCACGAGCTCAAGCGTCTGGCCCGCAACGCCGCCGAGCTGATGACCCTGTCCAACCAGCTCCAGGCCGCCGGCGTCCAGCTCGAACTCCTCACCGGCCCGCTCAGCGGCATCTACGACCCCAACGGCATGGGCGCCATGTTCTTCGCCGTGCTCGCCGTCGCCGCCCAGCTCGACCGCAACTACATCCGGGAGAAGACCCTGGAGGGGCAGCTCGCCGCCGCGACCAAGGGCAACCACGGCGGACGGCCGAAGGTCATCGACGACGACATGCTGCTGTTCGCCCGCGCACTCAAGGACAAGGGCGTGCCCGTCCCCGAGATCGCCAAGAAGCTGACGATCAAGACCGGGAAGAACGCAGGCCAGCACCCCTCCGTCGCCTCTGTCTACCGCGCACTCGCCGACGCCGAGCACGACCAGGCACCGGCCGGGCCCGGCATCGTCGCCCCGCGCCGACCCACGAGGGTGGACCTCACCGGCCCCGGCAGCGGCACCGACCCGGAGCTGATGGAACGCCTCACCCAGCAGGTTCTCAACGGCATGAGCGACGAGGTGACCGACGCGCTCGCCGAGCAGACCGAGGACGCAACGAAGGACGCCGTGGCCCAGCTGCTGGCGCAGGCCCGCAACGGCGGGGACGCCGAGTGACCCGGGCGGTCCGCCCTCGTTCGGCCGACGGCGCGGGCAGCGCCTGGCTCGTTGTGCGGACGTGGACGACGAACGCAGGGCCCTGGACCGCTCGCCGTACGGGGCGGGGCAGCACCGTCACGCGCTGAGGTTTTGCACCGAGACCGTCCTCGCCCGGCGCCTGGGGGTGATGACGAGGCCGCCGGTGTGGCCCGACCTGGTGAGCTCCGGCGGGACCAGGCGGTGCGACGGCTGGTGCCCGCTCGTAGGCTGCCGCCATGACCGAGATCCAGAACCCGACGCCCCGCGACGCCTTCGAGCTGCTCATGGCCGGTAACCAGCGCTTCATCTCCGGCACCCCCGAGCACCCGAACCAGGACGCCACCCGCCGCACCGAGATCGCACCGGCCCAGCAGCCCTTCGCCGTGCTGTTCGGGTGCTCCGACTCCCGGCTGGCCGCCGAGATCATCTTCGACCGCGGCCTGGGCGACCTGTTCGTGGTGCGCACCGCGGGGCATGTCGCCGGTGCAGAAATCCTCGGCTCCATCGAGTACGGCGTGAGCGTGCTCGACGCACCGCTCGTCGTCGTGCTCGGCCACGACTCGTGCGGGGCCATCGCAGCCGCCCGTGCCGCAGCCGACGGTGGCCAGGTGCCCGGCGGCTTCGTCCGTGACGTGGTCGAACGGGTGACCCTGAGCGTGCTGGCCGCCCGCGCCGCCGGACGCGAGACGGCCGACGAGATCCTGGCCGGGCACATCGAGAACACCGTGGACCTGCTACTGGAGCGCTCCCGCGCCCTGGCCGAGCGGGTGGCCGCCGGCCGTCTCGGCGTGGTGGGGCTGTCCTACCGGCTGGCCGACGGCAGTGCACAGCTCGTCGCCTCCCGCGGCCTCGACGCGGCGGTCCCCGCCGCGTCCTGACCGCCCCGGCGTCATTTGCCCTGGTCGCCGCAGACTCGTATACGTGGATGGGGAAACCCACCGGATTCACCGCTCGATCACTCCCCGAAGGGCACCGCCCGATGGCTCACGGAGCCGACCCCGCGCCGACCCGGCGCGGGCCACGGGCTGCGAGGTGTGCCTGGGATGGGGAACGGTCGTCACCGACGACGGGCGACACGAGCTGTGCCCGGCCTGCCAGACCGGCCATAGCTCAGCCGAACCCGCCACGAATCCGCCCGGCCCCCGCATCCGGGAGCAGTAAGGCACAGCGTCGGTGCTGGTCACACGGTGGTCCGGGGCCCCGCAGCGCGGCGGAGCCGGTTGGCGATCGCCAGCCCCAGCCCCTCCTCCACCGGCAGGGACGCGACGATGAGGTCGCACCCCCGCTGGTCGAGCTCGCGCAGGAACCCGTACAACCCCCGCGCATAGGCGGCCATCGAACCGGGGACCTGCACCACCTCGTGCGCCTTCACCTCGGCGCCGGCGAAGGCGGCAGGAAGAAAGACGCCCACCCGGTGCCCCAGCTCCTGCGCCAACTCCGCCTCGGCGACGACCTTCTCCGGCTCGACCAGGACGACCCGCGCCCGCGGCGCATAGTGCGACGGATGCTGGCCCGGCACCCGGATGTGGCTGGTCGCAGGGACCGCGAGCGGGCATCCCAGCACTGCTTCGAGGTCCTCACGCGACACCCCGCCGGGCCGCAGGATGGTCGGGATCTCGCCGGTGGCGTCGACGATGGTCGATTCGACACCGACCTGACAGGGGCCGCCGTCCAGCACGAAGTCGACAGCGTCGCCGAGCTCGGCACGGACGTCGTCCGCGGTCGTGGGGCTCACCGAGCCCGAAGCGGTTGGCGGACGGGGCCGTGACACCGCCGCCGAAGGCCGACAGCAGCGCGAGTGCCACGGGATGGTCGGGCACGCGCACGGCCACCGTCTCCAAGCCACCGGTCGCCTCCAGAGGCACCCGTTGCCCGCGCCGCAGGACCAGCGTGAGGGGCCCCGGCCAGAAGCGTTCGGCCAGCAGGCGCGCCGTCGCGGGCACGTCCTCGACCCAGTCGTCCAAGTGCTCCGCGCTCCCAATGTGGACGATCAACGGGTGCGAGGGCGGACGTCTCTTGACCTGGAAGATGCGCGAGACGGCGACCGGGTCCTCAGCGTCGGCGCCCAGACCGTAGACGGTCTCGGTCGGGAGGGCCACCAGGCCGCCGGCGCGCAGCACACCGGCCGCCTTCTCGATGTCACTGATTGCCGTCACTCTCGCAATCCTAGGTGCGTCAAAGACCCGCGACGGTCGTGATCAATCTCAGCGCCAACCACGGTTCCGTTGGTCCCCGGAGGTGCTCAAGATCGACTGCTTAGCGCTAATGGCTGTTCCGTTGTTCCCCGAGGCCGTTGTCGCCTTTCGTGCTGGAGGCACTATCCGGCTCCAAGGGCGTGGACTGGAACAGGCTGAGTCAGATCGGCGCGGCGTACGGCTTCACCTCGGCGATCGTCTCGGCGCTGGCGTTGGCCGGCGTCGCTGTTTCCCTGGTCGTGCAGAACCGGCAGGCGAGGGCGGAGCAGGTCCAGGGGATTCGCAGCTATTACCTGGAACTCGTCCGCCTAGAACTCGACGACATGCCGCTCTTTCAGCCCGTGTGGGGCGACACTGACATCGTCGATCCGCATGAGCAGAAGCGGCATGTCTACGCCGACCTCATGATGAACTACGCGTGGATGGGCTTCGAGATCGGGACCATTCGCGAAGGTCTGCTGCGGGACATGCTCGCCGGGATGTTCGCCGGAGAGGCTGGCCGACATTACTGGAGCAGGGCTCACACCTCGTGGATCCCCAGCACGTCCGCAAGCCGGGTCGGTCGTCGCTTCCTGGCCATCGTGGGCGAGGAGCACGCTCGGGCTGTCGCTTCCGGACCGCCGACTCGCTCGACCATTGCGTCCCGTCCGCCTGCCGTGCCGCCTGCGGGGGCGTCGCCCGCGCTGCGGACATCGGTCGGTGCCCTGATCGGTCTGGGCACCGGCCTGGCGCTCGGGTCGCTGCTGCGCAGCCGACGTTAGGCGTTGCCTGCCACAGGCTAGATGATCACGGTGTGGCTGGTGTGATTACGGCGTCGGAGCCGTCTTGGATAACGCCGTTTTCCGGACTGAGCCCGCGCCAGTTCGGCAAGTTGGTGGCCTCCCTGCGGCGTCAGGGCGCCGACACGGTTCGCCGGGGACGACCTTGGAGTCTGACCCCGGAGGACCGGGTGCTATTGGTCGCGGCCTACTGGCGTACGAACTTGACGATGCGCCAGCTGGCCCCGCTGTTCGGCGTCTCGAAGTCGGCGGCGGACCGGATCATCGTTCAGCTCGGCCCGCTGATGTCCCTGCAGCCGAGGCGCCGCTTCGCCAAGGACACCGTGCTGATCGTGGACGGCACCCTGGTGCCTACCCGCGACCACGACGCAGCTGAGCAGTCGAAGAACAACCGGTACTCCACCAACCACCAGGTCGTGATCGACGCCGACACCCGCTTGGTGGTTGTGGTGGGCCGACCACTGCCGGGCAACCGCAACGACTGCAAAGCGTGGCAAGAATCCGGCGCCAGGGCCGCAGTCGGCGGCACCCTCACAATTGCCGACGGCGGTTATCCGGGCACCGGACTCGTCATGCCCCACCGGCGCCGTAAGGGCGAAGACCTGCCCGACTGGAAAGTGGCGCACAACAAGTCGCACAAGCAGGTCCGTGCACGCGTGGAATACGTCTTCGCCCGCATGAAGACATGGAAGACTCTCCGCGACTGCCGCCTCAAGGGCGACGGCGTCCACCACGCCATGCTCGGCATCGCCCGCTTGCACAACCTCACCCTCGGCGGATAGCCGGACGGGCCTTCAGTCCGACCACCCGAAGATCATTTACGGGACAACCCTTAAACGCTGTCCCGAAACCCTGCCCGGGCCGGACGGTTTTGGGACGCCTTTCGGGACTTCCGGCCTCGGCGCGTCGGGTCACGCGGCCGCCGTCCCGAAACCGACCGTTTTCGGGACGGCTTCGCATGTACAAGCCAACTCTCGAGCGGATGCCGAATCGACAAAGGCGGAAATTCGGCATACGCGGAAGGTTGGCGACAAAGCGCCCGCGCCGTCAGGCCCAAGCGGCATCGGGCTTGGCTACATGGGATGCCGGTAAGAACCACGTCACCGATCCTGCTGGCTTATTCCGTGCCCAGCATGGCTGGCGGCTCGTTGGTCAGGGCAGCAGCGGCCGTCTTGGCGTTCCCGGTCGCGGGTGGGGTGTGGAATGTCGATGCAGCCGAGGCCGTGGCCGAAGGTGCCTGAGCTGACCGCGCAAGTGGCGCGGGCGGTGGCGGCACGTGGCCCGTACCCGTTGGCGATGCGGGTCCGTGACGAACTGGGCGAGTTGTTCGCGGACGCCGAGTTCGCCGAGGCGTTCGGAACTCGAGGGAGGCCGGGCTGGTCACCGGGCCAGCTGGCGCTGGTGACGGTGTTGCAGTTCACCGAGAACCTCACCGACCGGGCGGCAGCGCATCGGGTGCGGTACGGCATGGACTTGAAATACGCCCTCGGCCTGGAGCTGGATGATCCCGGGTTCGACGCCTCGGTGCTGTCCGAGTTCCGCACGCGACTGGTCGAGCACGGGTTGGAGGAGAAGGTGCTCGACCTGCTGCTGACCGCCCTCAAGGACCGGGGCCTGGTGAAGGCCGGAGGCAAACAGCGCACCGACTCCACCCGCGTGCTGGCGGCGGTACGCGATCTGAACAGGCTGGAGCTGGCCGGGGAAACACTGCGGGCCACGCTGGAGGCGCTGGCCTGCGCGGCCCCGGACTGGCTGACCCAGGCAGTGCCCGTTCACGATTGGGCCGAACGCTACGGTCCGCGGGCTCACTCGTGGCATCCGCCGGCTTCCACGAGCAAGCGCGAGGAGATGGCCCTGGTCTACGGCCGGGACGGGTTCGCGATGCTGGAGGCGGTGCATGCCCCTGATGCGCCCGCCTGGCTGCGTGAGCTCCCGGCGGTGCAGGTCCTGCGCACGATGTGGGTGCAGAACTACCACCGCACCATGTCCGAAGCCGGGGCGGAGGTGAAGCGGCGGGAGAGCAAAGACCTCCCGCCCGGCAGACTGCGGCTGGCCTCTCCGTACGACACCGACGCGCGCTACGGCCTCAAACAGAGCTCCTGGTGGACCGGCTACAAGATCCACATCAGCGAGTCCTGCGACGATGCCGATGACCAGGATCCGGCTGCCGACGGCCAGGCGCTGATCCCCGGAGCCGACGGACCGCCGCCGCGCTTGATCACCAACATCGCGACCACCGACGCCACAGTGACCGACGCGGAAATGACCGAACCGGTCCATCACATGCTCGCCGCCCGCGATCTCCTGCCCGCCGAGCACTTCCTCGACTCCGGTTACGCCTCCGCCGAGTTGATCGTGGGCATCAAGAAGAACTTCGGGGTCACCCTGGTCACCCCGGTCCTGATGAACAGCTCACCCCAGGCACGTGCCGGCGCCGGGTTCGACCGCACCGCGTTCACCATCGACTGGGACAAGCGGCAGGCCACCTGCCCACGCGGGGACACCAGCACCTGGTGGAGCCCCGCCACCCTGCGCGGCACCAAGGCCATCGTCATCAAGTTCAACAAGGAGACATGCCGCCCCTGCCCGGTGCGCGACCAGTGCACCAGCTCGAAGACCGGCGGCCGGACCCTCTCCCTGCAACCCCGCGAGGTTCAAGAAGTCCTCGACCATGCCCGCCTCCAGCAGGGCAGACGAGCAGTGGCGAGCCAAGTACGGAACCCGCGCGGGCATCGAGGGAACCATCCACCAGGCCGTCGCGGTCACCGGGATAAGACGCGCCCGCTACCTCGGCCTACAGAAGACCCACCTGGAGCACGCCTTCTCCGCCGTCGCGCTCAACCTCATACGCCTCGACGCCTGGTGGAACGGCCACCCGCTCGACCGCACCCGCATCAGCCACCTTGCCCGCCTCGACCTCCGCCCCGCCGCGTGACCGAATAGGGGTCTGATACTGGTGAGCTCGCGTATTCAATCGACACCAGTCCCCCGCGGTAGTCGGCTCGATGGTGACCGTAGGTGATCCCCGGAGGAGTACCGGCTCCAGTGGGCCTTACTGGCCCGGCCCGTAGACTCGCTGTCGCAACTGGCCCGGTAGCGCGCCAGGAGCAGCGTGAAAACTGGGTCTTCGATCTTGAGCGGTGCGCAGCGTCTGGGCCACCGCCGTGCGGTCACGGTGAGTGATGGGCTTGCCGACCTGGTTCTGTTCTCAAGGCCGGACAGCGATCAGTCAGTACTGCGCGGCCCTTGTGAAACTGTGAGGGGCGCGGATCGTCGGCTGGTGGGCAGGGCTCTGAACGCCCGCCGGTATGCCTGGGGCGTCGTGCCGAGGTGTCGGGCGAAGTGGTGGCGGAGGTTGTCGACGGTGCCGAAGCCTGTGCGGTGGGCGATCGCGGTTACTGGGTCGTCTGTGGTCTCCAGGTGGTGCTGCGCGAGCAGGACCCTCTGTCCGGTCAGCCATTGCAGTGGTGTGGTCCCGGTTTCCTGCCGGAAGCGTCGGGCGAAGGTCCGTGGGGAGAGGTGGGCACGGTGGGCCATTGCGTCGACGGTCAGGTACTGGTCGAGGTTGGCTTCCACCCAGGCCAGGACAGGGGCGAGGGACCCGGTCCCCTCCCGGGGGAGGGGACGTTGGCGGTACTGGTGCTGGCCGCCGTCACGGTGTGGGGGTGTGACCATGCGGCGGGCGATTGCGTTGGCGACGGCGCTGCCGTGCTCCTTGCGGACGAGGTGAAGGCAGGTGTCGACGCCAGCGGCGGTGCCGGCGCCGGTGATGACCGGGTCCTCATCGACGTAGAGCACGTCCGACTCGACCCGGGCACGCGGGTAGCGGCGGGCGAGTTCGTCGGTGTAGCGCCAGTGTGTGGTACAGCGTCGCTCGTCGAGCAGCCCGGCCTCGCCCAGGAGGAAGGCCCCGGTGCAGATGCTCAGGACCCGAGCGCCACGCTTCACAGCAGCCCGCAGTTCCTGGGTCAGGTGGTCCGGCTGGCGCACATTGAGGTCGTAGGCCGGGACGCAGATGAGGTCCGCCGAGGCCAGCCGCTCCAGGCCGTGCCGGGCCCGCACCTCGAAGCCGTGGCGGGTCGGCACGCTGTCGCCGGTGGCCGAGACAAGAGCGAAGTCGTACACGGGCAGCGCGTCGTCGCTGCGGTCGATCCCGAAGACCTCGCAGAACACGCCCAGCTCGAATGCGTGGGCACCCTGGAGGGCTAGGACGGCGACGTCGTGAAGCATCGGTTCCCGATCCTCTCTTGCCACAGTGGCAGGAATTTCAGCTTACCTGTCGTATCTGCCACTCTCAGGTGATAGCACCGGCCTGGAAGGCTCGCAGGCGTTCATCCATCCCGCGAACAGCTAGGCACAGCGCATGACCACGCAGATCCCCGCTACCAACGCCGCCCTCTCGTCACAGGCTGCCCAAGTCCTGCGTGGGCTCGCGCTCGACGAGGAGCTGAAGTGGCGTGTCCCAGGTGACCCGATCCTGGGCCCTCTGGCCCGCAAAGTTGCGCGACGGTACGTGGCCGGTGAAACCCTGCCCGACGCCCTGGACCGGGCGCAGCAGGTCCTGGCCGCCGGCCACCGCGTGAACGTGGAGTACATGGGCGAGAGCTGCCGCGACCCGCGGCGAGCCACGGAAGAGACCGACACGTTCCTCTCTGCGGCCCGTCTGCTGCCACCCGGGTGCTCGATCTCCCTCGACTTGTCCCACATCGGCCTGGCCGTCGATGCGGAGCTTGCCCTTGCCAACGCCTCCCGCATCGCCCAGGCCACCGCCGACACCGGGCGGGAGATGGTGATCTCGGCTGAAGGCTCCGACCGGACCGACGAGGTTCTTGCCCTGCACCGCAAGCTGTGCGAGCGGTTCGATCATGTGGGCATCACTGTCCAGGCACGCCTATATCGCACCGCAGACGACCTGCCGGAGCTGCTTTCCCGTCCCGGCCGCATCCGCCTGGTCAAGGGCGCCTTCCTCGAACCTGAGGCCATCGCCCACCGGCGCGAGGCCCCCGCCCTGACCGCCGCCTATCTTGCGTATGCGCAACAGTTGGCCGACTCGGGCCATCTGTGCTCCTTCGCCACCCACGACTGGGATCTGATCAACCGCATTGACCAGCACCTCGGAGGGAAGGGCACCGATTCCGATCCTTGGGAGTTCGAGACCCTCCTCGGCCTTGGGCCCGACCGCCTCCAAGCCATGGCCGAGCGCGGCCACCCCACCCGGGAGTACATCGTCTTCGGCACGGAATGGTGGCTCTACGTCTGCAACCGCATCGCCGAAGATCCCCAGCGCCTGCTCCAAGCCCTCGTCGACGCGGCCGCATGACCACCACCTGATCCGGGCCCACGTCATGACGCCTGGGCACACTGCCCTGCGAAGCGCCAGTGACCCGACGGCCAGAGCCGATCCGCTGCTGTCTCGCCATCGAGCGCGTGATCATTTCTGTTCTCCGGGCAGAGATCAAGCAGGAGCCACGGGCTTGCCCAACGAAGCGACGTTGCTGCTCGGCCTCGACGGGGTGTCCGTCGTGCGGGTCGAGCGGCTTGAGGACGGCACCCGCCGGGTGCATCTGGCCACGGCGGAGGAAACGGCTCGCGCCTGCCCGGAGTGCGGGGCCTTCGCCTGGAAGGTGAAGGGCACAGCCCGGACCCGTCCTCGGGACCTTCCCCAAGGGGAACGCGGGCTGGTGCTGTTGTGGCACAAGCGCCGCTGGTGGTGCCGCGAGCCGACGTGCCCGAGGAAGTCGTTCACCGAGAGCGTCGCCCAGATACCGGCCGGGGCACGGATCACCGCCCGGCTGCGCCAGGCGGCCGGGCGCCGGGTGCGCGATGCCGGCTCAACGGTCATCCAGGCCGCCCGAGACCTGCACCTGTCCTGGCCGACGGTGATGGGCGCCTTCCGTATATCAGCGCGCGAGGTCGTCGACGCCCCGCTGCCCGAGGTGAAGGTGCTGGGCGTCGACGAGACCCGGCGGGGCAGGACGAAGTGGGAGCAGGACCCCGAGTCCAGCAAGTGGCGCCTGACCCGGGATCGGTGGCACACCGGGTTCGTTGACGCGCTGGGCCACGGCGGGCTGCTCGGCCAGGTCGAGGGCCGCACCGTCGCCGATGTCCTGGCCTGGCTGTCCACCACACCGCTGACCTGGCGCAAGAACATCCCCCACGTCACCATCGACATGTCGGCCACTTACCGCGCCGCGATCCGCACCGGCCTGCCCGACGCCACCGTCGTGGTCGACCACTTCCACGTCGTCCAGCTCGCCAACAAAATGCTCTCCACACTCCGGCGCCGCACCACCGCCGAGGCACGTGGACGACGCGGACGCGCCAGCGACCCGGAGTGGAAAGCCAGACGACGTCTCCTGCGCAACCGCGAGGACCTCACCGATGAGCAGTTCGCGACCATGTGGAACCCACTGCTGGGCGAGGGGCAGATCGGGCAGACGCTGCTGACTGCGTGGATCGCGAAGGAGAGCCTGCGCAATCTCCTCGCCCTGGCCCGCACCGGCGCCGACCGGCACCAAGTCGGCCATGCCCGATGGAAGTTCCTCACCTGGTGCGCGGATTCGGACATCGCCGAGGTCGTCCGGCTGGCCGTGACCGTGGACCGGTGGTGGGCGGAGATCACCGCGTTCCTCGACACCGGCCACAGCAGCGCCAAGAGCGAGGGCATCAACCGCGTGATCAAGCTCGTCGCCCGCAACGCCTTCGGCTTCCGCAACGCAGAGGACCAACGCCTACGCACACGCTGTGTCACCACCCGCCGAGCCCGCGGACACCTCCGCACCGCTCGACTTTGAAGACCCTGAAAACTACGCCGTTTGGAGTCCACTTGACCGAGAACAAGATCGCCGCCCTGCTTCTCGACGACCTCTGGCCCATCCTGGACCAAGCTGGCTGGAACGTCGTGGAATACGACCCCGAATGGCAGTCCCCCTGCCAGGTGGGGGAGCCCACCGCCGACGGCATGATCCGGTGGAAGCCCGTGCCGATGGAGCCGGCTCCGGACTTTGCCGAGCTTGAGAGCACACTCGCCGAGATCGGCACGACGTTGCACCCAGATGTGATTGCCCTCTACGGCAGCCTCTGGTGCGGCTCGTGGGACAGGTTGGAGCACTCCGGTGAACCGGCGTTCCTTTGCACCCAGTGGAACGAGGAGGAACTCCAAAACACCGTGCGTGGTCTGGCCGAACACGCGCGTCGACAGGCGGCGGAGTTCGGCGGTGACATTACGTTCCCCGTCGCTGGCACCGATTCCGACCTGTTCTTCGTCCTCGACAACGCTACCGGCAGGATCCTGCTCCAGGAAATCGGTCACCCCGGTGGTCGGCTGGTCGCGCCATCACTGGCACAGTTCCTGGCGGACCTGTAGGGGTCCGAACCATCCGTGTCAGAGCGTGCGCTAAGTGGTCGGCGCCGTCCGGCTGAGAACGTGATCAAGGTGGTCGCAGCCGTAGGTGCGGTGCGCATTGTTGCCGCGAAGGCTACGCCGCACGTCAAGAACAGGTTCAACGACCTCAAGTCGAAGCTGAACCTCAAGTCGGAGGACACCGTCGAGGCGGCCACACAATAAGCCAGCAGGATCGTCACCAGCCGCAAACGGCGGCAATCAGTCCCTGGCCTTGGCAGCGCATGATGCAACCGACCCAGCAAAAGCGGCAAACAGTACCTGACCGTCTTAGCCTGCGATCATGGGTACCGAGCCGGACGTGGCCGTGCGCCCGGCCACCACCCGCCGGATGCAGCGCAGGGCGGAGCGCGCCTCTCGGCGTGCCCACCAGGCGCTCGCCATGGGACATCCTGACCTGCCACCCCTGACGATTTGGCGCCGGATCACCGTCGTCTATCGGAAATGGTTGCGGTGGCCCTTCTTCGTTTGGTTCCGCAAGCGAGGGGTTTGGTTCTTCGTTGTGCTGGGGGCTCTGTACGTGACGGCTGCTGTTGTTCTTGGCTCCCGTTGGGTCCTGGCCGCTCAATTCATGCTCGGGTATGCGGATCCGTTCGCTCCCAAAAAGGATCTAGATCTACGAACTGTTCAACAGCGCTGGGTGATCGTTCTCCGGTTCGCTGGTTGGATCGTGGTTCCGGCGGTGGTGGGCTCGACAGCCGGACTTCTCGCTGCGGAGCAGAAAAGGCTGCTTTACACCCGTGACCCTGAGTCAACGCCTACACGGTCGAGGACTTCTCGATTCCTGCTGTGGATCTTCAAGATGATCACTTGGCCGATCAAGTGGGTGGTCTGGCCGTTCGTCTGGCCGTTCGTCTGGCCGTTCGTCTGCTTGTTCAAATACCTTGGCCGGAGGATGGGTGGTCACCCGGATGAGCAGCCTCTTTGATCCCCGACCGGAGACGCCCGCTGACCTGAGGATGTGCCTCCGCTTTCGCCCGGGGCTTCCGCGCAGGAGGTGGAAGCGGTGGCCGTTGACCTGCACGGCTCCACGTCGGTCACGACTCGGCTCTATGCCTGGCCGCAGCCGGGTCTACGTGTGGGCCACCGCAGCCGCGCGCAGCCCTCCGATCGGCTGCCCTCTGCCACATCAATGCCGCACGCTCCACGATGACTCGATAGAGAGCCGTAGCGCCGGGCAGGTAAGCCTGTGGCTGGGCTCGGCGTCGTGATCAGTGAGACGGGGGACGGCGGCGAGCGTCCGGGGCCGTTCCGGTCGTCCGGTCGGCCTGGGCGAGGAGCCGTTCCCATGTGCGGGTGGATCCGCCGTGCTGGTCAGCGAGAGTGGCCGCGAGGTGGGTGCGGGGGGTGCCCTCGGCGGTCTTGAGTGCTGCGGCGGCGGTGTGCAGGCGGGGATCACCTTCGTAGGCGTGGGCCTTGCGGGGCCCCTGGGGTTCGCCGGCGCGGCGGCCGCCGCCTTTTCCTTGCCCAAGCGGGTTGTCGCGACGGTGCTCGATTTCATGGCGTGGCCAGACGCGGAGGCTGTAGACGGTGGTGCCCGCCGGGAGGTAACCCTGGCTCGCGTAGGCGCGGACGGTGCTCGCTGCGACGCCGAGCAGGGCGGCGGCTTCCTCGTCGTTGAGAAGGTCGTCGGGATGTTCTCCGGTGGGCAGCGCGGGGATGGGTCTGCCCGCGAGGTAGGCCCGGGCTTGGGCGAGGTCGTAGATCAGGGTGCGGCTGTTGGGGAAGAGGGCCGGCACTCGCTGGCGGAAGGCGGGGGCGTCGCGGCGCCGCCAGGTGGCGATGGGCACGCCGGCCTGTTGGGCGATGTCGGATTCGTTGATCACGGGGCGGTTGCGGGGGATCACGGGGAAGGGTTTCTTTCGGGTGTTCCGGCGGGGCGGGCTACGCTGGTGGGGCTTCCTCGGTCGGCGGTGACGTCGGCCTGGATGTTGGTTAGGGGCCGGTGGTGTGCCGGGCCGCTTCTCGCGAGTGGCTCTCCGCCGGCCCCTTCGCTGTCTGTTCCTTCCAGCGGCGGACATCTCGCGGGCCGCGGAGCCTGACCACCTGAACGCCCAGCTCGGCGGTCTCGGCGACCTGGCGGACGTAGCGGGGGCGGTTCGCCCGGTATTTGCGGATGGCGGTGCGGAGCAGGGATCGGTGGGCGAAGAACGCCTTGGACCAGGTCAGGCGTCTGGCCTGTGCGCTGTCCTCTCGCCCTGAGAGCTGGCGCAGACTGCGGCGGACGATCCGGTACAAGATCAGGGGTAGCGGGAAGTCGAGCCAGACCAGCGTGTCGGCCCGGTGCCATACGACGTCGGCGAGTTTGGAGAAGTTGCCTTCGACGATCCATCCGTCAGTGCGGGTGATCTTTCCCGCCTGCCGCCGGAACTCCTCCAGCGGCAATGGCCCGTCCGGGGTGAACAGCAGGTCGTCGAGGTCGGTGTGGGGCTGGTCCAGCTCTGTGGAGAGCCACCGGGCCAGGGTGGTCTTTCCCGTGGCCGGCGCTCCGAACAGGGCGATCCTTGGCATGTGCGCCTTCTCCTCAGAGTTAGTCGACATGCCAAACTTTACAGCACCTAGGATCACCCTTGGGGGCGGCGGCATCGGGCACGGAAGTACCGGCGCCGCCGAAGGCGGCTCCTTGGCCCCGCAGGGGCGGGCCCGCGCCCGAAGGGCGCTTGAAGGGGCCCGGCGCGCAGCGCCTGCCCGAAGGGCAGAAAAAAGCCGCCCGTGGCCGAAGGCCACTCAGGGGCGGCGTTTCCGCTAGTCCGCCCCGCGCCCGAAGGGCGCTCTAGGGGGCGGGCCCCAGCCGCTTGCGGCTGTCCTTTACGCCGCGTCCCGGCCCGCCGGGTGGGGGGGGGGGGCCCGGGGGGGGGGGGGGCCGCGGCGGGCCCCCAAAGGCTAACCCCAACACAGAACAACAACACAAAACACAGAGGACGCGTATATGCT